>JAHFQV010000127.1 GCA_023259175.1 Oxalobacteraceae bacterium | reverse complement strand
GCCCATCTTGACTAAAATAGGGGCGTTCAGGCGCAATTCCTATCCAATCGGGATGCGCCATTATTTGCTCCAAACTCAATCGGGCAGCGTCTTGCGCAAACAAGGGAGTACAAAACATCAGACATAAAAAAACCGTCGCTAAGACGGAACGCGGCATAGGATCAAGTCGTTTCATCGTTCTTCCCTCAATTTAATTTTGGAGCGCTCATGCGCGCAATTTAAAAAAAACGCCGATGGTGTCATCAGCGTTTTTAGACCAGCATTCGTCAGATAAATTCCAGGTAAATATAAATTCTATTTCAGCATTAGGGCAATTTCTGATCTGAAAGCTCGCCTTCCACATGCTCGCCCAACTCCCCTTCCCATTTCGCTACCACCGCAGTCGCCAAACCGTTACCAATCACATTAGTAGCGGAGCGTGCCATGTCTAGGAAGTGGTCGATACCGAGTAAAAGCAAAAGCCCCGCCTCTGGAATATGGAACTGAGATAAGGTTGCGGCTATTACCACCAAAGAAGCGCGTGGCACACCCGCCATACCTTTAGATGTCAGCATCAACACCAACATCATCGTGATTTGTGTCCCTAGCGCCAATTCAATGCCATAAGCTTGAGCAATAAAGATACTCGCGAACGTACAGTACATCATCGAACCATCTAAATTAAACGAATAGCCCAAAGGCAAAACAAAAGACGCAATACGGTTTTTCACACCGAAACGCTCAAGACCTTCCAACGTTTTAGGAAACGCAGCTTCAGAAGATGCAGTGGAAAAAGCTAATAAAGTAGGAACACGTAGTTCACGCAGTAATCCGGCCACGCGTTTTCCTAGGAATAGGTAGCCGATAAAAATCAAGACCAGCCATAGACAGAAAATCGAAAAATAAAATTCCGACATAAACACGCCATACGTCGCCAGCACACCCAAGCCACTCTTAGCGATAACGCCGGAGACCGCAGCAAACACGGCCACTGGCGCAAAATTCATCACGTAGCCCGTCACTTTCAACATGATGTGTGCGACACCATCAATCGCGTCTATCAAGAGCTTACTACGCTCACCCACCGCTGCGGCGGCGGTTCCAAAAAAAATTGAAAACACAACGATTTGCAAAATCTCATTTTTGGCCATGCCATCAATGATGGACGATGGCACCAAATGCGTTACAAACTCCTTCATACTCAGATTGCTTGTCGTAATGCCTGAAACTGCATCACTTGCAGGCAGTAAGGCATGCATGGCATCACCAGGTCGAAAAAAATTCACCATGATAATGCCTAAAGTGAGCGAGATCAGCGATGCCAATATGAACCAGCCCAAAGCCTTGCCGCCAACACGCCCAACTTCTTTTGCATCTCCCATCTTCGCTATTCCCACCACCAGTGTCGCAAACACCAAGGGCGCGATAATCATTTTGATGAGTCGCAAAAATACGGTGGATACCAAAGATATGTTTTCAGAAAATTCCGCTGGCTTGCTCATATTCTGATTCACTAGATAGCCAACAACGATACCCAGCAGTAATCCGATGATGATGTAGGTCGTGAGATTGAGGCGTTTTTTCATGGTGAGCGCTTTCTTTGTTCGTATCGGATTTCTTCCCAATGAAGTATCCAATTTTGTGTTTGTCGAGCGAATACAAGGTAATAAAGTGGCCCAGTATACTGGAGGAAGCGTATGCAAACCACCCTTAATTTATGCGCCTACAAAAGCCTGGCAGCACTAATAAAAAAGCCCAGACTATGCTGGGCTTTTGCAACTTGACTTCGGAGAGGAAATTTACTCGACCTCGACCACCTCTTGCGAAGCACTTGCAGCGGGGGTGTCGCCTTCTGAAAATTCGAGCTTAATCTGCTCCTTCTCATCAAGATCAACCAAGACACGTCCACCTGAGACCAAGCGACCAAACAAAAGTTCATCGGCCAAGGCTTTTCGTATCATGTCCTGAATCAGGCGTGCCATGGGTCTTGCGCCCATCAAGGGGTCGAAGCCTTTTTTCGCTAAGAATTTACGCAAGTCATCGCTGAAAATCGCTTCCACTTTTTTCTCATGCAATTGCTCTTCCAGTTGCATGAGGAATTTATCGACGACACGCAAAATAATTTCCTGATCCAAAGAACGGAAACTAATGATGGCATCTAGACGATTTCGGAATTCAGGCGTGAACATCCGTTTGATGTCGGCCATTTCATCACCCGCTTGTTTATTACTGTTAAAACCGATCGAGGCTTTTTGTAAACTCTCGGCACCTGCATTGGTCGTCATGATGATAATCACGTTACGGAAATCCGCCTTGCGTCCATTGTTGTCGGTCAAGGTGCCATGATCCATGACCTGCAGCAGAATATTGAACACATCCGGATGCGCTTTTTCGATTTCGTCCATGAGCAAAACCGCATGCGGCTTCTTGGTGATTGCTTCAGTCAATAAACCACCTTGATCAAAGCCTACATAGCCCGGCGGCGCGCCGATCAAACGGCTCACCGCATGGCGCTCCATGTATTCGGACATATCAAAACGAATCAGCTCAATACCCATCGTAAAGGCCAGTTGTTTCGCAACCTCAGTTTTACCCACGCCAGTTGGACCGGAGAACAAGAAAGAGCCAATCGGTTTATCGGTCTTACCCAAGCCCGCCCGTGCCATTTTAATGGCCGAAGCCAAAGCTTCAATTGCGGGATCTTGCCCAAACACGACATTTTTTAGATCGCGATCAATGGTCTGCAACTTGGTACGATCATCTTGATTCACGGTCTGAGGTGGAATTCTGGCGATCTTCGAAATAATGTCTTCGATGTCAGCCTTACCTATAGTTTTCTTTTGCTTAGATTTCGGCAAAATGCGCTGTGCAGCACCGGCCTCGTCGATCACGTCTATCGCTTTGTCAGGCAAATGCCGGTCATTCAAAAAGCGTGCAGATAATTCGGCGGCGGTGGTCAAAGCCGCTGCTGAATATTTGACGTTATGATGCTCTTCAAATTTCGTTTTTAAACCGCGCAAAATTTGCACTGTTTGTTCGACCGTCGGCTCATTGACATCGACTTTTTGGAAACGCCGCGCCAAGGCATGGTCTTTCTCAAAAACCCCGCGATATTCGGTATAAGTCGTCGCACCGATGCACTTAAGCTGCCCGTTGGACAAGGCGGGCTTCAGTAAATTCGACGCGTCCATCGTGCCACCTGAGGCCGAACCTGCGCCAATAATGGTATGAATTTCGTCGATAAACAAAATCGCGTCAGGCGTATCCTTCAATTGTTTCAGCACGCCTTTTAAACGCAATTCAAAATCGCCACGGTATTTTGTCCCGGCCAGCAAAGATCCCATATCCAGCGAATACACCACCGCCGCTTGCAAAATATCGGGCACGTCGTTTTGTGTGATACGCCATGCAAGGCCTTCGGCAATCGCGGTTTTTCCAACACCTGCTTCGCCAACCAATAAAGGATTATTTTTACGACGGCGACAGAGAATTTGAATCACGCGCTCCACTTCGCTTTCGCGTCCGATCAAAGGATCAATCTTGCCTTCTGCTGCAGCTTTATTCAAATTCTGAGTGAATTGTTCCAGCGGATTTTCTTTTGCCTGATTTTCACCATGACCATCTTCCACACCTTCGGAAGATTTTTGCGGCTCTTGATGATTGTCTTTGCGTACACCATGCGAAATAAAATTCACTACGTCCAAACGAGTCACGCCTTGCTGATGCAGGTAGTACACCGCATGCGAATCTTTTTCGCCAAAAATCGCCACCAGCACATTGGCACCGGTCACTTCTTTCTTACCATTCGATGCCGATTGCACATGCATAATGGCACGCTGTATCACGCGTTGAAAACCCAATGTAGGTTGCGTATCGACTTCGCCCGTACCTTGCACGGTAGGCGTGTTATCCGAAATAAAATTTGTCAAAGTTTTGCGCAAATCTTCGATATTAACGGCGCAAGCCCGCATCACCTCAGCAGCAGAAGGATTGTCAAGCAAGGCCAATAGCAAGTGCTCGACTGTGATGAATTCATAACGAGCCTGCCGTGCCTCGACAAAGGCCATGTGCAAACTTACTTCCAGTTCTTGGGCAATCATACTTCCTCCATCACGCATTGCAGCGGGTGTCCTGCCTGCCTAGCGTGCGCTAAAACCAATTCCACTTTCGTCAAAGCGACATCTTTCGAATAGACACCGCAAATGCCTCGTCCTTCCAAATGCACTTTTAACATAATCTGCATCGCGGTTTCCCTGTCCTTATTAAAGTATTCTTGGATGATCGCGACCACAAATTCCATCGGCGTGTAATCATCATTCAACAATACGACTTGATACATAGAAGGTGGCTTGAGTTTTTGTGCCTGTTTTTCTAGTACCGTGCTGTTTTCGTGCTTCGTTCCCATACATCTATTCTAGTACGTTGAACATCCTCGGAGTCAACATTTATTAAAATAAAAGTCGCTCTTGCTAAAGACGACCATCGATTTTTTTCTCACGATTGTGCAGATACGATACGCACATCGAAGTTTGTAGAAATACTGTGTTACGATAATCCGAAATTACGCGACTCATTTCAAGAAATTGAGCAGCAAAACTGATGGTGCTTTACTTCAAACCGAAATCGACACCGCTTATTTGATTTCGGCGCACTTGTTGATTTCTGTAGGACCTGAGCAAAATTGCGCTAACATATGTCGAAACGAGCGCCAGTCCTACTGCATGGCGAAACGAATACTACATTGTCTAGGCTCATTTTGAATAAGCTCTGGTTCGATAGATGGTGATGAAATTCTATACATCAAGTCCGTTTTTTTCGCGTAAAAAAACAACAATGACAGCGCGAAATCCAAATTTTCTTGACTTTACTTTTTTTTCCGCCAAGAATGTTATTTATTGATAGTTAACTTAGTTTATTTGTATTATCAATATGGAGTGGGCAGGTTAAGAAAGTCAGCTTTTTAGTTTTCTTGCTTTTTCGGCTCGTGTGATTAGCTTATATTTGAAAGACGTATTATGGCAACAGGTACCGTTAAATGGTTCAATGACTCCAAGGGCTTTGGTTTTATCACTCCTGATGATGGTGGTGAAGATTTGTTCGCACATTTCTCCGCTATCCAAATGAATGGCTTCAAGACTTTGAAAGAAGGTCAAAAAGTCGCATTTGAGGTGACGCAGGGTCCAAAAGGCAAGCAAGCTTCAAACATTCAGAACCCAACTTAATTAGTTTTGTACTGACTTAAAACCCGCTACGGCGGGTTTTTTTATGTCTGCAAAGTTTGAAAAATCCAAATAAAAAGCCGACACGAAGTCGGCTTTTTTTAGCACCAATACAGACGGCGCGTAAATTCAATAATAGAGAGACAGATCAAGGCGTAAAGCACAGCAAAACACAAGTATTGCGTAACTATTTAACCTCTATGAAACATCCATTTTTTAAGTACGAAGGCTTCCTTAAGCGTCATGCCGGACTTGATCCGGCATCCAGTTAGACGCCCCTAAAGGTGAATTCTGGATACCGGATCAAGTCCGGTATGACGAAAAAAAGTGTGTTTGCTGTCCTTATCATAGCGGGCTGAATAATGATCGCATTGCGACGATTTGCAACGCAGATAGCGCGCTAGAATTGGATTACAAACTTCCGTTTTAAGTATCGAGAAATTCAATTATAGGGATGCAGATCAAGGCGTAAAGCACAGCAAAACACAAGTATTGCGTAACTATTTAGCCTCTATGAAACATCCATTTTTTAAGTACGAAGGCTTCCTTAAGCGTCATGCCGGACTTGATCCGGCATCCAGTTAGACGCCCCTAAAGGTGAATTCTGGATACCGGATCAAGTCCGGTATGACGAAAAAAAGTGTGTTTGCTGTCCTTATCATAGCGGGCTGAATAATGATCGCATTGCGACGATTTGCAACGCAGATAGCGCGCTAGAATTGGATTACAAACTTCCGTTTTAAGTATCGAGAAATTCAATTATAGGGATGCAGATCTAGGCGCGAAACATAGCAATACCTAAGTATTGCGAGGCTTCGCAACAACGAGCTGCGCCCGAGAATTGGATTTATTTACATATTCTCTATCATTACGTCACCAAAGCCCGAACAAGACACTTGCGTCGCACCTTCCATCAAGCGGGCGAAATCGTAAGTCACTTTTTTCACGGTAATGGCTTTTTCTGTGGACGAGATCAACAAATCAGCCGCTTCAAACCAACCCATGTGACGCAACATCATTTCTGCCGAAAGAATCAGCGAACCTGGATTCACGTAATCCTTACCAGCGTACTTGGGTGCTGTGCCGTGGGTGGCTTCAAACATCGCAATCGAATCCGACAAATTAGCGCCTGGGGCGATGCCGATACCACCTACCTGTGCGGCCAAAGCATCAGAGATATAATCGCCGTTCAAGTTCAAAGTTGCGATCACGCTGTATTCAGCTGGGCGCAATAGAATCTGCTGCAAGAATGCATCCGCAATGGAATCTTTAACGATGATTTCTTTGCCGGTCTTAGGATTCTTAAATTTGCACCATGGGCCGCCATCAATCATCTCCGCGCCGAATTCTTTTTGCGCCAAGGCATACGCCCAATCACGGAAACCACCTTCGGTGTATTTCATGATATTTCCCTTGTGAACGATGGTCACAGAAGGCTTATCATTATCGATGGCGTACTGGATCGCTTTACGTACCAAGCGCTCGGTACCTTCGATAGAAACTGGCTTAATGCCGATACCAGACGTGTCTGGGAAACGGATTTTCTTTACGCCCATTTCGTCTTGCAAGA
Organism: Oxalobacteraceae bacterium; assembly: GCA_023259175.1. Classification (GTDB taxonomy): domain Bacteria; phylum Pseudomonadota; class Gammaproteobacteria; order Burkholderiales; family Burkholderiaceae_D; genus Undibacterium. The sequence goes on along the minus strand of JAHFQV010000127.1, from coordinate 2,259 downwards.
ACTTGATCAATTTCTTGACTTGATCCGTACCTTGCGCAAATTCCACACCAGCATAGATGTCTTCAGAATTTTCACGGAAGATCACCATGTCTGTTTTTTCTGGCTCCCGCACTGGCGAAGGAACGCCTTTGAAATAACGTACTGGGCGCAAGCAAACGTACAAATCCAACTCTTGACGCAAGGCCACGTTCAAGGAGCGAATACCGCCGCCAACCGGAGTAGTCAATGGACCCTTGATGGACACCACGTAATCTTTTAAGACAGCCAAAGTTTCTTCGGGCAACCAAACATCGGGACCATACACTTTGGTAGATTTTTCGCCTGCGAAAATTTCCATCCAGCTGATTTTGCGCTTGCCACTGTAAGCTTTGGCGACAGCCGCATCAACCACTTTGATCATGACTGGGCTAATGTCGACACCCGTTCCATCGCCTTCGATGTAAGGAATAATTGGATTTTCAGGCACGTTCAATGAAAAGTCTGCATTGACGGTGATTTTTTGACCTTCGGCCGGCACTTTAATGTGTTGATACATCGCTTTCTCCATGGATACGAGTGATCGAAACGGTTTGTTTCGACTAGCCTCACTAAATCTGTAACATGTCCCCTGCTTCTTGCCAAAGTTCGGATAAACGTCATCAAAAAAGAACGCCTCCAGATACTCTTATATAAGACAGAAGACCACCATTTCGTATTATGCACTACAATTTTACTTGATGCCATCCTTTTGCGACAGCAACATTCACCTAGCCGGCATACAAATATACAACGGCGGCTTTTCTTCAGTTTGCGATTCTAGAAACGGTCGCATTGTGGACTTCTTCCCTTATAATCCGCAGCCTAGACCAAAAGAATCACGCTCGGCATGAAACTCATCCTTTTTAATAAACCCTACGATGTGATGTGTCAATTTTCACCACATCCTAGCCGCGTCACGCTCGCCAATTACCTCAACATCCCGAATATTTATCCGGCAGGTCGCCTTGACGCGGACAGTGAAGGTTTAGTCTTATTAACCGACGATGGCAAGCTTCAACACAAAATTAGCCATCCCAACTGGAAGGAAAGCAAAACGTATTTAGTGCAAGTGGAAGGCGAGCCCAGCCCTGAACAACTTTTACGGCTGCAGGGCGCGCTGGATTTAGGCGATTTCACGACATTACCCTGCAAAGCAATGCAGGTAGAAGAACCTCAGTGGCTATGGTCACGTGAACCCGCTGTCAGGTACAGGGCATCGATACCAACTAGTTGGCTATGCTTGATTTTAACGGAAGGAAAAAATCGCCAAGTGAGACGGATGACCGCCGCCGTGGGACTTCCTACACTCAGGCTGATACGCACTGCAATTGGGGAATACAGCTTGGCCAGCCATCCAATCATGCCGGGTGAGCACATGGAAATTATGGCTTGACGCTCTCAGCACTACGGAACAAGGGAAAGACGCAAAAAAACGCCATCACAGCAAGAAACTGCGCGTCACAAACGACAAAAACCGCAATAAACATTGCGGTTTTTGTTTTCATCTCAGAATTTCAACTTAGACCACGCGAACGCGCAATTTAAGCAAATACTGACAAGATAACTTGCTTGCACTTAGTAGCAATACAGAAGTGCCTAGCCAGCCTCTAACAGAAGTAATTCAGTAGCAATTCCGAACTAATTCAGAACTAATTCAGAACTACAGAATTGATTAAGCCAAGGCTTTCAATGCAGCGGACAAACGGCTCTTATGACGAGCTGCTTTGTTCTTGTGAATGACTTTCTTGTCCGCGATACGATCAATCGTAGAAACGGAATTTTGAAAGATCACTGCAGCAGCAGCTTTATCGCCAGCTTCAATCGCCTTACGAACAGCTTTGATCGCTGTACGCAAAGTCGAACGCTGACTAGAGTTGTGTGCATTTTGTTTAACTGCTTGACGAGCACGTTTGCGTGCTTGTGCGGTATTTGCCATGAGATTTCCTAAACGTGGTCAACGCGACGGGTTCAAGATGTAAGTTTCATTACCTACATGGCCGCGCCGCAAAATTCTGTACAGCTTTGCAGTATAACTTGTTTTAAAATCCTCCGCAAGCACCTATTAGCCTCCATTCAGGGCGATTGCATGAATAAAAAAACCAAAAACCGCTCAACATAGGTAAGCGGCATGCTGCGACCAGAGGCACAGAGGATAAGCAAGAGAGAGCGAATTTTGGTATGTTTTTTTGCGTTAGCCGTTGTAACTTTATGAAGTTCTCATGAACTTCTCTGTGTCTCTGT
>JAHFQV010000033.1:14639-34725 GCA_023259175.1 Oxalobacteraceae bacterium | reverse complement strand
CGTCCCTCACATACTTCGCATGAAAATTAGCGTATGCCGAGGTGGATACAACGAGGAACAGAGCAAATATTGAGGCGATGAATTTCATGAAGCGGGGAAGTAAGTGCGGGTGGGAAATCATTAGAGCTGAGTTTGAAAACTTAAGTTCAAATCTTTTTTCTTGTGGCTTGGCACAAAAAAAAACTGCCCGAAGGCAGTTTTTTTTTGAACCGAAGTTCTAAGCATGATAAGACTAGCTTAGAATGCGTGGCTCAAACCAACCACTGTACGTGTTGCTGTTTTGTTGCCAGCACCGATGAACAAGCCCATGTCTGTATCTTTAGCTTGAACTGTGTCAGCTTTTGCGTAGGAAACAGAAGCATAAACGGAAGTACGTTTGCTGAATGCATATTTAGCGATACCAACGAATTGGTCTGCTTTACCTTGCATGTCGCCAGAGCGACGGTTAGCGTAGTAAGCGCCAGTTAATGTTGTTGTAGGTGACAAAGCGTAATCAGCACCAACACCAAAAACGGAGATTGTACGTGTGGACACGTTCACTTCGTTTTCAGAATAGGACACTTTAACTGTCCAGTCAGTGCCCGCTGCCAACTTCACACCACCTGTGTATGAACGCAAAGTGGAGTTGTTCGCTGCATCACGCATTTGACCGTAGGAGAAAACTGCTGTCATGCCGTTTTCAGAGTAGCTCGCAGACGCGCCAGCATAGCTGCTAGCGATAGTATCGCCCGCTTTTTCGCCGAAACCATACATCGCTGCGAAAGAAACACCACCCAATACGGATGGGAAAGTGTACTTGATAGAATTGTTTTGACGCGCAGCTGCTGTTGCGCCATTGCTAGAACCATGCGTGTTGTACATCGCATTGCCCATCGCGCCTAATTGAACGTTAGGATTAGAACCCAAATGAGCAAAACCAGTTGGATCAACTTGGATGATGGTGTCATAAGCCAAACTTGTTTGACGACCAGCATTGAAGGAGCCGAAGGCACCTGACAAACCGATAGTTGCTGTGCGGTCGAACAAACTAGAACCTGCTGCACCCGTCATGCCTGTGTCAACATTCAAAGAACTTTCCAAGTTAAAGTTGGCTTTCATGCCATCGGACAACTCTTCCGAACCCTTGATGCCCCAACGGGATGGTGTCAAATTGCTGTTTTCCATGGACAGCTTTTTACCGCCAGCGGCTGTTTGGTTAGACATGATGGATGTCGATGTATCGATAATACCGTACAAAACAACAGAAGATTGTGCAGATGCTGCAGATGCAAATGCGCTCAGTACAGCAAAAGCGATCAGTGATTTTTTCATTGAAAAACTCTCCAAAGGTTAATAAATATTTTGACCAATAATAATTATAAATTTAATATCAATCGTTCGTGGTGGTCTCTTCTCGCCGGCTCGTGTAAATTTAGCATGGCGGCTTTTAGCTGTGTATACTAAGTGGCATTGCGTTAAATTGCATCCTTTTGTCGTCAAAGAATTCGACTTTTCCTTCAAATAATGTCAAATTATGTGGCATACCTACAACGATTTTGGTGTTTTTAATAATTTATATGGTTAAATATATCACGATGCTAGTACTTGGGAGCGGCTCAAAAAATCCACGAAATCCTGCTTTTCGACTACAATTTCGGGTCGATTTATAAGTTTTTTATCAAGTTTAAGGCCTCAGAAAAAATGACCCTCGATGCAACAATCATTCGCTTCGACCGTAGCTTACGGGTACTCACTGGTCAAGCCCGCGCCAGCCGACCCTCGCCCGGCAACAAAGCCGAAGAAAGTCCACTTGGTCCAGGCGAAAAAAAGCATAGCGCGGCCTTGATGCGTGTCAATCATGTGGGTGAAGTGTGCGCGCAAGCACTCTACGATGCGCAAGCTGTATTTTCCAAGACCAAAACGGTGAGTACACAATTAGCTCACGCCAGTATCGAGGAAGAAGACCACTTAGCCTGGAGTGCCGAACGGGTACATCAACTCAATTCACACACCAGCGTTCTCAACCCCTTGTGGTATGCCGGGGCCTATGCCTGTGGCTTAGTGGCGGGACGCTGTGGCGACGCCGCCAGTTTGGGCTTCGTGGTGGAAACCGAAAAACAAGTCGAGGCGCATTTAGCCTCACACCTAGATAGCTTGCCAGTACAAGACCAAAAGTCCCGTGCCATTGTCGATCAAATGCGCTTAGACGAAATTGCGCATGGCGCAGCAGCGCAAAACTTGGGCGCAAGCGAATTGCCCACAGCGGTCAAAGTGTTGATGAAGGGGATGGCCAAGTTCATGACGACTACCGCGTATTATCTTTGAACGAGCCCTAAACTAACCCTAAACCCGCTCCAATTTCGCTACGCTTAAATCCAATTGCTTCATACCGAATTTCGCAAAGTTGATGTGGGCGCGCGCTTGATTGCCACTACCTTCGATTTTCATAATCACACCCTCGCCAAATTTGGCATGCGCGACGTTGATGCCGACCTTCCAGCCAACATCGCTTTGCGCTTGATGAAAGCGGTGCGCGATGTGATTAGCTTCATTGGCGAGCACGGCGGGCGACTCATCCCAGGCCGATTTGCGCTGCCCAAACCAATGCCCTTGTACGCGTGGCGATAACCATTTAAGCGAGGCTTCTGGCATCTCGTCGAAAAAACGTGAGCGCACGTTGTAGCGCATCTGTCCGTGCAATTGCCGCGCCTGTGAAAAACTCAAATACAAACGTTTGCGCGCGCGAGTGATCGCCACATACATCAAACGTCGCTCTTCCTCGACCCCAGCATCATCGTCTTTGCTATTTTCGTGGGGGAATAAGCCTTCTTCCAAACCACCCAAAAATACCGCATCAAATTCCAGCCCCTTGGCCGCGTGTACTGTCATCAATTGCACCGCATCCTGCCCAGCTTGCGCTTGATTATCGCCCGCTTCCAAAGAAGCATGCGACAAGAACGCCGACAAAGGTGACATCACCGTCGGCAAAGCGGCATCGGCATCAAAAATAGTGCTGCCATCCTCCAGCACCAAAGCATCTGCACGCGCTTGGGTTTTCGGCCCGAGCAAGGCGGGCGCATCGTAAGAAAAGCCTTCTTCGGAAACGAAAAGTGTCGCTGCTTGCACCAATTGCTCCAAATTTTCTAGCCGATCCGCGCCTTCTTTTTCGTTCCGATAATGCTGCATCAAGCCACTCAAATCGAGCACCACTTGCACCATTTCCGGGAGCGGCAAATTTTGCGTTTCAAAGCGCGCAGACTCTATCAATTTGACGAACTGCGCCAAGCTTGCGCCCGCTTTTCCGCTCACATGCGGCACCGCTTCATAAAGCGAAAATTGATGCGCGCGCGCGACATCCTGCAGTTGTTCCAAGGAGCGAGCGCCTATCCCACGGGTAGGGAAATTCACCACGCGCATCAAGGCCGAATCGTTATACGGATTGTCCATCAATTGCAAATAGGCGATGGCATGCTTGACTTCCGCCCGATCAAAAAAACGCTGACCGCCGTACACCCGATACGGCATACCCGCCGTAAACAAAGCGTGTTCAATGACACGCGATTGGGCGTTGGAACGATACAAAATCGCGATCTCACTGCGTAAGGAACCGTCGCGTATCAAGCTGCGTGCTTCCTCCATCATCCACTGTGCTTCCAATAAATCGCTGGTCGCTTCATAGACACGTATCGGTTCACCGTGCCCTTGATCGGTATGCAGATTTTTTCCAAGTCGTTGGGTGTTAAAAGCGATCAAGTGATTGGCCGCGTCCAAAATATGGCCATGCGAGCGGTAGTTTTGCTCGAGTTTAATTAAGTGCTCGATTTGAAATTCACGCTCAAAGGCGGCCATATTGCCCACATTTGCACCACGAAATGCGTAAATACTTTGATCGTCGTCACCCACTGCAAACACCGCAGCTTGCGACCCGGCCATCAGTTTCAACCACTTGTATTGCAGGTCATTTGTATCTTGAAATTCGTCCACCAAAATATGCCGAAAGCGCGCTTGATAATGTTCACGCAAAGCCCGATTGCGACTTAAAACCTCATAAGTACGCAATAATAATTCGGCGAAATCAACCACACCTTCACGTTGCGTTTGCTGTTCGTAGATTGCGTAGAGTTCCGCTAAACGGCGACTAAAATCATCATGCGCATCGACCTCACCCGAACGCAAACCCTGATCTTTTGCGCTGTTAATAAAATACACCAAGGTCTTGGGCGGATATTTTTCATCGTCGATATTATTCGCTTTCAGCATACGCTTGACGAAAGCGAGCTGGTCTTGCGAATCGAGAATTTGAAAGGTCTGCGGCAATCCCGCATCGCGGTGATGGGCGCGCAAAAGGCGATTACAAATGCCGTGAAAAGTACCTACCCACATGCCACGGGTATTGATCGGTAACATCGCGGACAGTCGGCTCAACATTTCCTTGGCCGACTTATTGGTAAAAGTCACGGCCAGAACGCCATTGGGTGACAATTGTCCGGTTTGGATTAGCCAAGCGATGCGGGTGGTCAGGACTCGGGTTTTACCCGAACCCGCACCGGCCAAAATAAGCGCAGACTGCGCGGGTAAAGTCACCGCAGCGAGTTGCTCGGGATTGAGATGATGTAGGAGATTTTGCATCCAGCTATTATCCCAGAATCCGCGCAGAATAGATGGGCGAATATCGGCTCAATCGTTTGCGATGCAAATCCTAACGACTATTGTCATGGGTTCGCAACCAAGTCAGTTGCAAAACCCGAGCGTCGCTGCTGGCACGATGGCGGGCTAGGCAGAGTTCTTTCATCACCAGGCGTTTGGTGTCTTCCCATTCGGGAATTTGCCTGTCTTCGATAATTTCGAAAAGATCGGCCAATTTGAACTGCGGGTTCAGCGCCGCCGCATCGTACAAACGCGCCATCCAGACATAGTCGTGTCCCCAGCCATCGGTATAAACCGTTTGTCCTCCCAAAAAGAAATTCAACTGCTCGGCCACAAAGCGCGCGGTATTGCCCCGTTCAACAATGATTTCCCGTGGAATTTTATGTAATTCTTCAGCGCTACTGTCCCAATGCTCCCATTCTTTTTCAGGCCGTATGAGCGAACACCAACCCTCACCATGACGACCCGAAAACCCAACTTCAATTGGATAGCTTCCCTGCCCAAAGCCGGAGGCTTCAAAGTCTATTACGATGGGCACTGTGACCATATTTTTCCCTTCCTTAGGCGCTGGTATCGGCAGATTTAATCGGTAAATAGACCGTGAAGCAAGCGCCTTTACCGACTTCGCTGCTCACTTCAATCCGGCCTTTGTGTTTATTGATGATGTTATAGGAATTGGACAATCCCAAACCCGTCCCCGTGCCGACCGGTTTGGTGGTGAAAAACGGATCGAAAATTCGACTCAGATTTTCCGCCGGTATGCCAGGCCCCGTGTCGCTAATCGACACCCAAACCCAATCGGCATCGGCCCCAGAACGTATCGTGATGGTGCCGCTATCGGTGGCCGCATAAGCCGCATTGACGATGATGTTCATGAACACTTGATTGAGCTGGGAAGCGAGGCATTTGATCTGCGGTAGCTTGCCATATTCTTTGACGATTTGTGTCTTTCCAAGCTCGCTGTTGACCACGGTTAAGGTGCTGTCAATACCATGGTGAATGTCCGAAATTTGCCACTCACTTTCGCCGATATGTGCAAAGTCCTTCAGAGACTGAACAATATCGCGCACCCGTTTCAAACCATGCAGCGACTCGCGAAAAAGATCGTTGATGTCTTCCGCCAAAAATTCCAAATCGGCTTTCTTACGAATTTTCTCAATAAAGGCTTTGATGTCGGGGTTTAGCGGCGCGATGTGAAGGATTTTATTGTAGGCCTCAATCACATCGAGCAAGGTGCGTGTATAGGTTTGCAGGGAGCCCAAATTGGAGTTCACAAAGCCAACTGGATTATTAATTTCATGCGCGATACCTGCAGCAAGTTGTCCCACTGAGGCCATTTTTTCAGATTGAATTAACTGCTCTTTTGCGTCGCGCAAATTGGCAATCAATTGCTTTTGTTCTGCGCCAGTTTGCTGCAGCGCCTCTTCCATTTTTTTTCGTTCGGTAATGTCGGTTAGCGAGCCAACAATTTCCAAAGGATTTCCACTTTCGTCTCGTATCAATCGCAAACTGTCTTGCATCCACACATAAACGCCATCGCTGCGTTTGAATCGATATTCGTAAGCGCGCTGTCCCTCTGTAAAAATCAGGGCCAAACTTGAGAAAATCGCCGCGGTATCGTCGGGATGAATATGGTCAAACCAAAAATTGGGATCGGCCACCATGGCATTGGCGTCATAGCCCAGCATGCGCTGCGCATTGCTGCTGACGAAGGTCATCTTAAAATCGCCGGTCGGAACACTGCTATAAATAATGGCGGGGGTGTTGTCGATCAAGTATTGCAATCGCACCAATGGGTCTTTGTTGGCCGCGATGACCGCCTTCGATGAGATGTCGACATCGCTCACATCGAATTCTAAAAACTCCATTTCGTTCGGCTCCATTCTCGCCTCACTCATTATCAACTAAGCGTACCGACCCATCAGGGGCCCAATTCACATGAGTAATGCCAGGCTCTTCTTGCTCTAATGCGCGCATTTCCTTTTGCTCGGCCGACAGCGGATCCAAGCTCTGCCTTAAAGCATTGGCCAGACGCTGATCTTCCAGTATTTGATCGCGATGCGCCAAGGCCAGCCCTATGTTTTCCTCGAGCTCGGAATTGACCCAAGGTTTCACCAAATACTTAAACACTTGCGCCTCATTGACTGCGCTGATGATGGTCTCAAATTCGGTCGAAGCGGTCAGTAATAATCGGGTCGTATTGGGTTGTACTTCTTTGAAGATGCGCAAAAAATCCACCCCCAACATCTGTGGCATACGAAAATCTGAAATCACGATGTCGAAAGGCGCTTCGCCTGAGCGTTTGATTGCATCTAAAGGGTTGGTGAAGACTTCAAATTCGAACTCGTCGCCGTCCTTCATGCGTCGGATCGCGCGTTGCAAGGCGCTCAGTATCGGTGCTTCATCATCAACCAAGAGAAATCGTCTCATGATTTTTTCCTTAACTGTCGTATCCAAATCAAGAAGTGTTCCTCGTGCTTAGTTTCGAACTCAATGATTTGCTGAATCAATTTCGCATCAAGCATATGATCCGAAGACAGCAACATGAGACCTTCTTTAGAAACAAGGTCACGCGCTAACACCATGCCCACTTCCAGCTTATCGGTACGAAGTGAAATCTCGCCCTGTGCTTTATCGGTGACGGTATCCCCCGTCACATCGCGAAATGCAGCAACAACATCGGGGTCATAACGCTTACCTGAATTTTCAATGATGGCTTTTTTAGCGTCCTCAGGCAGCAGTCGCCTACGCATCAAGGCTCCAATTTGTAAATTATCGTAATCGCTTGCCAAGGACAAAATGCGTGCACCTAAGGGTATCGCCAAACCGGAAATACGGTCAGGAAAACCATCGCCATCAAAACGTTCCGCCTGTGCTCGCAAAATTCGAGCGGTATCTTGCAAATCGGCCAAAGGCATTAAGAGCTGTTCAGCGCGTATCGTATGCTTACGAAATAAACCTAAATCATCTGCCGTCATACTGGCCACGGGCTTAGCCAATAGTTCATCGGAGAAGCCCATTTTTCCGATGTCGAGCAATAAGGCTCCGATAAATACAGACTGCGCTTCTGTGCCCGTCATATTCATCTTGACCGCGATTTTCCGCGCTAATTCCGCGACCCGCCGTGAATGCCCCGATAAATTGCCACCGCGCATATCGATCAAGCTGGAAAACACTTTGATCGAGGTAATAAAATTGACTTTCAATTTGTCGTTCGCCGCGATCACCGATTCACGTTCTTTGTTCAGGTCGGCTGTACGTTCCAAAACCTTGGCTTCTAAGCTGGCATTGAGCTGTTTCAACTCTTCATTTTGCTTTTGCGCGATGCCTTCTAAACGCTTTTTCTCGCGCTCCAATCCCTTACGCTCCAAGGCATGCCGAACCACTAAAACAATATCGTTATCGTCCCAAGGCTTGGTGATGTAACGGTAAATTTCACCACGATTAATCGCGTCCAAAATAGACTGGATATCGGCGTAACCGGTCAACAATAATCGCACGGTATCGGGCCACCCTTCGCGCACATGCTCGAGAAATTTCGCGCCGTCCATAATTGGCATACGCATATCCGACACGACCAAATCGACATGTTCCTGCGCCAGCACTTCCAAACCTTTAGCCCCACCCTCGGCTGTCAGCACTTTATAGCCCTTGGTGCGAAAAAGTCTGCGCAAAGAGGACAAAATATTGGGCTCATCATCGACAAACAACAAGGTTTCGCTTGGTGCATCATCAGGTTTCGACAGAGAAGAAGCTAAGTCACTCATCGGCGGCTCCTTCAAATGGCTTGGTTTGACGTAAAGGAATGGCGATATGGAAGGTCGTTCCTTGTCCAATTTCCGAGCTCACTTCGATACTGCCATTGTGTTTTTTGATGATGCCATAAGACAGCGACAAACCTAAACCCGTCCCTTTGCCTACCGGTTTGGTGGTGAAAAATGGATCGAAAATGCGCGGCAAAACGTCTTTGGGTATGCCCGAACCATTGTCGGAAATATCGATCCTCACCATATCGCCATCGACCCGCGTTTTAATGCGGATTTCGCCACGCTCTTCGCCCATCGCGTGCGCAGCATTGACCACCATATTCAACACAACCTGATTAATCTGCGACATCATGCATTCGATGTCCGGCAAGTCGCCGTAATCTTTCACTACATCGGCCTTGTATTTGACTTCATTATTGACGATGTTAACGGTCGAATCGATTGCATGATGCAGATTCGAAAATTGCCATTCGTCTTTCGGTTCTTCGCGCGAAAAATCTTTCAGATCTTGGACAATTTGCCGCACCCGAACGATGCCTTCTTTCGACTCGTTCATCAACACAGGAATATCTTCCTTGAGAAAATCGAGGTCCTCTTCTTCACGTATGCGCTTGACTTCCTTCAATACCTTCGGATCGCCGATGAGTGCTTCGGCATCTTGGTAGGCTTGGACGATTTTGAACAATCCCGAAAGGTAGTCTTGCAGTGTGGTGAAGTTAGAGAAAATATAGCCTATCGGGTTATTGATTTCATGAGCGACACCGGCTGCCAGTTGCCCAATCGAAGCGAGCTTTTCCGATTGCACGAGCTGCTCTTGCGCCATTTTGAGTTTCTCATTTAATTCGGTCAGCTCTTTGTTTTGCAGTCGCAATTCTTCGTCCGCAGCCTGCCGTTGGTCAATGTCTTGCAACAACTGCGCGTTCACTTTCGCCAATTCGCCGGTCCTAACGTCGACCACTTGCTCCAAGGACGCATGCGCTTCACGTAATTCGTTTTCGGCCTCACGCCTTTCCGTCACATCCTCCACAGTTTCAATCGCGCCGACGATTTTCCCCTCTTTGTCGCGCAGTGGTGCGGCGGTAAATTGCAACCACTTTCCATGTGGGCCTATCTTGGGAAAGTGTGTTTCCACCTGATAGGCATCCGGCACCACCGGGGATTTACGAATCGCAACATCGTAATATTCCTGAAAGCCAGCTTCTCCGCAACCGTCCAACACCAAATCAGCTAGGACTGGCCGTTTCTGTTCAAAGAAGGGCTTCCATTGATCACTACTGCCTATCATATCCTGTGCTTTATAGCCCAAGCACTGTTCGCATGCGTGATTCCAATAGGTGATCACATGTTCGCGATTGAGCACGAAAGTGGCGACGGGATTGCCATCCAAGAAGGCCGATAAGGCTATATCTTCAACCGCATTATCTTCGAGCATAAGAGCACCTAAATCATGAGTTTTCTTTTTGAAAAATAACCAACATGCCACTGACTTCCAAGTCATTTCCGTCGTCGATGCCGGATGCGCCGCCCATAGGGTGGATCATGGCGCGATAAGCTTCTTCCGCGATATTTAGACGCTGCACAATTTCACCATCAATGGCCTGCGTAAGCGGCATCAATTCGGGAACACCTTCCTGCAATTCGCAACCCAACAAAAATCGTCCATCAAATAAGCGGCTGGCGGCATCATTGACGAAAACAATCAAATATTCGTCGTCCAGACCGATTACCGCAAAGGGTATTTTCTGCAATACTTCACGCACAATATTGAGATTCACTTCGGCGCGCGTAATTTGAACGTTCCGGCGCTCTAAGAGCTCTTCAATCTTGCGATTGGTTTCGGCCAAATTATCGTTGGCTTTCAAGAGTGCCTCGTTCAAAGCGGTATTTTCGTCATCAATATTCTTGAGCTTAAAGGCCTCACGTATGTGCATGCGCAACAGCTCATCTTCCCAGGGTTTGGTCAGAAATTTGTAAATTGCACCCTCATTGACAGCATCGGTCACTGATTGCAATTCGGTATAGCCCGAGAGCATGATGCGTATCGTCGCAGGATAGAGCTCTTTGGCTCTGCGCAGGAAATCGGCCCCTATCATGCCCGGCATACGCTGGTCGGACATAATCACGTCCACATGATTTTGCGCCAAAATTTCCAAGCCTTCCGCGCCGCTAGTCGCGGTCAATATCCGATATTGATCACGCCTCAATAAGCGTTTTAATGCGGACAAAATATTTTGCTCGTCATCGACTAATAAAATCGTTTGCTCTTTCTCCGCCGGAGCAACAGGCAAACTTAAACAGCGCTTTTCTTTCAGTAATTGCGCAAATTCTTCGTGTGAGACCGCTTGGCTAAACAAGAAGCCCTGCAATTCATCACAATGATGTTGCAGCAAAATATTCATTTGCGCTTCGCTCTCCACACCTTCTGCAACCACGCTCATTTTAAGCGTGTGCGCCAGCCCAATGATTGCCAAGCAGATGGCCCTATCGTCTGGGTCGGTCGTGATGTCGCGTACAAAGGTGCGATCAATTTTGAGTTGATCCAGTGGAAGCCGTTTGAGATTATTCAGAGAAGAATAGCCAGTACCGAAATCATCAATCGCCAATTTAATGCCCAGTTCTTTCAAACGGGTCAAAGTCTTGATGCCACCTTCCACATTCACCATGGCGGTACTCTCGGTAATTTCCAATACCAATAGCGCAGGATCGAGTTGATAACGCTCCATGGTGGCCTGTATCATCTCAAGCAAATTTTCTTGCCTAAACTGACGCGCGGAAAGGTTCACCGAAATGGGTATCGGCTCAATACCAGCAGCGCGCCACTCACCTATTTTTTGGCATGTCATTTCCAAGGTCCATGCACCAATGGCAAAAATCAAACCAGTATCTTCAGCCAGTGGAATAAATTCAGTTGGCGACACCGAACCTAGACTCTCGTTCTCCCAACGAATGAGGGCTTCGGCACCGGTCACTTCACCTGTTTTCAAACTTACCTTGGGTTGGAAATACATTTCAAATTCTTTACGTTCCAAGGCTAAGCGCAGCTCGGCTTCGATTGCCATACGACGTGCCATTTGATCGTGCAAATCGGCTGAATAAAACTGAAAAGCATTGCCACCTAAATTTTTTGCGCTAAGCATCGCGGCATCGGCATGTTGCAAAAGTAATTCAGCTTCATCGCCATCAGGGGGGAAAATAGACACGCCGACACTGGCTGTCACATACACGGTCGTAAATTCATAGGTAAATGAATCCGATAGAATTCGCGTGATTTGATCCAGTAACACACGGACATCGTCGGCCACAGTAAGATTGCCAACCACAATGCCAAAATCATAGGACGACAATCGTCCGACCGTATCGGACTCTCCGAGTACTGTACTTAAACGTGCCGCCAAAGTCTTTAATAGTTCGTCGCCAAACGCATGACCCAAACTATCATTGATCAACTGGAAGCGGTCGATGGTGAGATGAATAATGGCCACTTGTTTATTATTTCGTCCCTCCTGCAATATCGCCTGCGCCAGTCTATTGGCGAGCAAACGCCGACTAGGAAGTCCGGTCAAGGCATCAAAGTTTTCTTGGTAATGCAGGCGACGTTCAAATTGATGCCGAACATCCGTCTCACGCAGACTCATCAGACCATAGCCAATATCGTCGGCCAACTCTTGTAGTAACTCAACCTCTTGCGCATCAAAAGCTTCACGATTACGGGTGTACAAACCCAGTGCGCCAAGCAAGCCGGCCTTACTACGCAAAGGTACTAAAATTAGACTCACATAATCGTCGTTGTGAAATACTATTTGCGCGCTCTGTATTTGAAAGTCTGGTGTCAGCGGCGAAATCATCTGCGCGCAACCGTCATTAAACAAGGCTTGCACCAATTGCAGCTGCGGCGCACTTTGCCCCCAATGTATCGTCGCAAGATCGACAACCCCGCTTTGCTCGTAAGCTAGCGCGGCAACTTTAAGCGGACCTTTTTCTTCACCGACCAAACCTATCCACGCCATCGGGTAGCCACCTTTTTGCACCAGCGCCTGACTCACTGTATCGATCAGCAATTGTTCTTCTTCGGCACGCACCAAAATTTCATTGCAATGGGACAGCACACGCAAGGTACGATTGAGCCGTTTAATTTCACGTTCAGCATGCACCCGCGCCGACACATCACGGATCGTCGCGGCCTTCATCGTTTGGCCATCGAGTTCAATATTGGTGAGCTGTATTTCCGCCAGAAATTCACTGCCATCCGCGCGCCGACATGCGATCGCCTTTTGACCGCAGACCATAATGTCATCACAGTCCAAGGCATCGTTCTCGGCGATTTCTTGTTCCAAATTCGGCGGCAATAATTCATCCACCGCTTGTCCCAAGATCTGTGCACGCTCGATGGAAAATAGGCGCTCGGCCTCTTTATTGATGAGAATAATCACGCCACGATGATCGCTGATTACCATGCCATCTGCGGCTGTTTCCAAAATCTCGCGGAAACGGTTTTCACTTGAACGCATACTCGCTTCGAGCAATTTTCGGGTGGTGATTTCTGAAACCACACCGATCATGCGATAAGCTCGGCCATTGGCATCGTAAAACACTTGTCCCATATCGCTGAGCCAATGGATACTGCCATCTTGCCACTGCACTCTAAATTCTTCGCTAAAGCGTCCGGTTTCAAGCGCGTTCCGGTAGGCCGTTGCGACCCGATTTCTATCCTCGTTGTAGACATGGGTCAAAAAGGTTTCGCTATTCCAGCCCGCGGGCAGACTATCGTAACCAAAAACCCGTGCATGCTGGGTGCTTGAGGTGGTCGTTTCTGCGATGAGATCCCGATCCCACATGCCCAAGCGACCGGCTTCGAGTGCAAGCGAAAGGCGCGCCTGTTGCGCAAGTAAATCGGCTGTGCGTTCCTGCACCCGCAAGTCCAAAATTGAATTTTGCGCGGCGATATCTGAAATATTTTGCGCTGCAGATTCGGCCATGGTATCGAAAATCTGCGCCAAAATCCCCAATTCATGTTTGGCATAAGGCGCACCAACTCGCGCTTGATAATCGCCAGCGCTAAATCGCATCGCCGCACCGACCAGCGACTGTATCGACTTGAGCATTAAACGATTGCCTATCCACCAAGCCGCCACAAAACCGATCACAACCAAGCCCAAAACCATATACCAAATATTGGTAAACGATTTGCGTATCGCAAAATAATAATTAGGTTGTTCGATCTTAATACGCAAGCTGAACATTTTTTGATCAAGCACATCCACCTCACGCTTGACAGTCAATACTCTTTGTAAAATCGCCGAAGCATTATGGGGTCGCGCCTGATTTGAGCTCGCGTCAGCTCTTGGCTTTTCGGTCGAAGCATCTGCGGCCACCTCGAATGGGTAGCTGTAGACAAGGCGTTCAAATTTATCGTTCAATTCTATCCGCGCTAAGTCGGGATCAAGCCGCTTATTGACCTGTTCGGAAAATTGATCGAGCTCGTAAGTCGTAAACAGCACACCGTTGGGTGTCGCATTATGCGAACGTAACGCCGTCGCAATCACTAAGAAGGATTTCTCATTGGTTTTTCGCGCCGGCAAAATCTCGACGACCAGGCCTTCTTGTTTGAGCGCACGTTGGAAAAATTTGGCGTTGCGAAGTTCGCCTTCGCTCATACCCACAGTCACACCCAATTGTGTGGCCTGATTGCAGACTGCCTCACCTCGGCTGGAATACAAATAGAGTGCGGTGTATTCTGGCATTTCGCCATTGGTATTGAGTGGCAGGCTAATACACGATTCGGTACGGAGTTCAGCAACTTCGGCTTGTCTCACCAACGCCGCATGCAGTCGCTGCGCGTCCATGATCGTCGACTGCAATTTTTGTTTAGCTTCCTCGGCAATGTCGTGCAAACGCAGTACCGACTCTTGCAAAGCCAGCGTGCGATTCTCATGCACCATCCAAACAAAGATGACTGCCGACGGCAAGGTCAACAAGAGCACTAAGATGATCAATCGGCTTCGTATACTGGTCAACATTTTTCCCAAACCTTGGTTGGTTAAACGAGCACATACACCGGCTTTTTGCGACATCACACTTGCGTGCCTGAAGAATGGGTCTAGCGCTGTCCACGGCGACAAAGCGCCCATGAACAGGCAGCAGACGATAGAAAGGCACTTTCTTTGATGCAATACATTCAGAATAGCAGCAATCAAATCATTTGTTAACTATTGCCAAGCACTTCAATCCGATTTCGAAGAATTTAGCAACAGTAAGGGAAATAGTCTTTAGACATGAAACCCAAACCCAGCGGCGAAAGATGTTGCATTTACAAATTCTGGGCGAGGATGCCCGCGCAATAGGCACCCATTCGCGTCTGCGGATTGCGTTTCACGCCGAATTCTCCTTAGCTTATCGCTTATGGCTTGAGCACCAACGGGCTAACTGACACACTACATCCATCACGACCGGACTCATTCACCACCACTTTTAAGGAAAACGAAAATGATCGCTCAAATTCTCGCCCACACACCGATTCAAGTCTGGATTTTGTTATGCGTTTTAATCGCACTGGGATGGTCGCAAACCCGCAATCGTCAATTGAGTTTAAAGCGGGTCGCGATTTTGCCTGTCATCATGACGGCTTTTTCATTGTGGAGTATGACCCGTACTTTCGGCTGGCATTTGCAAGCGTTGATGCTGTGGTCGCTTGGATCTTTAGCGATGGTCGCTTGTGTGCAGCGCTTTCGTCTTGGACAAGGCACTTTTTTCGACCGCCAAACGCAACAATTTCAGGTGCAGGGGAGTTACCTTCCGCTGCTGGTGATTTTGGCGATTTTCCTCACGAAATACAGTATCGCCGTGATCAGCGCCACGCAGCCGACAAGCTTACAAAACCCCAACTTCATGTTCGTTTGCGCCACGCTGTTGGGCACAATGAGCGGCGTATTTTTAGGTCGTAGTTTGCGCTTGTGGCGGCTCATCCCCACAGCGACAGCGCCGGTGCAAGTCAACGCTTAGGCTTGGCAAATTCTGGGAATTCTTCCAACATAAAATGTTCAAGTTCGGCGCTGTCTTCCACCCGCGCCGACAAATTCACAACCCGCCCTAGGCGTTGCGATTCCCAGCGAAAATCGCCTTTGTAATGGGTGCGGATAATCTCTATCATTTTACGCACCATCGCTAAATCCAAATCCCCGCCCAAGCCCGCATCCACTTCTATGGTTTGTTTCCAGCTATTGGTATTCACTTTCCAACCGCGGAAGGTAAAACTACCGATGCGCACACTCTTAGAAACAATTTGAAAAACGCCGCTGGTGCCACTTTGTCCGCTGGCTCTTTCCATGCTATGTCTTACATTGGCCTCGGCTTTTTCCTGTGCACTCAAACCCCGATCACCGTGCTGCGCTGCCTGATTTTCGGCTGCAGCTTGGGTTTCGCTTTCTTGCCTGCGTTCCCGTGCCGCCTTAATCATCTGTGCCATATCAGGCACGGCTTGCTCCTGCGGCTTAGGCGGTGGCGTTTGCACAGCTTCTTCGGAGACCTTGGGTTTGGAAATCGTGATGCTGCGTTCCGAAGGCTTGGGCGTAGGTGGCTGCTGTTTTTCGGCGGCCTTTGGTTCGCCCTGTTTGTTTTGCACCAATTTATCAAAAAACACGACCACCGGATTATGCATGGCCTTACCATTTTTGATGTCGATGCCGATCTTCAACAAGAAAAACAAAAACAAGGCATGAAGTAGCACAACGAAGCTCAATGATAAGAGCTTACGTGGACGAAAACGGATATGAATGTCGATTACGCCTTGCTCGGCCAGCTCACGCTCTCTTGATTCTGTGTACAACTTCATACGGATTATTCAGTTTCTGTAAAAGTAGGCAAGGATACCTCAAACTACGACTTTTGCATGTATCAAAGCTTTATCAAAGCATGCGGCTTTCGTTTCAACTCTGCATTTGTATGATCCTAAAAACGGCAGTTGACCGCTCAAGATCGTCTTTAACTTTTTGATTTGTCGACATATTGTTCGCTTTATGGTGATCACCATTTCGGTGAGCGCGCTACAGGCTTGATTGCACACTTTTCCGCCCATCTGGACTTTTGTGTTACTTCAGTGAAGTAACCTCCTCCTATCAACATGGAGGTTGCGTCGTCGTCGCGCCTTGCCAGATGGGCGGAAAAATGCACACTCAAACCCGTCCAACCGCCGTTTCTAGGATGATTCCGAAAAAGGTGTAACAAGAATTTTTTTTACTCCTACACAAAGCTTCGCTTTACGCCTACAGCCCACAAAATATAGCTCTCAATTGAACTCACATTTGCTTACAAATAGACGCTTGTCCAAGGCACTGGCACTCACTACGCTGCAGACATTGCAGAAACAAATCGATTTCCACCTCATTTAAAACGAGACCATCATGCCCTATGATCAAGACCTGACGAATATTGAAACGACCGCCAATAGCTCAAGCATGCCAGTGGCTGGTGTGAGCCTAGTTGTAGGCGCTCTACTCTCCGCGTGTGGTGGACAAACCAGTCAAACCGACCCGAACACACCGCTAGGCACAGCGACGATGGCGGGGCCGCCGGAAGCCATCGTGGCAATTTCTGAGGCTGAAGCCGCGCGCTTTTTGTGTCAGGCATCGATGGGAGCCACGCGCGAACAAATTGCGCGCGTACAGAGCTTGGGCTACAGCGCTTGGTTAGAGGAGCAGTTTAATCTGCCACTCAGTAGCAGCCGCTGGGACTGGTTAATCAGCAAAGGGATGAACGATCCGATTTATCATAATTCCCAAGCAGGATTCGATTCTTGCGCTTGGCGCAAATTAATCAGCTCACCCGATACCCTGCGCCAGCGCATCACTTTGGCTTTATCGGAAATTTGCGTCATTAGCATCGATGGTTTGGTCAATGGGGGCGGCTGGAAAGCGTTTGCCGCGGCCAATTACCTAGATCTATTAGAGGCCAATTGCTTCGGTAATTATCGCGATGTCTTGCAACGCATTTCCACTTCCACCGCCATGAGCTTATACCTCACGTATCGCGGCAATACCAAATACAATGCGGTGACAGGCGCTTTTCCAGACGAAAACTATGCCCGCGAAGTCATGCAGTTATTCAGTATCGGGCTACTCAAGCTCAACCCCGACGGCACGCCTATCATGAAGGATGGCATTGCCCAAGAAACCTATACCATCGACGACATTACTGGCTTGGCGCGCATCTTCACAGGCTGGGATTTTGATCTCACCGGTAGCAATACCAGCACGCCAGATTATCATCGTCGTCCCTTGATCCAAATCGCCTCGAAACACGAATCGGGGGCGTCAACATTTTTGGGCGCAACGATACCAGCAGGTATCAGCGGCGATCTCGCCTTAAAAATGAGCCTCGATGTGATTTTCGCACACGCTAATGTCGCGCCTTTCATTTCGCGCCAGTTGATACAGCGTTTAGTGACCAGCAATCCTAGTCCGGCCTATGTCGGCCGGGTGAGCGCCATCTTCAATAATAATGGACTCGGTGGTAAAGGCGACCTAAGAGCCGTCATCAAAGCCATTTTGCTCGACGATGAAGCGCGTCGCAGCGATAATTTAAGCAATCCTCAATTTGGAAAAATTCGCGAGCCCATGTTACGCATGTTGACCTGGGCACGCGCCTTCAATGCGAAGTCACCCGCGGACGATTGGAGGCTAGGCAATACCAGCGATGCAGGCACAAAACTAGGTCAAAGTCCCTTGCGCTCACCCACCGTTTTCAATTATTTCCGTCCCGGCTACGTACCGCCCAACACCAGCATTGCCAGCGCCGCATTGGTGGCGCCAGAAATGCAAATTGTCAGTGAATCCTCGGTCGTGGGCTACGTCAATTTCATGCAAACTGCCGTTAATAGTAGTCGCGGTGTGGGCGATCTGACACTCGATTACAGCAGCCTTTTAAGCCTAGCTGACGATGCGGGGCGTTTAGTCGATGAACTTAATCTAATACTGGCCGCCAAGCAGATTTCATCAAGCAATCGCGACCTGATACGCAATGCGATCAATGGCATGGCCAGCGGTAGCGACAGTCGTCGTTATCAACGTATTTACGCAGCCTTGACCTTAGTGCTCGCTGCACCCGAATTTATCGTGCTCAAATAAGAAGAAGGAACAATCATGAACAACTCAAATAAGTTGAACGCCTCACGCCGCGCATTTTTGCAGCGCGCCTCTGTTTTATCCGCCGCCGGTGTCGCCACGCCCTTCGCACTCAATTTAGCCGCGATGGCGCAAGCCTCGGCCGCTGATTTAAGCGGCAGCGACGACTATAAAGCCATCGTCTGTGTCTTTCTTTACGGCGGCAATGATTACGCCAATACGCTCGTGCCGTATGATGTCGCCAACTACAACGCCTATCAACAATTGCGCCCCTCTTTGGCCTATCAGCGTGAGAGTCTCAACTCCACCATATTAACCCCACTCGCAACGCCACTGGATCGCAACGGTGTCGCGCATCAATATGCCCTAGCACCAGAATTAGCACCGCTATTACCGATTTTTAATGCCGGAAAGATGGGCGTTTTACTCAACGTAGGTACGCTTATTCAACCCACCAGCAAACTCCAATATCAGAACAAAAGCCTTGCGCTACCACCCAAATTATTTTCGCACAATGATCAACAATCGGTCTGGCAATCATCCTCCCCCGAAGGCGCAAGTTCGGGCTGGGGTGGGCGTATGGGTGACCTGTTCGTCAGTGGCAATAGCAATGCCACTTTCACCTGCGTCAATGTCTCGGGTAATGCCGTCTATTTGGCAGGAAAACAGGCGGTGCAATATCAAGTCACGCCCAATGGCTCGGTGCCTTTTAGTGGCCTTAAATCGCCGCTCTACGGCTCCTCGGCCTGCTCAGACGCGCTGCGCAATTTAGTCACACAGCCACGAGTTCATTTATTCGAAAACGAATATAACCGCGTCACCGCCCGCTCCATCGATGCCGACGGTACGCTGACCGCAGCACTGGCAGGAGGCCCCGTCATCAACACCGTTTTTCCAAGCAATAACAGCTTAGGCGATCAACTCAAAATGGTGGCACGCATGATCTCTACCGCAAAATCCTTGGGCGAAAAACGCCAAGTATTTTTCGTCTCTTTAGGCGGCTTTGATAATCATGATGGCTTGGTCACCGACCATCCAGTACTCATGAAAACAGTCGCTGATGCCTTGGCCGCCTTCTATAACGCAACGATAGAATTGGGGGTATCCAAACAAGTGACCAGCTTCACCGCTTCCGATTTTGGGCGCACCTTGAGCGGTAATAATGACGGCAGCGACCATGGTTGGGGCAGTATGCATTTTATGCTCGGCGGCGCAGTCAATGGTCAACGCTATTACGGTACCGCACCCCTAGTTGCCAGCAATGGGGACGACGATGTCGGCCAAGGGCGACTCTTACCGACCACTTCGGTCGACCAATACGCAGCAACACTAGGGAAATGGCTAGGTATTTCAGATAGCAATTTGCTTGAACTGCTGCCCAACCTTAAAAATTTCAACGCCAGTTCGCGGTATTTGGGCTTTGTTTAAAATTAATAACATAAAAAGCTTAAAACCTCTCAACCTAGGTAAGCAGCATGCTGTGACCAGAGATACAGCGGAAAAACGGAGACAAACATCGTTGAGGCCTGTCTGTTTTCTGCCCTTGCTTCACTCCTGTTTTTCTCTGTGTCTCTGTGT
>JAHFQV010000033.1:0-14539 GCA_023259175.1 Oxalobacteraceae bacterium | reverse complement strand
TTAATTTCCCATCTTTAGAGTCATTTCGACAAAGGAATTTCCCTCTTGCCGCTTGAGAGAGTAAACTGTGCGCACTATTCGTTCGCATCCGGCGTAACGAGCCTCCCCCTCTCACAGTAAGCGAGTCCCCATGTCAGCTACCCCCACCGTCAGCATCAGCTTTGCCGATCTCAATTTAAGCGAAGCCATTATCCGTTCTTTGACGGATGTGGGCTACGAACATCCCTCACCGATACAAGCGGCAACCATTCCCGTGCTGCTTGAAAATCGCGATGTATTGGGTCAAGCGCAAACCGGGACAGGTAAAACCGCCGCCTTCGCACTTCCCATATTGTCACGCATCGATTTACGCCAAACCGCACCGCAAGCCTTGGTACTCGCACCGACCCGGGAACTGGCGATCCAAGTGGCCGAGGCTTTTCAGACTTACGCGCGCTACATTCCGGGCTTTCACGTTTTACCGATTTATGGCGGTCAAAGTTATGGCCCGCAACTCTCCGCACTGCGCCGCGGTGTCCATGTCGTGGTCGGCACACCGGGTCGTGTGATTGATCATATCGACAAAGGATCGCTCGATTTATCGCAACTCAAAACCCTGGTCCTAGACGAAGCCGATGAAATGCTACGCATGGGCTTTATCGACGATGTCGAACGCATTTTGCAGGAAACCCCTGACGGTCATCAAACCGCACTGTTTTCAGCGACCATGCCTTCAGCGATCAAACGCATCGCACAAACCTATTTAACTAAACCCGCAGAAATTACGGTCGCCGCAAAAACCGGAACGGCGGACAATATTCGCCAACGCTATTGGTTAGTGAGCGGCATGCATAAGCTCGATGCGCTCACCCGTATTTTGGAAGCTGAGACATTTGACGGCATGATCATTTTTGCCCGCACCAAACTCGGCACAGAAGAATTAGCCAGCAAATTAGCGGCTCGCGGCTTTTCAGTGGCCGCTATCAACGGCGATATTCAACAGCAACAACGGGAACGCACCATACAACAACTGAAAGACGGCAAAATTGATATCCTGGTCGCCACCGATGTCGCCGCCCGTGGCCTTGATGTGGAACGCATCAGCCATGTAGTTAACTACGACGTGCCGCATGACCCTGAAAGCTACACGCATCGCATCGGTCGCACAGGGCGTGCTGGCCGCAGTGGCGAAGCTATTTTATTCATCACACCGCGCGAAAAAAATCTATTAAAAGCCATCGAACGCGCCACTCGTCAACCCGTCGCACCGCTTGAACTACCCACCATTCAAGCCGTCAACAATGTCCGTATTGCCCGATTCAAAGAGCAAATTATTGCGACCTTGGCACAGGGCGCGCTTGACGAATACAGTAGTGTCATCGAAGATTTTGAGCGCGAACACAATATTCCTGCCATCGAAATTGCAGCCGCCTTAGCCAAAATGGCGCGTGGCGACGAACCCCTTTTGCTCGACAAAAAACAACGCGAGAGTAAGGTCCACGAAGAGAGTTATGACGAAAGGCCAGCGCGGGCGAGTCGTAGCGAACGCGGTGATCGCTTTGAGCGCAGTGAGCGCGGCGATCGTGCTGATCGTACAGAGCGTGGTCCACGTCGCGAACACAGCCCACGCACCGCCGAACCAGGTATGCAAACCTTCAAGATCGCTGTTGGACACGACCATGGTGTCAAGCCCGGCAATATCGTCGGCGCCATTGCCAACGAAGCCAATATCGAATCGCGTTACATTGGTCGCATCGACATTTATGACGATTACACCGTACTCGACTTGCCCGATGATTTGCCAAAAGAGATGATCGCCCATCTCAAATCTGTCCGCGTGGCTGGACAAGCGCTGCAAATTAGCGCCTTAGGAAAAACAGAAGCCCAGACCACGTCGCATGAGGCACACAAACCAGCCCCCGCATTTGAAAAAAAGACGAGAGAAGCCGCAACCAAATTCGAAGACAAACCTGCCTTCAAAAAGCCCGCCAGTCCACTCAACCAAGTCGTAGAACGCGCTAGAATTAGCGCCCATGAAGAAAGCGCTGCACTTAGCCAACCCAGCAAACCCAGCAAATCCGGCAAACCCGGCAAAGTTTCCATTCCTATGCAATCTTATCGCATCGAAGTCGGCCGCAGCGACGCTGTCACGCCCAGCAATATCGTCGGTGCGATTGCCAACGAATCGGGTCTCGACGCAAAGCTGATAGGACGTATCGATATTTTCGACAGCTACACCACGCTCGACCTACCGCTGGGCATGCCCAAAGACGTGTTGACTCACCTCAAAACGGTCTGGGTCGCAGGGAAAAAACTCGACATTAGCGCACAAGGGAAAAGCGAAATGCTGGTGAATGCGCCGCCCGTTCCGCTAGCTGAACGCAAAATTGGCGGAGACCGCCGCGTCATGGAAAAAGCCAACCCACGCGAAAAAAAACCAGTGACGGCGCGCGGTGGAAAAGGCAAATTTGAGTCCAGTAAGGTGGCCAAACCAGCGAGAGCGGCGAAGCGCTAGAAATCAAACCCTCAGTGGCGAGGCGCAGAAAAAACAAGCAAAAAGTTTTTCTCTGCGTCCCTCTGCATTGAGAAAATTTTACTCAATTTCGAATCTTATTGGTGTTGACGGGCTAAACAAATTCCCGTATCGCCTCGCGGAAATTTCGGCTCAGCGTCAAACGGGTGCCGTCCGACATCATCACCAAATAATCACCGCCAAACCAAGGCAGAAGTTTTTTGACGTAATTTAAATTCGCTATCGTCGAGCGGTGTATGCGTCTAAAATCTTTGATGTCGAGGCGCTCTAACATCCCCAACATCCGTTCGCGCAAACGATAGCTTCCCTCCACCGTATGCAGTTGCACATAGTTGCCGTCGGCACTGACATACAAAACATCTTCGGCTTTGATTAAGACTTGCGACTCGCCTTGCTTGACTAGGAAACGTACATCCTTGTTGCTGGAGGCTGCACTTGGTATTTTCTGCTGCGCCCTTAAACCCAAATTTTCACGCGCTTTGAGCAAAGCTTTTTTAAAACGCTGTTGATCAAATGGTTTGAGCAAATAGTCGATCGCATCGACCTCAAAAGCATTGCACGCATAGTGATCGTAAGCGGTCACAAAGACCGTAACGGGCATGAGATTCGCTCCGATGGATTGCACGACTTCAAAGCCATTTTTAACGGGCATTTCGACATCCAAAAATACCAGATCAGGCGCAAGATCACGAATCGATGCGCAGGCCTGTCCACCATTTTCACATTCGCCGACAATTTCAATGTCGCCTTCCATATCAAGAAATTGGCGTAAGCGGCGACGCGCAATCGTCTCATCGTCAACGATTAAGGTGCGAATCACAGTACGAATCGTGGTGCTTGTCGTTGTCATCAATTCACCCCTCACTAACTGGCACTGAGTCGTAATGGTACTTGAATCCGCGCCACGGTTTCGAGGCCGCGCCGCATTAACTCAAAGCCCTGTGCTAGACCATAAAAAATTTCTAGGCGCTCACGGATATTATTTAAGCCGATTCCAAAACCTTCTTTCTGCCCTACCGATTCTGAAGATTGATTTTCAATTTCAAGTAAGAGTTGCGCATTTTCTGAATAAGCACGTATCGTAATTTTGCCGCCAGCGGCATGTGGTGCAACACCATATTTAATCGCATTTTCGATAATCGGTTGCAAAATGAAGGGCGGAATTTCAGTTTCGTACAAGGCTTCTGGAATCGCCCAATTGACTTCTAGGCGGTGCTCAAAACGGATTTTTTCGATCTCCAAATAAGCCTGAGAAAAAGCGATTTCCTGGCGCAAACTCACCAACTCCCCGCCTTTTTCTTTCAATGACAAACGCAAGAGTTCACTCAAGCGATTGAGCATACGGTCTGCAGTGGCGAGGTCGTAATGCATGACCGCAGAAATCGAGTGCAAAGTATTAAACAGAAAATGCGGTTGTAATTGTGATTTTAAGTTCTTGAGCTCTGCTCGCACCATCAGCGTCTGATGCTCGGCGATTTGTACTGCGCGTGCCTTGGCCAATTTTTGTGCGTCACTCGCTTGTATCACCCCCACGAATCCCCAGTAGGTCAGCAAGCCCAAATGAAAGCAATTCTTGTACGCGCCGATCGCTATATCCAAGAAGCTCTTATGCCCCAGCGTTCCACGTATCCACATATAAATGACGTGCCCAAGCGTAATATCAATCTGGGTCATCATCGCGCCAAACAGCAGATGAAAGAGCCACGCCTGCCACTTAAGCCCCAAGGGGAAACGGCGCGCCATTGGCATGATGAGATAGCCCAACAATCCCCAAACCATAAAATGCGCGGCATTAAAAATAAAGAGGACATACGCATCCGAACCGACTACGTCACGACAAAAATTGTAAGTCCCCGCCAATCCCCATGCTCCCCAATAAATGAGATGGGGACGCTGATGTAAGTTGAGTAGTTTTCCCATACCTTATACGCCTTGTTTTTATTAAACTAAATCTTCCATACGGGTTCAATTCGATGCAGAAAAAATTCGCGTTGCTCCGTAGCCGATTGATCAAATTGAATGCTAACAGAGCTTAGTCACAGCAACGAGCCCGTTCATCCCACCGCACCACGTCTCGTCCCTAGTTGAGGGACGCGACGCAAAAATTCATTAAGATTTATCGTCAACATCCGGTTTGACAAATAAGCCTGACACGCTAGTCCATCGCCCTAATCTTCTTTTACAAACTTAGGAAAAAAAATGAAACTCACCTTCAAAAACCTCAAACACAAGTCGCTCATGTCTCTACTAATCATGAGCTTTATCTCCGCCGCAAGCATGTCCCTTCCAAGCATTAGCCATGCCGACGACGACAAGCAAGCAAGTGCTAAGGGCATGGGGCACGAATATGCTCGAAATACGGCGCTAGAAAACAGCAATAAGCGCATTATCACACTCATGACCAACAATATGCTCAACGGCAGCGATCTCAATCAACTAGGCCGCTTCTTTGCGCGCAAGCTGATACAACATGATGCTACCATCGCCGATGGTCGCGAAGCCATGCTTAATTCGATTTACGTCATGCGCCAAGTGCAACCTGCACAGGCCATCAATATTAAACATATTTTGGCCGATGGTGATCTGGTGTTCGTGCAATCACAACTGAGCGCAACACCGGACAATTTATTGAGCGGCATCAATCGCTACGACATCTATCGCTTAGATCATGGTGTGGTGGTGGAACATTGGCTGGTAAAAAACAAAGTCTCCTCACGCACCGCCAATGGCAATTCAGTATTTAACGATGCCTACCAATATCCCTTGCCCAAACCAGCGCTACCGAGCTACCGGATTGAACTCAATCGCCTACTAGTGCGTGGCCTTTCAGATGAGGTATTTGGTCAACGCAATTTTGATTTGCTCAATCGCTTTTGGGCAACGGCCTACGCCCAACACAATCCCGGTGTAGCCAATGGCAGAGCGGCCTTAGCGGCCGTGATCGAATACATCGCACCGGTGGGGGGCGCCTACAAAATTAAGCAAGTCATCGCTGACGATGACAAAGTGCTGGTCTGCGCCCAAACCTATGATCCGGGCACGAATCAAAACGATGAGTTTGGTGGCTATGCGGTCTGCGACATGTATCGTGTCGCGAATCTAGAATTGGTCGAACATTGGGATTCCTACCAAGCCGTCGCGCCGACCTCGGTCAATGGCCACACCATGTTCAGTAGCTTGTATCGTGGGCATGTGGAAGACTAATTGCAGAGATTAATTCAGAGCAAAAAAGCCGTCGAACCTGACGGTTTCTCTTGTGCCTGATACCAACAATCTGTAATGGGTCAGGGCGATTGCATGAAGCCAGCTCAGCGCACGGGTAACTTCGGTAATTCATTCCCTTGCTTGCCACCAGCCGAGCTGCGGCTTTTTTGCTACCAAACTCATCCCGTTTTTGGCGCGAGCGCGGATACCGAATAAATCCGCACCTCCCTAGGACAAATAGAGGCCATGCTCCACTTCATCTAGTCGTCACTTTCCCGTCATTGAGATTTAATAAAAGAATGACAGACTCCGCCCGTCTCAAATTTGAGCTTAATAAACGATCATGCGGAGCGGGAAATGTCTACACAACGAGTCACAGAAAAATTCAATATCAAGCAACAACACATCTGCATCAAAGTCAGCACCATTACTTTGGCATGTCAATTACTTTGCCTTCATGCTAGCGCAGCCGCCCAATCAATCGACAATACCGAACCCATTAGCGCATCACAAATCACCATCACCGGAAAGAAAGTGGGTATGGGTTTAATGGTGCAGGAAAACGCTCCCAAAGCCCGCAGTACGATCACGGCCGAAGAGTTAGCCAAACAACGTCCAACAGGCAATGCTTACGAGGCGCTAGAACTACTACCGGCAGTCAATAGCTACAATCATGACGGTACGGGTTTATTTGGCGGCGGCTTAACTTTGCGCGGCTTCAATAGCGATCAAATTGGCGCAACCATCAACGGTGTTCCGGTCAATGACTCGGGTAACTTTGCGATTTATCCACAAGAATTCGTCGATCAGGAAAACACTTGCACGCAATTTGTCACCCAAGGCTCGACTGATGTTGACTCGCCACAAATCGGCGCGACCGGCGGCAATTTTGGCATCAGCACTTGCGATCCTTCAAAAGAAAAGCGCTTTCGCGTCATGCAAACCTTAGGCGGATTAAAGCTCAGAAAAACCTTCTTCCGCTATGATACGGGTTTGTGGGTCGACGGACGTTCACGCTTTTTTATATCGAGCTCACATGCCGAAGTCAACAAATGGAAAGGTGAAGGGGGTGCCCGGCGCGATCACGTTGACCTCGGCTACCGTCTCGATTTTGATCGCTTCAATTCCATCAATGGATCATTTCTTTACAACCGCGCTGTCAATCATAATTTCAGTAGTTTCACCTTGGCTGATCTCAATAAAAATGGCCTCTACTATGACTATGCCACCCGCTTTGTTGGCCACGTTAAAGCCACACCGGGTAAGGCCGATGTCGATCCGAATCCAGCCTACGCTGACGCTTACTACAATCTCTCGCGCAATCCATTTGAAAATGTTATCGCTTCGATCACCGCGAAATTTCGCATCGGCGAGAACACGGATTTGAAAATTCTACCCTACTATTGGTTTGGTTTTGGAACCGGTGGGAATCAACAAAAGCTGATGGCGGAAAGTGCCTTTCTCGACAAAACGACGGGGAAGAATACGGCGGCTGTGGATTTAAATGGTGATGGTGATACGCTCGACAAAGTGATCGTTGCGAGCAGTAGTTTTACGCGCACCCACCGCCCCGGCATCACGGCCTCAATTGCACATCAAACGAGACAACATTCGCTCCTGCTCGGATTCTGGGCTGAACGTGCCAGCCACGAACAATACGGTCCCATGCTCGCGGTCGATGCACAAGGCAATATCGCCGATGTTTGGCTTGAATCTGGACGCATCAATCGCCCTGATGGCACAGCTTATCAAGCGCGTGACTGGCGTTCGATTAGCACGGCTTATCAATTTTTTGCACAAGATACGATAAGCCTGATGAATGATCAGCTGACGATTAATTTCGGTTTGCGAATGCCGACGATGAAGCGTGATTTCACCAATTTTGTCAGCGAGGAAACCGGCACTTTTTATCAAATTTCACGCAGCTATTCCAGTGTCTTGCCACAACTCGGTTTGCGCTACCAGATCGACAATAGCCAACAGTTATTTGCAAGCCTAGCAAAAAATATGAAGGCGCCGCCCAATTTCGTTTTTTCGAAATTACCGATCGTAAGCGGTCAGCCGTTTTTAGCCAATGATGTGCAAGCAGAAACAGCTTACAACCTCGATCTTGGCTATCGCATTCAAACGGACAGAATCACGGCACAGGCGAGCCTGTATACAGTCGATTTCCGTGATCGACAAGCCACCGCCTACAACCCCGCCACCGACACGCGCAGCCTGACCAACGTCGGCAAAGTACGCACCCAAGGATTTGAACTGGAAATGGGCAATACGCCGGTTCATGGCTGGTCATTTTACGGCTCAGTGGGCTACGCCAAAAGCGAAATACGTGACGATTTACTTTTCCTCGTCACTTCACCCAAACGCGAATTGATACGCCTTCCCATCACGGGCAAACGAATGCCACTTACACCTGAATGGAAATGGGGTCTCTCACTCAGTTATGAAACAGGCCAGTGGTACACCCGCCTCAAAACCAAATACACTGGGCAACAGCAAGCAAGTTTGATGAATGACGAAACGATACCCGCAACGACTTTAACGGGATTTGATGTAGGTTATCAATTCGCAGACATCGCCAGTTTAAAAAAGCTGAGCTTGCGCCTCAACATCAGTAATCTGTTTAATCAAAGTTATCGTAATGCGACTTCACAATCGGTGACTAATGCGCAGCCCCTAGGAAATTTTGCGGCCAGTCCAGTGTTCTATTACATGGGCGCACCGCGTTTGACTTCGGTCAGCCTAAGTGCGGATTTCTAAATGCCGACTCAATTCCACGATCAAGATTTTTTACGCGATAAACCACTCAGCGGCCGTGTGTGCCTGTATATCGTTTGCACAGCACTGGGTTTATCGCTTACCGCATGCGCAGCAGCGCCACAATCCGCGCCTACGAAAACCACGTCTAGTCATGAGCTAGTGATCTACAGCTTCAATGATTTTCACGGTCATCTACAAGCGCGCCAACCCGTGCCCGCCATGGTTTATCGCGACGCTGAACACGCCAGCAAAGTGGCTGCGGGTGGTTACGCTTACTTTGCCAGCGTATTGGCAGAGGCACGCCTGCGCCACCCGCAAAGCATTCTCGTCGGCGCAGGCGATATGATCGGCGCCTCGCCCATGAATGCGGCATTGCTCGACGATGAACCGGTGATCGAAGCACTCAATCGCCTCAACTTATCAGTGAGCTCTTTGGGTAATCACGAACTCGATCAGGGCAAGGCAGCTTTGCGGCGCAAAATCGACGGAAAATGCCCGGATCAAATTTGCGCATTTGCAGATTTTTCAGGCGCTCGTTTTAGCTATATAGCAGCCAACCTAATTGATACCGAAACCGGAAAGCCTTGGCTACAGCCTTACGTGATTCGGCAAATCGGTGAGCTCAAAATCGGGTTCATCGGCGCGGTAACCACCGATACCGCACATCTGGTTTCTGCAAATGGCATCGAGGGTCTCAACTTTGAAGACGAGGTCACGGCAGTCAATCGCTATGTACCGGAACTTCTGAGTAAAGGTGTAGACAGCATCGTTTTGCTCATTCACGAAGGCGCCAATTATCGCGGTGAGGCCAACGACACAAGCTACCAATGTCCGGGTCTGCAAGGGCGTATCATCAACATCGTCAAAGGCTTAGACCCTGCCATCGGCTTGGTGATATCAGGGCATACGCACCAAGCCTACACCTGCAAAATTGAGGGTCGGCTAGTGGTGCAAGCACGTAGCTATGGCGCTTATCTCACCGAGACACGTTTGCAAATTGATCCCAACAAACATCGCGTAATGCAAAGCGACAGTCGCAACATTTTAGTCGATCAGGCGACTTACACGCCCAACACGCAGGCTGCTGAGTTTGTTGCCAAAGTCGATGCGCTCACGCAAACACTACGTAGCCGCGAAATCGCCGTCTTAACGCAAGCCCTCACTCGTCAAGGGCATGCCAACAGCTATGACAGTGACCTTGGTAATCTGGTCGCCGATGCCCAGCTGAACTTCGCGCAAAAACAGGGCGGCGCAGACATCGCCTTCATCAATTCAGGCGGTATCCGCAGCGACCTCCTTGCGCCTGAAAATCGCTATCCTTATCGACTGCAATACGGCGATTTATTCGCAGTACAACCCTTCAAAAATCAACTCATACGCATGCAATTAAGCGGAAAACAAATTATCGCACTCTTACATCAACAGTGGCGGCAAGGTAGTGGCGATGAGGCGAAAAAGCTCGCTGTTTCCAGCGGCTTCAGTTACGTCCGCGGCGAAAACGATGTCGATGGAAAAGGTGTTAGCCAGGTGAGTTTCAAAGGAAAAGCGCTAGAAGAAAACGCACTCTACCGTGTCGTCGTCAATCAATTTTTAGCCGATGGCGGCGATGGTTTCACTGTGCTGAAAGCAGGCACACAAAGAGCGTCTTTAGGTGCGGACATTGAAGCACTGGAATTTTATCTTAGGCAAGTGCCCAATTTTGATGCGTGCAGTAAGGAAGATCGTATCGTCAAACCCTGAAAAAAAACCGTATCCCAGACGCGCTTAAGATACGGTTTTAAGTCATGCAAGTCAGGATTAATGTTTCACTTCAGGTGCTGGTGTTACTGGCGCTGCGCTCGCGGCGGGCGTCGCTGCCGCGGCTGGCGTAGCGGCTGAAGCTGAAGCAGATGCCGAGGCCGCACCTACGATTTCGATTTTGGCTTTTTTCTTCATATCTTCAAACAATTCTTTCAAATTTTGTTGTTGAAGTTTTTGTGTCAAGCTCGGTTTGACTTGTTCCAAAGTAGGCGGTACTTTTGCGCGCATGTCGTCCAAAATAATGACGTGGAAGCCAAATTGCGACTTCACTGGCTCTTGTGTAAACTGGCCTTTTTGCAGCTTGCCAACGGCTTCGCTAAATGCTGGCACCATAGTACGTGGGTCGAACCAACCTAAATCACCGCCTTTATCTTTCGAGCCAGGGTCTTTAGACTGCGCTTTTGCTAAGCTCTCAAATTGCTTCACATCTTTTTTGAGTTTGGCAATGATCGCTTTCGCTTCCGCTTCTTTTTCTACCAAAATATGACGTGCGGAAAATTCATTGCCGGAGGTCGATGCTTTGATTTTTTCGTATTCTGCTGCGTATTGTTCGTCTTTTACAGCGCCGTTCTTAATATAATCTTCGACGAAAGCCTGTGCCAGAATCTGCATTTTTTGCAGTTCGATTTGCTCAGCGGTTTCATCTTTTTTGTCCAAGCCTTTTTTAATCGCTTCTTGAGATGCCAAGGTCGCGAGCGCCAGATTATCGATAATCATTTTGCGCATTTCAGGATTGTCCGGCATGCCTTGTGCCGCTTGCTGTTTCATGATGAAGTCAACTTGCTTCTTACTGATGGGCGTTCCGTTGACGGTGGCAGCGACGACGTTGGCTTCACCCGCAGCTTTTTCGCCGTTCTTGGCGCAAGCACTCAAAGTCATCAAGGTGGCCAGCGCAAATGCGCCAGAAATGGCATAACGAGATTTGTTCAACATCTTGGATCCTCTATAGAGTTTTAATGTTTAGAATTAAATGTTAGGACTTACGCAAAACAGACGCTGGCGTTGTTGAGTTCGCCTAGCCAGCGCAATTTTGCGTAAGTCCTAAATGTGTAGAAACGCGGAGCAGCTGCCTCGCTTAAGGAAATCGAATTCTACCTGTATTTTGCACAAAATTCTAAAAACTCTAGCCAAGTGCGGTTTCCCGCGGAAAAAATCGTGGTTTTAGGCTGCCTGTCGGGGGTTCAGAGTGCGCTAGTGGCTTGAATCAAATACTGCCCTAGGCTTCCGTAGTTGGAATAGCCGGTTGTACGGGGATCGCCTTTTCCAGTCCCGGCGACCTTGAGGTAATAGGTGCCAGCCTTGGTACTGGTAAAACTCAAGCTGGCGGCCAGTGCGTTTTCGGCGTTGGCACTGGCCAACAGCTTGCCACTGGCATCATATAGCTGCAACGCGACATCCAGATTGCCGCTATAGGCCGATGGGGCAACGCTCACACTGATGGGCCCGGTTCCCGCGTAAAAGCTAAACATATCGACATCGCTAGGCGAATTAATGATGCCGCTACCCTGTAAATTATTCAGCCCATTGCTCACCACTTTCTGTAGGGCTGTCGCCTTCGCGATCGTATCGCCATGATCATCAACACGCGGCAACAAGCTGCGTTTTGCCATCACCACGTAGGCATCTTCCAAATTCGTCGCGCCACTGTATTCACCCTTCGACCACTGGGTCAAATTTTTGTAATAACTCACACCCATAATCGGTGCCCATCCGGTTTCACCGGCGCCCGATCCGCCGTAATAGCTGGCGCTGGCGGTGCTCTGATGATGTAGTCCTAGGGTATGACCGAGCTCGTGTGAAATACATTCAGCAATGGGTTTTTCGGCATTTGCAAGTTGATTTTGAAAGCAGAAAGCAGGCGGGTTTTGTAAATCAATACGGCCGAAAGAATTCAAGTATGCATAACCGCCCGCGTCGCTGGTTTGGTTAGTGATGAGTATCATCGCACCGATTTTTCCAGTCACATTCGTCGGTGCTTCTGTCGTGACATCAACATCAAAAGCCGAATAGTCTTCTTTCACACGTGCCCAAATTCTTTGTATCATGGCGCGCTCACTTGAACTGAAAGTGCCGACATTTTTATCCAAGTCGAAAGCGGGTTTCGCACCAAAACCACGAAAATTCAAATAGAGAATCCGGGTCGAATCAGATTTGCTATGCAAACTAAAAGTATCGGCCTCGGGAAATAAGGTATTTGAAATGCTGCTGCCGATAGCAGCATCAACGCTGGAACCAAGCAGGCGTTCGTGCTCAAGCTGCGTATCATTCAAAGCTTCATCAATATGAAACAAGCGTGCGTGACGATCAACAAAAAGGCTGTGATCGAACAGAAGCAAATCGCGCAATTGTTGCGCACTTTGTCCATACCAATGCGCCACTTGCTCTAGATGCGCTCCCAACAGTTCCACCGCCCGTGCGCCGGAAGCACTTTCAGCGAGTTGAATCCCGAGAAAAGGGGCGCGACTGGTTTCACCTTGCTCGTTGAGCGGTATAAAGCTACGCGAAGCTTCGAGCGAAGCCAAAACCGTCACTGTTTTGGCATTGACCCGATTTGCTGACTGATCGGACGCAGTTGGTCCCGAGCGCAAAATATCCTGTTTTAGTTGTGTCGATAATTTTGCCAAGCGATCAAACTTCATCGTATCTAAAAGTTTGGCGCTACGATTCAACATGGTCGCCATTTGGTAGCGCGCATCGATCAATTCGCTCACGGAATGATAGACCACTTCCTCGACAAACAAGGCCAAAGCGATCATGGCGAGAAAAATCAAAACGGCGGGCGAGATACGACCCGTTTGCCGATCCAAACGATCTGCTTTCATTGCTTGCTCCTTTGCTTAGACAAAGGACAAACGCGAACAATAAAGGTGAGGAATCCGACTTCAATTCATCAATTTTGCAGCACCCCTATCGGAGACCCCGCTGCCATGAAACTGAACAGTGATCCAGAATCTTAGGCCGGAAGCTTTGCGTCCTTGCTTTTCAGCAAGTTTGCCCTTCTTTGACTATAGAAAACAAGTGCATGAAAGAGAAGGTCGATTCGGCAAGTTCTGCCAGTTTTCCAGATTTTATGTCGTACTAGGCTCAAAATAAGTGTGTAATTTCAAACTCAACAGCCGAACTACTTTTTTTGCAATACAAAAACCATGGACTGCGAGCTATCCTCATTGACCAATTGCAAACCTAAACTGGCTTTTCCATCCACCAAGGACAAAGGTGTCACGATCCCTGACAAACCAGAATTAACTTTACACGCGCTGCCCTTAGCTAGGGCAGCGACGTTAAATACGCCGGTCTTTCCAACTTGGGAAAGTTGTCCGCTATAAGCACAGCCGCCTGCGCTAACGGCAAATACGCCTTGCGCGCTCAAACTAAAATCCTCAAGGTCCACGGTCGGCGTACTCAATCCCGCAGAGCGGCTTCGGCCGCGATAGATGCCCGCTAAAACACTCATAGGAATGGGATCGAAATACAAAGTTTGACTACTCCCACGCGCATAGGTTTTTTGCGCCTTCGCACTGGCCTCGTGAAAGCCAATATCTCGGCTCGAAATATCGACGTGTAAAACTCCACTGCTATCAAGTGAGCGATTAAAATGCACCCCCGACTCCATCACACCCAAACCATTGCCCGCACCAAAATTTGCCCAATGGGTTTTGCGCACCAAGCTACTGACTTCTCCGGGTAATAAATCAGTAAAGGGCTGCCCGACTGGATCAAGATCTTGGAAGTAATGGATACCGGAAAAACGTCCATCCTCCAACAAGGTATATACGCCTTGAAAAGAACCATAATCGACATCGTAAATGCCCACTAAACTGGCAGCGATTTCTTTGTGCTCAGGGTTGACCGTCGCTCGATCGGGAGCATTCGTCGAGGGCGAACCCCCTCCACAAGCGCTCAACACTACGAGAGTCGATAAAATTAAAAACAACCGAAAAGATTGAGCGTTAAGTCTACACTCAAGAAAATGATCGATACGCATGAAATTCCTGCATTTGCATCAGTAAATAAGGATCACCATTCTCGAACGCAAAGGTATGCGCGTCAATCGACTTGGTCACACTATCGTCACGCTTCGTCCCAAGCGACCAAAGTCGCTAAACATGATTCTGATTTATCCCAACTTAGACTGGCTTAGGCTGACTCAAAAGCGCTTTCAAATTTGCCAGCCGTGTCTGCGGTGTGATGATTTCATCTTCTTTGGGAAGTGCATCGCCTTCGTCTAGTTTCATTTCTTTGATGAAGCGCGACACATCG
>JAHFQV010000126.1:1167-9115 GCA_023259175.1 Oxalobacteraceae bacterium | reverse complement strand
GGCGCGCCTTCCGGAAATCTTGCTATCGCAAATCCGTGAATCCACCAACAAATCATGGGTACTCGGCAGTGAGAGATTTAAGCGGAAAATGGAAGCCAAATTGAATAGGCGAGTTGAGCCATTGGCACGAGGCGGAGATCGAAGATCAGATAACTACATTATCAATCGAGTAGGGTAGAGAGCAGCCTCACTGCTGCCCTTCCTCATCATACCGTGCATGCGATTTCCCCCACACGGCCTTCCGATGCTCTTCACATTAAGCATGCGCTGATTTCATTTCCTTATACAGTGCGTTTGGCAGTCTCCCTGCCATCACCATGGATCCGCAGCTTGGCTGGTGCCAAGCAAGGGAATTTGCTGCCGAAATCGCCCATGGGTTTAATTTTTGTGCCGAACCAGGAGGGAAACTCCATTTTTTCGTTGAACAAGGTCGAAAATTCAGGTTCTTAGAAAAATGGTGTTTCGCGCTTATCGAATAAATCCGCGCTTCCTTAATGCTTGTGCTAAATTTAGTGTGCGTTACGGTCCGCATCTTTGTCGTAAAGAACTCACGACCTTTGATTACTCAAGCGCCGCTTTTCGTACTACCTAGGCGTGCAGACAATTCCTCCAACGGGACTTTAACCCGCTAGCTAAATCGCTGTTACTGCGAACATCTGATTCGGGTCTATGTTCTCTATTGCGGTTTTGCGTTAGCCCTAAGCATCACTGATTTCTCATTGAAATAGTGAATTCGACATGGCCAGGAACTCTATCGCTTGGCGTAAAAAATGCCAATTTACTAATCACGTGAAACTTTTTCGCCTTTTGTGCAAAATACCAAGATCGGCTCCTATATAGAACTCGTATTGATTTCACTCAATTTAATATATCTTTCATCGCCAATTTTATGCCAGTCTTCTTTGTAAATATTCGCTGTTCTTTTCAGTAAAACATAGGGCGCGATTATTTTACTTTTGTGTTTATTTTTGATGAAATTTATAAAATATAAGTATAACTAGGAGATTAGAATGATTAAAAAGTTAATATCAATATCTATGGCTCTGACAAGCCTCTGTCTACTTCTATCAGCAGTGGTTTTTTTACCGTCTGTTGCGTTTGCTGGTGAAGATTTCACTCAGTTCATAAAAGGTGGGGACATGTCCTTTACCAAAGAGAATGAGTTACTCGGTAAGGTCTATAGAGAAGGTAATGTTCCCAAGGATTCTTTTCAAGCGGTGAGTGATCATGGCATGAACTATGTAAGGCTCAGATTATGGACAAGTTATAGTGGTAAAGAGGACTGGACTTACGAGAAAACCAGAACAATTGAAATGGCGAAAAGGGCTGTAAATAATGGAATGAAGGTTTATCTTGACATATTTTATTCAGATACCTGGGCAGATAGAGATCATCAATCACTACCGCATAGCTGGAACATATCGCCAACTTGGAACAATGCGGACTACAGCAGATTATGGACTAAGGTGTACGATTATACCTTCGATATTGTAAATACAATGAAGCAGCAAGGTTGCGCCCCATCAATGGTTTCGTTGGGAAATGAAGAAAATGACGGCATATTGTTTCCCTATGGTCAAATCTCCAAAGGGCATCGAGTGCAATTCATTGAACTTATAAATCAGGCAAATAAAGCGGTAAAAGACGTGGATCAATCGATAAAAACAATCATCCACCATGATTTTGGAGATGGCAGAGTTAATATAAATGAGGCAAATACATTCTTTAGAAACCTAGTAAGCGGAGGCGCCAACTTTGACATTATGGGACTTTCCTATTACAGGTTCTGGTCGGGTGATCTTAATAATCTCTATAAAGGTTTGAATACGCTTGCGGCAATCAGCGGCGATAAAAAAATATTAATTTCTGAGGCCTCCTATCCTTGGACATTAGATAATTTCCAAGGTTCGAGCGCTAATTGGTATAACAATGACTCACAACTTGAATACGGGTTTCCGGCTTCAATACAGGGTCAAAAGGATTTCATGGTAAAACTAATGGATATCGTCGCAAAGGCGCCACAAAATAAGGGAATAGGCGTATTTTATTGGCCAACGGATGCGATAGCTGTGGGAACGGATTCTGACAATAGAATGGAAAACGCAAGTTTCTGGAATGCAAGGGATAACAATAACCTTCTTTGGTCCATTGATGCGTTCAGATCCAAAGTTGTAATCGGCGGCGGTGTTGAGACTCCGGTATATTCTCTCACCAATGGCGCTACTTACAAAATTGTGAATCGCCGTAGCGGTAAATTGCTTGATGTTGAAAACAGCTCAAAGCTTGTCACCGCCAACATATTGCAATTCCATGACTGGAATGGAAGTAATCAAAAATGGACGGCCTATGAGGTTGGCGGCGGCTACTGGAAGTTTGTCAATGTCAATAGTAACATGGTGATTGACGTGCAAGATTTTTCTACAGTTGATGGCGGCAATATATTTCAATATACCGATCTTGCAGGTGCCAATCAGCAATGGTGGCTGACTGGAATCGGTGAAGGCTATTGGAAGATTACCAATCGACACAGTGGCAAACTGATTGATGCTGAAGGCGGGTTATCCGCTGCAAGTTTAACAGATGGCCGTAATGTATCCCAATATCATGATTTCAGTGGCGCCAATCAACAGTGGGCGTTTTATTTAACGACAAAGTAAGTACAAATACGGTCATTAGTCAGCCCTGCAAAATCACCAAGAACCAGTCATTTAGGATGGGCACGATTTTGTGCCCACGCGGTGCTCATGAATTTCTTATCCGTGACAATATTCTCTTCCGTCATTTGATGTTTACGCGTGGGCACGGTGAGGCTGTGCCCACCCTACGTTCGTCTTCGTATGACGGTGTCAGACCAGGGAATCAATGGGGTCAGCTTAAATTGATTTTACGCTGCGCACCAATAGCTTCCGCCAACCAATACCCTGCTTAGTAGAAACCGCCCTCAATCATACAAATCGATCAAAAATATTTGCGCTGTGTTTTGAGCGATAATACCTATCCATCATTCCCGCTCTTCTTCGTCCAAAAACTTGCCTCCCTTCGTATGCTAACGCCAAACGGGAATACGAATAAAACTTTGATTCGACCATTGCACGCGTAATTTCTGTTTGGCGTCAGCGATCGTCTCATCACTCACCTCTTTACCGGTACCGTAATTCAATTGCGAAAACGGGTTTTTATTCACGTTGAGGTAAACCACCAAGCGGCTGCCCTTGCTCAGTTTTTTGCTAATCAGTTTCGTCATCGTCAATGGAATCCTAGCGACCTGCCCTGGTGTTAGTAATTGCCGACGGCTGGGGTCTTCTGCATAACTGGCGCGATCTATCACGTAAGACAGATGAAAATATTTTTCGTCTGGCCTTAGTTCGTACAAGGTGATGCCGACATCCACATCACGCTTGTTGATGATGGCACGAATCTCACCGCCAAATGCGCCGTTGATTAGCATGTCTTCCTCCAGCACATCGCTCATGAAGATATAGCCGTTGCTAGTATCAATCTCGTCGGTGACGATAGAACTGGGGTAATAATTATTATTGAAAATTTGTCGGTCTTTGAAATCCACCACTTGCGATAAAAAATGTTCTTGCTTCTTTGCGTGGGTGCTGAGTCGATAGCGCGCAGTCTGATTTTTCTCAATGAATTTGTCATCACTCAAATATAATTTAAGCTCCGCATTCGCCATGGCGGTTAACGACGGCGCATGCTGCCACGTATTGCTTGCCATGACTTGATAATTAATTTTATCTTGTAGCATCGCAGGTTTCGCACCATGCTTTAAAATATAATCCAGCCACTCGTAGGTAATTGCCTTGGTGTCGATCAATGCAACCGGGTCCACAAGATAGCCATTGAGCACCGCTTCGCCGCCACGTTGAGCACCGAAATGACCATAAGGTCCAATAATCAAGTAATGTTCTGCGTTGGGATTAAATTGATAGTGCTCACGGAGATAATTCAGGCCTGAAACCTGAGAATCGTTGTAATAGCCATCAAAAGATAAAACAGGAATTTGAATACGCGCAAATTCACCCTGATAAGGCACCATGTGCTGCCAGTAGCTATCATAATCTGGGTGTTGTAACCACCGTTGTAACAAGGGATTCGGCGTGCCATCTATCCTATCGATCTGCCGATACGCAGCGCCCTCGTACCACCAAGCAAACTGCATTTTGCGAAATCGCTCGCGGTCATTATTCACCGCATTGTCTAGGGTTTTATTGTTGCTGACATAGAAGGTCCACTGATAATTGGGATTAATAAAAATATTGTTATCCATTGGCAGCCCCATACCCGGACGATTCGCCACGTAGGGCACAATGGTCTTTAATGCAGGATGCGCATATTTCGCCGCCGCCCATTGGGTAAAGCCGTTATAGCTGCCGCCAAACATCCCAACCGCGCCGTTACTCCAAGTCTGGTGACTGATCCAATCAATCACAGCATTGGCATCTTGCCCGTCGTACTCATACGGCACTATGGCATCTGGGCTATGATATTTACCACGACTATAAGCAATGACCGCCACGTAACCACGATCCGCAATTTCTTTCAAACTGTCGATATCACGGCCATCAGCCCGCACATAAATCGTAAATTGCAAAACACTAGGCAGCGGCATTTCCAACGCTTTCTTACGTACCACAATCGCCGAGATCGTTGCGCCGTCAGGTGTGCTGATCAGAACCGGATTCTGCACCAGATATTCCGGCCCGAGATCTTTTCCCTCTGCCAGCATTTCAAACCAGCCGCTTACGCTCCAGATGAGCAGGCTAGCAATGATTAAGCTATTGCACATGCGAGTCACAATCGTCTTCATTGGTCTCATATTTTCACTCGTATCCTTATCAGATTTTCGCCAAAGAAATTAGGCTCAATGAGGTATCACAAGTTCTTACTTTGCACCCAAATTGTGGAGAAATGTAGGAGACGACAAATCAATGCAGATCAACAAAATCAAAGAGACCAAATTAAAGGGATACCCAATCCGAAACGTAGCAAAGATCAGGCGATGCGTAGGCTCGATCAAAGACTTGCCCACACGGGTCAGTTCGGCCAATGAGTGGTTCCTTTTATTCAATAAGGTCATCGGTTTTCAAACCGCTTTAGTCGAATACAAGGCCGCCGCCACAGAGTAAGCCTTGGGCATGATCGATTGCGCAGGCGAGGTCGACGCGATTAGCCTCTTGAGCAGCTTTGCGAAGACTGGATGCGGCACTGCGCCAGATGTCTGGTTCGCGAGCGATTATCTGCAATATGGGTTTCCAATCTTGGTAGGGCATCCAGGCAAGCAAAGATTCTGTTAGGTCGTAGCGATTATTATTCAGCGTTCGATATAATTGATCTGCATTGGCAAACAGGATGGCAATGCGGCGGCGCTTTTCCTCTATCGTAAGATCTGCCTTGCCGACTGCCAGAATTTCTGCCGCAGTCCATGCGGTGGGGATTCCTGTAGCAAGCAGCCGGCGAACCTCAGCATGATGATGGGCGGCAATGGCGGCCGCATACTCCGCTTTGCGCTCATGCCCAATCTGATCCACCAGTCGCTGGATGGGAACAACACGACCGTTGCGCAAGTCGGTGAAAACCTCATCCCCATCGGCGCTCGATTCGATCTCGCCTTCCCGAAAACGGCCTATCCCTCGACAGACCATGTCATGTGAATCGGGCAGCTCGCGGCACTGCTCACGTAGCAGCCGGTCAACTAAGTTTGCTTCTGTTGTGGGAATCAAGCTTGCATCTTTTGGCTTCGTTTGCCACTCAAAAGCATCGGGCAATTGCCAAGACAAAGAACATTGCGGACCCCGCTCGCCATTATTGAGCCAATAGTCCTTTCCAGCCTGCGTATCTCGCACCTTGCGCAAGTTGCAGCCGCCATAACACTGCCCTTCCTTGATTGCAGATATCCTAATCTGGGCATCCTCCTCCAGCCAGATTTCGCCAGCGTCCGGTAGATCACCACATCGGGTTGAGCCTTCCCTATAAGCCCCCCCAAAAAAGTCGTCTGCATCTTCACGACTATCCTTATACTGATCCCCACTTACGATGAGCCCACACTTGGCGTGCCCCGGGAGCTCAATAACTTGAGCATACTTAGCCGGGATATGCGAAACAACATCATTTTCCTTTGCTAATGCATCCAACCACAAGTCATTGAATTTCAGGTCGCAGACTTGCGCACTTTGAACCAGTCGCGGCACGCCTGGTTCCATAGTGGGTGAGAATGCTGCCACTATGGCCCTTAACGAAAGATCGTCTACCTCGTCCAGCAAAGACTTTCGCAAGCCTGTCACCGGGCTGCTCACGCCCTGCTGACGCAGAAATTCGAGCTTCGCTACCGTATCTACTGGGCTGCTGCTGTAGTAGCAGGGAGAAGGCTCTCGCGCCAGCCGGTACTTGCCCAACACCAGACCCGGTGCCGTTTCACGCGCATCGACAAAGAAGCGCTGAAAATCAATCCACAGTGCTTTGAAGGCCTCCGGATCAACCGCACTCAGCAAGCATCCCGTGACCGCGGCATCGCGTATGGCGTATCCGCTAGCGAACAACTCCGGCCATAATGCAGGTGGGATGTGACCAGCCAGATCGGGCTTAGATGTGTATTGCAGTGCACGGTCGATCCGATGCCATAAGGCAGGCCAACTTCGG
The DNA here is from genome assembly GCA_023259175.1 of Oxalobacteraceae bacterium. Taxonomy (GTDB): domain Bacteria; phylum Pseudomonadota; class Gammaproteobacteria; order Burkholderiales; family Burkholderiaceae_D; genus Undibacterium. The sequence continues at coordinate 2,467 of JAHFQV010000126.1, read as the reverse complement.
GCGGCGACGTTGTAGCTTATCTTAGGATGCTCGTAATAACTCACGTAGCTAGCTTCAGCCACGAGGTCGGCGATCTCCTGCGCCTTACTGCGAACCAGCTCAAGCGGAAGACGCGACAATGCGTTTTCCAGCCCGCCCTCAGAATTCCTTACCAATAGAATCAGTGCTTCAAAATGTGCTTCATTTTTGAAGAATGCGACATACTCAGCTTGGCTCAGAGTGGCCGCGAATTTTTGCCATTCCAACTGAGCTGCTTCGTCCGGATAAGGCGTCACCAACAGCTTTTCCATTATCTTGGCAGCCTGCTCCAAGCGCGACCGCGGTGCTACTGTGACCGTGGAGGAAGCTGCGGCAGTCTTACCGCTTGCAGCGGATTTTGACGGTGTTAGGGATGCTTTTGGGCGGAATCCATATTGGTTTTCCAGTAGCTTTACAATGGCGTTTCGTTTGAACTGGAGTGCCAGATCATACGCTGTGAGGTCTTTAGAAAAGAGTACATGCTGAGGGTCAGCCCCATTGCGTAGCAACCAAACCGATGTGCGATCCTTACCCGCCCGTATCGCATGGGCTAACAGAGTGCCGCGATGGCGAATAGCATTGAAATTAGCCCCGTCTTTTTTTAGCTGCACCAGCCGAGCAATCAACGCCTTCTCGTTCTTAGGCACTGGCTCTTCTTGCTCTGGAATGATCCAAGCACCATCACGCGGCTGCCCCCCAGGAAGAGCCAGCAAGGCTGCGAATGCGGCATCGGTAGCATCTTCTGGCGCAGCTTGAGCAGTCCCAAAAAGGCACAGTAAGAAGGTCGCAAGAGCGATGATTCGTATCCACTGAAATGCAAGCGTAAAGAGTTTCATGTGAGATGTAGGTGAGCAGTGATTAAGCTGTAACTAAGCAGCGACAGAATTGTCCCATTTGCCAACATCATACACAAGCTGGAGCTGACTCCATTTTTTTCAATTTTATTTTTCAAGGTTTAGCCTTCTGGCGATGAGGAAAAATGGAATCAATAGAGATTAGGCTGAGAAAACGAAAGCTCGTGTTCGTGTGGTTGCCGCTGACGGGCGCCGTCAGGTGTGCTGATCAGAACCGGATTCTGCACCAGATATTCCGGCCCGAGATCTTTTCCCTCTGCCAGCATTTCAAACCAGCCGCTTGCGCTCCAGATGAGCAGGCTAGCAGTGATTAAGCTATTGCACATGCGAGTCACAATCGTCTTCATTGGTCTCATATTTTCACTCGTATCCTTATCAGATTTTCGCCAAAGAAATTAGGCTCAATGAGGTATCACAAGTTCTTACTT
>JAHFQV010000126.1:0-1157 GCA_023259175.1 Oxalobacteraceae bacterium | reverse complement strand
TGATTAAGCTATTGCACATGCGAGTCACAATCGTCTTCATTGGTCTCATATTTTCACTCGTATCCTTATCAGATTTTCGCCAAAGAAATTAGGCTCAATGAGGTATCACAAGTTCTTACTTTGCACCCAAATTGTGGAGAAATGTAGGAGACGACAAATCAATGCAGATCAACAAAATCAAAGAGACCAAATTAAAGGGATACCCAATCCGAAACGTAGCAAAGATCAGGCGATGCGTAGGCTCGATCAAAGACTTGCCCACACGGGTCAGTTCGGCCAATGAGTGGCCCCGGACTCCTCAACTCTATTTTTTCGGATGGATGCCTCTGTAGTTCGACCGTAGATGTTTGAGTTTGTAAATTTAGTCCTCGTTCTTTGTTTGGTTGAATGCAGCTCTCATCGCAAAAACGTCTTTACTGATTTTTGGATTGCGGTAGAATTCGCATCGATTCGGCATTCTGTCGGCTCTTCCCACCGTATGCTAGTTCACAATAAAAATATAACGGCTAACACCTAACCTTAAACTTAAATAAATATGAAAAAAATTATCCTTTCCGTTCTAAGCATTTTCTTATTAGCTTCGTGCGCAGCAAATGGCCCTGTATTTAAGAAAGAGGCTGTCGCCGATAATGATTCTATGCTTTACATATATCGACCAAACAATATGGTGAATTGCTGCGTAGCTCCAAACGTCGAGATAAATGGAATCAATCAAGGGCCACTAAAAAACGGCGGATATTTATTTTTCAAGCTGCCTGCTGGAAAACATAAAATAAAAATTGCGAATAAGTCCGCTGGTTTTTACGAACTTAGTCTTGAGCTTGAACTTAAAGCAGGCGAAGAATATTACGCTAAGTGGTCTGTAGGTGACCTAGAATCAGTTGATTTTATGCTACGCACATCAAAGTACAGTTATAACCTGGCTTCTGTCGACAATTCAAAAGCAATTAGCGAGATTTCATCGTTAAAGTACAGCGGCTCATTACAAAACCGATAAATGAATGATTCGTCGCTGTGTAACGGGCAGAATCTCGCACTTCATTACTAAGGCGAAAACTAGTCTGACAGATGGGCTTAGGCTTACGCAAACCCACTCCACGAAAAAATTACGGCCTAACGAATCATCCGCAATATGATTGGTTTCAAGGACCCACATT
>JAHFQV010000032.1 GCA_023259175.1 Oxalobacteraceae bacterium | reverse complement strand
TATTTTCCTTTGACTTTACTCGATAATTTGTGCGGCTAAAGAAACCAAGTTTTCAGTGCCATTTATCATTGCCCATTGGTCTGAGAAAACAACGAAATTCGCCCCTTTAGCATAGCGAACAACATGTGGGGCATTAAAGACACGACTAAGTTGCGAAACCCAGTCTTGCGGAGGATTATCCAACTCTTGGGTCAGATTACAAACTTCATTCCACAAACCAAGAATATTATGGCGTATTGAACTGTCTTTTAGTTCCTTTTCGCTTTTTCCGTTGAAGGACAATATTGATTTTAGTGCACACTCGCAAATATGCCCGCACAGAAAAGTCGGCGCTTGGGAAGAAATAGAATCAATTCCTACAAGGTGCTTTGCACCAGGTAACATTTCCCTATCCACATCCAAGTAACTTTGCGCGGCTGTTGGCTTCGATACGTAATCAGCCTCATCAATAGACATAATCTTCCTTGATTTAAATGGGCGAAACGCCGAACCGACGTCGCCACAATGTCTAAATAAGTGACCTATGGCAATGGGCCACGCGGAGCCTCTCACCGAGTGGCGATGAGTCGAAATAAATCTCTCCGTCACTGTCATATGTTTTACCAACAGCCATCTTCGATAGGCCCGCAGAAACTAGGTTCTCCATCCATGCTGCTTGTCGATTGTCCAGCGCTGGCGCCGCAAGAAATTCTTTGATATCGTCCATAAACGCAGAATTAATGGCTTGGTATAGACGACGTAGCTCAACCGATGAGATTACCCCTTCCGCATAGCAGAGCAAAAGCCTGGCGAGCACAACCGGCTTGTCCATGTCGGTAACCTGCTCCAGAATCATTAAGACGGTTTCACCAACCCGTCGCGCCTCGTCACCGGACGAATTTATCGTTAAACGAATTTTTTCAATGTCGGACTGCGGCACAGAACTAAGGTCATTGATGAACTTGGCTAGTTTGGCAGTATAGATTCTCTGACGTATTGCGTCGTTAGCACGGCAGATCTTGATGGCGGTACCAATGAATGGGATATCAGCTAATACATCCACAATACGGAGCGCATCCAAAACTACTTCGCCGCTTTCCAATGTCGCCTCAAGTACTGGCCGATCACTTGTTTTGATAGACATATTTTCCTTGTTAAGTTTTTACAACGTCGTCAACTAAGCGAATTTCAACATGCTTTCCGATGGCTGATGTTGCCCGAATTAAACTATCAAACTGAATGCGCAAATTATCAGGATCGAGCAAACGGTCAACTTGTGTGCGACTGGTATCCATCAGCGCCGCCATCGCTACCTTTGTGATTTTTTGCGCCTGCATTCCTTCTTTCAATTGCTCAGAAATTGCTCGCTTGAGCGCCTTTGCCGTGACCTCATCAAAAATCCCTTCTTCCTTGAGAAAGTCATCAAAATTTGAGCCTGTGCGTGGGTTAATTTTTTTCATGTTGCTTCCAATCCTTGTACCTAGTTTCTGCTAATTCTATATCGCTCTTTTCTGTTGCTTGAGTTTTTTTGATGAACCCATGCAGCAGAATCATCGTCTGACCATCTACCGCAAACAATACCCGCGCAATTCGTGTTTTTAGTGTAGTGCGAACTTCCCAAATTGCGCCACGCAAGTGGTCTACTTTCGGCTTACCAATTGGCCACTTGAATTGAACATACGAAATGTTTTCTCCAATGGTTTTTTTGTCCTGTCTGGTAAGCGACAAAAGCCACTCTCTGACTGGTTCTGCTTCCATCTCTGTTTTATAAAATACAGCGTCCAATTTTGGAGGTGTTTTTTGTTTGATCATTTTTGTTTAATGTACCTTTTAAGGTGCATATTTGCAAGCAATTTCGCTTGATGAATTGATTTTATATCCCGATTGGGGATAGTTAATAGCTTTTTGCTTCCCGTTCCAAGATTTCACCAATGAATTTCCAAACCACGTCCGGCATACTGCGAAAATCTTTTGAATCAGACGGCAAAAGCCACTTGTCCGCGTCGCTGAACTTCGTTATTCCTCCTATCAACGTGGAGGTTGCGTCGTCGTCGCCCTTGCAGGGCGCATCTGTGCAAGTATGCACAGACCGTCACGCTGGCGAGCAGCATGCTGCTCGAATTCCCAGCCACACCCTCGCCAGCAACGCGGAAAAATGCACACTCGAACCCGTCCAACCGAGGAATCTAGGTTGAATCACGCTTGCCCTTGACGCTTATCTGCACACGTCAACCATTAGCGGTCTTTGTAAAAGGTGCCAGGCTCCACCTCGCCATCAAAATCGTTTGGCGAATAGTAAATCTAAGTGGGGAAATAGTGGGGAAATAGTGGGGATTTTGTGGGAGGTTGAAACAGAACTATGCGTGAAAAAGCGGTAAAACGTGGAATTGCACAGATAGTAAAAAACCCCGTAAAGCCTTGATTTACCTAGCTTTACGGGGTTTTATTGCGCTATGCGCTTGGTATTAATGGTGCCCGAGGCCGGAATTGAACCGGCACGCCCCGTTTAAGGAAAGCGGCGGATTTTAAGTCCGATGTGTCTACCAGTTTCACCACTCGGGCACTCAACTTGCATCTGATAATCTTTCCAATTAATCCGGATTATCAGCTTTAACTCATTTGCGTTTTTTCGACGCGAAAATCTGGAGGCGGGGGTCGGGATCGAACCGGCGTCTACGGCTTTGCAGGCCGCTGCATAACCACTTTGCTACCCCGCCAAGGGTTGCTATTTTGATTTACTACATCAAGTTCAGACTCGACATCGTCAAACCGAAATGCGGTACAAACTGAATAAAAAAGGGAAGCGCGGCTTCCCTTCAAATTCTGGAGCGGGAGAAGAGTCTCGAACTCTCGACCTCAACCTTGGCAAGGTTGCGCTCTACCAACTGAGCTACTCCCGCATATTACTTTGAACTACGATGCCATTTCCAAAATTCTGGAGCGGGAGAAGAGTCTCGAACTCTCGACCTCAACCTTGGCAAGGTTGCGCTCTACCAACTGAGCTACTCCCGCATCAACAACAGGCGCACATTATATAGCACCGGTCTAAGTTGTCAAGAATTATGATCTCCACCATTCATTTTCACCGTCTTATTCACGCTCTTAAAGCTCGCCCGCTTTTTCCTTAATAAGCGGCCAAGCGCGCTGCAAATAATAAAACATCGACCACACCGTCAACACCGCAGCGACTAACAAGAGCAAACGCCCCCATAGGATGGTATCGATCATGCCAAATAAATTGCCATAAAAAAGCAGCATGGGTATCGCAACCATTTGCGCGACTGTTTTGATTTTTCCTAATGAGCTCACCGCAACCGATTTCGATGCGCCAATTTGCGCCATCCATTCGCGCAAGGCAGAAATCGTAATTTCGCGGCCAATAATGATGAAGGCGATCACCGCATTCACCCTATCCCACTGCACTAGCACCAGCAATGCGCCAGCGACCATCAATTTATCGGCGACCGGATCGAGGAAAGCGCCAAACGCAGAGGTTTGATTCCAACGCCGCGCTAAAAAACCATCGAACCAATCGGTCACCGAGGCGACGATAAAAACAATGGTGGAGGCCACGTTTTTTTCATATGGGCTGAGATAAAAATCCGGCACATAAAAAACGCCCACAACCAAGGGAATGAGTGCGACCCGTAACCAGGTCAATAGGATAGGAATATTAAAGGGCATAGTTCAACACAATAAATAACTAAGTAAATAAGTGACGCCGATAAAAATCTCGATTCAGCGACATTATATTTTGCCACAGAGTAAAAAATTAAATATTTTGCGTAGCCAGCGTTCTGTGCGCAACACTTTCTTTTCGAGGTTTAACGCAAACTCTGATAAATGTGCTCAGCCAAAGCCTTAGAAACTCCGTCAACGCCCATCAAATCTTCGACGCTCGCGTTTTCAACGCCTTTGATACCTCCGAAGCGCGTGAGTAGCTTTTGCCTGCGCTTGGGACCTATCCCATCAATCTCTTCCAAACGCGATGTCTGACGCGTTTTGGCGCGCTTGGCACGCATGCCTGTAATCGCGAAGCGATGCGCTTCATCTCGTATCTGTGCAATCAACATCAAAGCAGCGGATTCTTTACCCAATTCTAGTGCGACTCGCCCATCGACAAACACCAAAGTTTCCAAGCCGACGCGTCTTCCTTCACCTTTTGCAACGCCCACGATCAAGCTCAAATCCAATCCCAGTTCCTCGAAGACTTGACGCGCGACTTCAACCTGCCCTTTGCCACCATCGATTAGCACCAAGTCCGGCATTCTAAGCTCCTGCGCCGCGCTAGCATCATCCCCATGCAAACTTTCCGCGATTGGCGCATAGCGGCGCTGTAGCACTTGTCGCATCGCCGCATAATCATCGCCCCCGGTAATGTCCTTAATATTAAAACGACGATACTGCGCATTTTGCATTTTGTGATGTTGATAGACGACACATGAGGCCTGGGTTGCCTCACCTTGGGTGTGACTGATGTCGAAACACTCTACTCGCAGTTGTGCTAAGTCTTCCAGCTCAAGTGCCAAAGTATCTGTCAAAGCTTTGGTCTTTAATTCTTGCGCGCCCTGCTCAGACAAAGCACGCGCCAAAGACAAGCGCGCGCCCTTGAGCGCTAACTCCAGCCAGATACGTTTTTGGCCTTGAACTTGTACGCTCCAAGTGATTTTGTGTGCACACTGCTGCATCAAGGCCAGCATCAGCTCCGGCGCATCGAGCACGATATTACTCACCAGTTGTGCGGGAATTTTTTGATCAACATAGTGTTGCGCTAAAAAAGCCGCCAACACTTCTGTTTCGATCTCTTGCGCGGCCATCGCTGATAGCGCATAAGCCTGCGCAGGAAAATATGCGCGATCCCCCAGATGACGACCGCCCCGCACCATCGCCAAATTAATGCAGACGCGTCCACCTTCCACCACCAGCGCAATGATATCGATATCTGCCTGATCGCTAGACTCCATACTTTGCTGATGCAAAATCGTCGAGAGCGCCGACATTTGATTACGCACTAACGCGGCTTGTTCAAATTGCAGAGCATCGGAAAAATTAAACATTTTGCGCTCTAAGCTCGCCATCACTTCGGTTTGCTTTCCCTGCAAAAATTTAACTGCATTATCAACGTCGAGCGCATAGTCTGAGTCCGAAATAATCTTCACACAAGGCGCGCTACAGCGATGAATTTGATGCAGTAAGCAAGGCCTAGTGCGGTTTGCAAATACACTGTCTTCGCAACTTCTCAACAGAAAAATTTTCTGTAAGAGCTGCATCGATTCCTTGACCGCCCAAGCGGAGGGAAACGGGCCAAAATATTGATGTTTTTTATCGACTGCGCCGCGAAAGTACAGCATGCGCGGAACTTTTTCATCCGTTATTTTCAGGTAGGGATAAGATTTATCGTCACGAAATAAAATGTTGTAGCGCGGCTTAAGCGCCTTGATCAAATTATTTTCCAAGATCAAAGCTTCCGCCTCGCTGCGCGTCACCGTCGTTTCTAGGCGCACGATCTTACCGACCATTTGTGCAATGCGCAGGCTACTTAAATTTTTCTGAAAATAACTCGAGACTCGTTTTTTTAAATCACGTGCTTTGCCGACGTAGAGTATTTGATCTTCTGCATCAAAATAACGATACACGCCAGGTAAATTCGGCAAAAGACTGACCAATTCAATGATAGCTTGCCGGTGCGCCGAATCTGTAGCCTCATGTTCCATAGCCAATTTAGGTGCCGCGCAAGCGCGCTTTGACCATCAATGCTTTCATATCGCTCACCGCCTTTTGCCAGCCCACGAATAAAGCATGCGCAACAATTGCGTGGCCAATATTGAGTTCTGCAATGCCAGAAATGGCCGCTATCGCTTGGGTGTTGGTGTAATGCAGTCCGTGCCCAGCATTCACTTTAAGACCTAGGCCATTGCCGAGCTCTACCGCAGCGCCTATGCGATCGAGTTCAAGTTGCCTCGTCTGCGCATCATGAGCATCGGCATACCGTCCCGTATGCAATTCAATCACGGGTGCTGTCAAAGCCTGCGCCGCGCGAATCTGCTCTGGGTCGGCATCGATAAATAAACTCACGCGTATGTTTTCAGCCTGCAGTTGTTTGATGGCACGTTCCACACTTTGAAAATGGCGCACGACATCGAGCCCACCTTCGGTCGTCACTTCTTCGCGCCGCTCGGGCACCAAACACACATCTTGCGGTTGAATTTGGCAGGCAAAATCAATCATTTCTGATGTCACCGCAGCTTCTAAATTCATACGTGTGATTAAGCGCGGTCGAATCCGCCTAACATCCTCATCTTTAATATGACGACGGTCTTCACGCAGATGCAAAGTAATGCAATCCGCCCCTGCTTCTTCGGCCAGCAAAGCCGCCTCTAAAGGATCGGGATACACCGTCCCACGCGCATTACGCAAAGTGGCGACGTGATCGATATTAATGCCCAAGTCGATCACTTGTGGCTGACCATGAATATTCATAATTTTTGTAGATCAATCAAAATTTGCCGCGTCTTGAGCGGCGACCCGTGCAAATGATATTGCAAGAGAAAACGCATTAAATGTTTACTCTGCATTTGCGTCACAGCGTCAGTATAGTCCGCCCTTTGCATATCGTGCAGTGTCTTACCTAAAATTTGCGGGATTGTGTCACTGGCAAATGCAGGACGCACGCCTTCACTCGGATCAACGACATAGAGGCGATCCAACTCGAGCGCGACTCCAGTGCTAGAACACTCGGACAAAACACCGACCAAACCCGAGCGCTGCAATAGGCTTAGCTCAAATTGGCGCAAGACATGGGAAGTCGGTTCCTGATGCGCCAATTGATTTAAGCTTGAGACGTAAAGGTCGAAAAGCACTGGGCTAACCTCATCTCGAACCAAGAATTTAATCAAGAGTTCGTTTAAATAAAAGCCGAAAAGCAGCGCCGATTTTTCTAGGGGTAGCATCCCCCCTACCCAATCTGCGGCGGTTAGAGTTTTCATTTCTGATTTACCGACCCAGGCCATTGCAAGCGGCTGAAAGGTCTGCAGGACAGTGCGCAGCTTGGAATGCGGTCTTTTCGCGCCTTTCGCAACAAGCGCAACACGACCAAAATCTCGACTAAAAACATCGAGAATTAAGCTGGTTTCTTTGTAGGGATACGCATGTAGAACAAAGGCGGGCTGATGCGCAACCCGCCATTCACGTTCGTTTTTTGTTTTCGTGACGCTGCGCTTAGTGGCGCTCGGTGCGGGGAGTTCATCAGCTGAGATGTCGGCATCAATTGGCTTCAATTAGCTCACTACCTCAGGTCGAAATTCACTCATGGGGAAATCGATTCCTTGCTTCGATTTTACTCGTAACCGTAAGCACGAAGTCCGGCTTCGTTGTCGGCCCAGCCTGATTTAACTTTAACCCAAATTTCCAAATACACAGGGCCGCCAAATAGTTTTTCCATGTCCTGGCGTGATTGCGTTGAAATGTCTTTGAGTCGTGCGCCCTTATTGCCGATCACCATCGACTTATGTCCATCTCTATCGACCAAGATCGCCACGAAAACCCGGCGCAATTGGCCTTCTTGCTCAAACTTTTCAATCAAAACAGTACTGGTATAAGGCAGCTCATCGCCAACAAAACGAAATAATTTTTCACGCACAATTTCGGTCGCCAAAAATTTTTCACTTCGGTCGGTAATATCATCTTCTCCGAAAATCGGCGGGTTCAAAGGCAGATATTTTTTCGCCTCTTGCTCCAAATGATCAAGCTGAAATCGCATTGTCGCCGATACAGGAACCAAAGCCGTAAACGGAAAAAGCGCCATCAATTTTTGCGCGAAGGGCATTAAGATCGCTTTATCTTTGACGCGATCTGACTTGTTGATCACCAAAATACAAGGCACATTTTTCGGCAAAAGGTCGATAACTTGCTGATCTGCCGCACCAAAAGTGCCCGCTTCAACAATAAACAAAATCAAGTCCGAAGCCATCAAAGTGTTCGTCACCGTCCGGTTCAAAGTCCGATTCAGCGGATTGGAATGGCGCGTTTGAAATCCGGGCGTATCGACATAGACAAACTGGGTTTGCTCTTTAGTTTGTATGCCGGTGATACGATGCCGCGTAGTTTGTGCTTTACGTGAAGTGATGCTGACTTTTGCACCAATTAAGGCGTTCATCAAAGTCGATTTTCCAACATTGGGGCGGCCAACAATGGCGATGTAGCCACAACGAAATTCCGAATTGTCCAAATCTATATCCATGGTATTGATCGTATTCATGCAGAATGCGTCTGTGTTGTAGCGCTGACTGACTCAGTATCAAGCGCTAGTGATGTTTGGTTCTGCTTGGCCTCCGCGTGCTTTGCGTCGGCCTTAGTGCCGAGCACCTCTTTATCTTTGGCACTAGGTAAGCTTGCCTGCACGGTCGCGATACCCGCCAGTTTCATTTGCGATGTACGCGGTTTATTTTTGCGCCCCGCAGGAGTCTTAGCCAATAAACCAGCCGCTGTTTCTAGCGCAAGTTTGGCGGCGGCCTGTTCGCCTGCGCGACGACTGCCACCCGTGCCAAACACTTGAATATCCAACTTCGGCACTAGACACTCAATTTCAAATTCTTGATTATGCGCTGCGCCGTGGGTAGCGACGACATTGTACAAAGGGAGCGCGATTTTCTTACTTTGTAAAAATTCTTGAAGCAGAGTTTTAGCGTCCTTCCCCAAGGTTGTAGGATCAACCGATACCAAAATAGGCGCGTACAAACCATGTATGACTGCACGTGCCACATCAAAACCAGCATCGAGATAAATCGCGCCAAACAAGGCCTCTAGGGTATCGGCCAAAATAGACGGCCGACGGAAACCACCCGACTTGAGTTCGCCTTCGCCCAAACGCAAAAACTGAGAAAGCTCCATTTTTTGCGCAATTTCAAAAAGCGACTGCTGCTTGACCAAATTGGCTCGAACCCGCGACAAATCGCCTTCGTCAATATTGCTATAGGTATCAAAGAGAATCGAGGCCACCACACAATTGAGTATGGAGTCACCTAAAAATTCTAGCCTTTCATTGTGCAGCCCACTATGGCTGCGATGTGTCAACGCCTGCTGCAAAAGTGCAACATTTTTAAATTGGTGTCCTAATCGCTTTTGCAGCAACTGTTCATTCATAAACGAATCTTAATCCTGTGTCGTGGTTTTCTTTGCTGGCTTGCCGGTGGTACCCTCATATTCAAGCAAAAGACTGGCGGGTCCAAGCAAATGTATTTTCTTTTCGTAGGCAAAACTGACCTCGATGCCCGTATCGGTTTTTTCAAATACCAGATCGCGTCCATGGATGGAGGTAATGTAGTCTACATCGGCTTGCTTATCGTAGGCAGCTTGTATCGTACCAATACTATCACCGGCACTTTTAGCTCTAACGATAGCTTTTTTAATGGAGTTATATTCGAGTACGGTCGGAGCGACTTTCGCTGCCAAAATAACAATCATCGCCAACACACTCAAGGTGAAGATAAGACCCACCAAGGACATGCCTTTTTGATTTGAAGTCAGGTATCGCTGATTGACGTATCTATTAACGAATTTATTGCCGCACATATAAAACCTCCACTGATTATTCAACTCGGCTGAGCGATTATTTAAAGCCACCTATCCTTTTGGGCTCACTAAAATTCATCCAGATAAAGAAGGCCTTTCCGACAATATTCGCATCAGGAACGAATCCCCAATAACGACTATCTTCACTATTATCACGATTATCACCCATCATGAAATATTGGCCTTGTGGTACTTTACAGACGAAACCTTCCAGATTATAAGTGCAATTTTTAAAATAAGGAAAATCTGGGCGCGAACCGCGTTCAACACTCGCTGATTTTGCATCATCATTGAGAATACGATGACGAACACCAGTCAAATTTTCTTCAAATTGCGGGTAATAATTCAAACCTTCGCTGTTCAGAAATGGATTCATGCCTTGATAATTCAAGGCTAAGCCATTGACGGTCAATTTTTTATCGGCATAACGAATCTCGTCACCCGGAATACCAACCACCCGCTTAATGAAATTTTTCGACATATCTTCGGGATATTTAAACACCATCACATCACCGCGCTGCGGCTGATTAATTTCGATGATCTTGGTATCGATGATCGGCAAACGAATGCCATAGGTAAATTTATTGACTAGAATTAAATCGCCAATGTAAAGCGTAGGCAGCATGGAGCCGGACGGGATTTTGAATGGTTCAAACAAGAATGAACGTAAAATAAAAACCAAAGCAATCACGGGGAAAAAACTGCCTGAATACTCAACCCAAGTCGGCTGACGCAAGATTTGCTCTTTCAGCAGAGGTCTCGCGTTTTCGTTCACATTGACTTGCTTGTCGAGTTCTTCCAGCGCTTTTTTTAATTGCACACGACGACGTGGCAACAGCACAAACAAATCCCAAGCCCAAATCGCGCCTGTCAGCACCATCAAAACAAATAAAATTAGAGCAAAATTTCCTACGAAGGTTTGAAAACTCATTTTTCGTCCACTTGTAAAATTGCCAAAAATGCCTCTTGCGGTATCTCAACAGACCCGACTTGTTTCATACGTTTTTTACCTGCCTTTTGTTTCTCAAGCAGTTTGCGCTTACGACTAATATCGCCACCATAACATTTCGCCAAAACGTTTTTACGCAGCGCTTTTACGTTCTCGCGCGAGATGATATTGGCACCGATGGCCGCTTGAATTGCCACATCAAACATTTGACGTGGAATCAATTCACGCATCTTTGCAGCGACCGCACGACCGCGATAATGGCTGTTTGAGCGATGCACAATAATAGCGAGCGCATCGACTTTTTCGCTGTTGATCAACATGTCAACCTTGACTACGTCGGCAGCGCGATATTCTTTGAACTCATAATCCATCGACGCATAACCACGCGAGGTTGATTTCAAACGATCAAAAAAATCGAGTACGATTTCAGCCATCGGCATTTCGTAAGTCAATTTAACCTGACGGCCGTGATAATTCATGTCCAATTGCAGGCCGCGCTTGGAAGTACACAAGGTGATGACAGAACCGACGTACTCTTGCGGCATATACAAATTGACCGTCACTATCGGTTCGCGGATTTCTTCAATTTTCGAAGGGTCCGGCATTTTTGATGGATTATCAACCGAAATTATCGTTCCATCGCCCATGACAACTTCATATACAACCGTCGGTGCGGTTGTAATTAGGTCCATATCAAATTCGCGCTCAAGACGTTCCTGCACGATTTCCATGTGCAAGAGCCCCAAGAAACCACAGCGGAATCCGAATCCCAAGGCTTGTGATACTTCAGGCTCATACATCAGCGCAGCATCATTGAGCTTTAATTTTTCCAGCGAGTCACGCAAGGCATCGTATTGATTAGCTTCGACCGGAAACAGACCGGCGAACACTTGCGGTTGCACCTCTTTAAATCCCGGCAAAGGCGTTTTTGCTGGACGCGCAACTGCAGTGATCGTGTCGCCCACCTTCGCCGCTTTCAGCTCTTTAATCCCAGCGATGATAAAGCCAACCTGCCCGGCAGACAATTCACTACGCGACAAAGATTTCGGCGTGAATACACCAACGCTTTCAACCAAATGCTGTGCCTCAGTTGCCATAAAGAGGATTTTATCTTTAGGGCGCAAAGTACCGTTCACAATGCGCACCAACATCACAACACCCACATAATTATCGAACCAAGAATCAATAATGAGTGCTTGCAATGGAGCCTCAGGATCCCCTTTGGGCGAAGGCACTTTCAAAATTAAGGACTCAAGAATATCGCGCACACCCAAACCCGTTTTAGCTGAGCATTGCACCGCATCTGTCGCGTCAATTCCGATGACTTCTTCAATCTCATGACTCGCATTAGCTGGATCCGCGGAGGGCAAATCGATTTTATTTAAAACCGGTACCACTTCAACGCCCAATTCAATCGCGGTATAGCAATTGGCCACCGTTTGCGCCTCAACGCCTTGCGAGGCATCGACTACCAAAAGTGCGCCTTCACACGCCGACAAAGAACGACTCACTTCGTAACTAAAATCGACGTGGCCTGGCGTGTCAATCAAATTCAGATTGTACATTTCGCCGTTCAAAGCTTTGTATTGTAGCGCTGCAGTCTGAGCTTTAATGGTAATGCCGCGTTCACGTTCGATGTCCATCGAATCTAAAACCTGCGCCTCCATTTCGCGATCAGACAAACCGCCACAAAGTTGGATGATGCGATCAGCGAGGGTTGATTTACCGTGATCAATGTGAGCGATAATCGAAAAATTGCGAATGTTATTCATTAGAGAAATCAGAAACCGATTACAAAAAAGGCGCATCAAACTGGGCAATGATACCCAGGCGTGCGCCATAGTGTTGGGTTATGCAAAAACGACATTTTACCGGATTTCGGCTGAAAATACCGAAATTTCCGTGCGGGAAGACCAAACTGGCGCATTTAGAAACACAAATTAAGCCCAAATTCTTCTTCGAAACGAGATTTCCGTTAAGCGCTAAACCTTAATGCAAATGGCAAATTTTCATGCTCCACTTGCGGCAACGCCCATTTTTTATCGTAGCCCACACGCGCTAGGTACAAGCCATCGGGCATAAACGTCGGTGCCGACAAGCTGCGATCTCGCTGCCCTATCAGTTCAGCAATCCACTCTGGTTCACGCCGCCCCATACCCACAAAAATCAAGGCACCAACCATATTTCTAACCATGTGATGTAAAAACGCGCTGGCACTAAAACTAAAAACAATCAACTCAGCTTGCTGTCTTATCTTTGCTTCATACATAGTTTTGATGGGGGTTTTGGCCTGACATCCTGCGGCACGAAACACGGTAAAATCCTGCTCACCTAACAAAGCTTGTGCTGCAAGGGACATACGCTCAACATCCAAAGGACGAAAGCACCATCCCGCGCGACGACTCCACAAAGGTGAACGCACCGGACTATTATGCAAAACATAGTGGTAGGTACGAGAAAAAGCGCTAAAACGGGAATGAAATTCCTGCTCTTCAGTGCTCAACGTCTCACTAGAAATAGCATGCGACCAACGCACCACAACCGATTCCGGCAAAAAAGCATTGACTCCATTCACCCACGAATACATTTCACGCTCAAGAGCCGTATCAAAGTGAACAATTTGCTCTAAGGCGTGAACCCCAGCGTCGGTGCGTCCCGCGCAAGTCGTTGCGACCTTTTCTTTCGTAAATTGGCTTAACGCACGCTCCAAGTTATCCTGGACCGTCTTTCCATGAGGTTGTGTCTGCCAGCCCTGATAGTGACTGCCATCGTACTCAATCCCCAAAACAATTCTATTTGCCATACACGAATTTCTTTTTTGGCTTATCCGAGATTTTTCATTTGAGCTTGAGATGTTTAGGGATGCGTTTGCAGCATGGCCGCAAAAAAATGCATCGAAGTTGCGCCAAATTGAAAATCTCGGTTTATATAAAAAGCGAAGGCGTAAGCTCACGCCTACGCCTCTAGATCACCATCGCTCTAAAAATACTGGTCGGTGTCTTCTTATGAAAGCTTGGCTAACATGCCCTTAGCTTTTTCAATTTGATCGCTGGATCCGCCACGCATCACTTCCTCTAAAAGCTCACGCGCACCTTCTTTGTCGCCAATTTCTTGATAAGCGACCGCAAGATCAAGTTTAGTCGCCATTTCTGCGTTATACGACTGCGTCTCGACTTCACCAGAAAGCGCTTCAAGTTCGGAAGTTAACTCAACACCCAAACCGACATCGACTGTTTTAGCACTTGGGGCTACAGCAGTTGCTACACCACCCGCCTGAGCATCAACGTCAAAGTCCATACCACCCAAATCAAATTCTATCTCGTGGGAGCTGTCTAATGACGCTGCGGGAGCTGCTGGCGCAGCGATTTGTGCAAGTATAGGCAATTCAGGAGTGGATTCTTCCACTACCTCTGCTGCAATAATTTCCTCGCTAGCTGCATCACCACCGAGATCAAAATCTATCGAGCCAAAATCAATTACCGGCGCAGCTTCTTCCCCCATCTTCGATGCCTTTGGCGGCTCGGCAACTGGTAAAGTAGGAACGACCTCGGCCGCGGCGGAAGCTTCGATATCGGCGATATCAAGATCAAAATCAAGGCCGCCCAAGTCGTCACTATCATCACGCTCCTTGGTTTTATTCTGAGCGACATCTTCTGAGCTAGCCGAAGCGGTATCAATAATACTGATCGATTCGAGCATGTCTTGCGACAGCGAGCTTTCAAGAAGCTCATCGGCTTCCAAATCCTCGAGCGGCTGCGTGGGCAAACCTAAACCAGCGCCCATATGCATATCAGTAGGTGCGCTTGCGCCCGCGTACATTGGGTTACTAGGATCGAGGGAAACACCCATAGAAGCGGCTTGCGCCCACTCATCACCTTCACCACCAGTCATGCCAAACAACTCTCCGGCATACACTTCAAAATTGCGCACATCTTTGCGATCAAAATAAATTTCCATCAATTTCAAACGCACCGCATGGCGATCAGGCTGTGTTTTCAGCGCTTCTTTCAAAATCTCTTCAGCTTGCGTATCGCGACCATAAGCGATATAAACATCCGCTTCCGCCACTGGGTCCACCTCATTGGCATCTAACTGACTGGCCGAGGGCGCGAAGTTGGAATTAAAGACACTGTTATTCGTATCAACACTCTGACCACCGGTTGAGCCAAACATGGAATTAGCCTTCAAACTCGAACCTGTCAAAATACTGTCTTCAAATTGATGAACGTTTTTCTTGCGGCGACTCGAATAAACAAAAATACCGCCCGCAATCAAGGTGAACAAACCTGCACCAAGTAAGTATTTAGCGTCAAACCAACTACTTTCCTCAGCCGCTGGTGCTGGCGGTGGTGGAGCGATTTTTTTCGGTTTAACTTGGGCGCTGGCCTGCTCAACTTTAGCAGCAGGCGCCGAGGCGACTTCCTTTGCACTCGCAACACTAGCCTCCTTATTTGCGCTGGCTTCTTTGCTTGCGCTGGCCACTTGACTTGCACTGGCTGGATGAGAGGCCGAGGCACTCGCCACTGCTGGCACGGGAGTAGGCACCGGTGTAGGTACGGGTATCACCGTCGGCTTAGGCACTTCCACCTTAGCCGGCGGCTCCACTTTCGCGGATGCTTTTGCCGAAGCTGCAGCTTGAGCTTGAGCATTCTTGGTCGAAAGCGCCAGCAGGCGATTTAATTCGCTAACGTTTTTCTCCAACTCTTTGACGCGCGCACTGGTTTCAGCATCAGCACGAGCCCGGGCAATCTTATCTTCTTCGGTCTGAGTTTTGACATTACTGCCTTTTGCATTACCGGTCGCCTTAGACAATTTAAGTTTATCGAGCGATTCATTGCTTGCCGTTGCTGTCTCTTTGACCTTGGTGGTAATGCTGCCACTAATCGCGTGCTTGCCAGTTTGCGGCTTATCAACCGGAGCCAATAGAATTTGTCCGGCGAGCTTCTGTCTATACGCATTGAAATCAAGTGAGTGCGCCAACACAACCGCATGCGCGTCGCCAACCGAACTCGCGCGCGAGGTGTCCGCATCGGGAATTGTTAAGACTTGTCCAGCCTTGAGCCGGTTCATATTGTCACCGACGAAGGCTTGTGGGTTCGCCCGGTAAATACTCACCAACATCTGGTCAAGCGAAACACCGTTCGCGTGGTTCGCAGCAATACGCATTAACGTGTCACCAGACTTGACTTGATACTGCTTTTCATCCGCGTTGGCACCATGTACTTCCGGCACTTTGCTCGCTTTAGTTTTTTGCGCTTCTCTATTTTTTACATTCGTTGGGATTTCTCTCGGCTTACTATTCCCCTGCAAGGCTGGCGTAGGTGCAGACGTAGGCACTGGCGTAGGCGTCACCTGAGAACGCACTACAATATTCGGCGTACTGGGATTGGTGATTTGTGCTGCTTGACTATTGGAGAGCTCAGCGGGGTCAAGCAGCGCCGTATATTCACGCACCAATCTGCCATTACTTGCATTCATTTCCAATAAAAAATCAATATAGGGTTCATTCATCGCCTGACTTGAGGTCACGCGAACAATATAGCCCGTACCGCGAGGTTCAATGGCGAATCTTAAGGAGAGTAAGGCTGGATTAAATTCAATATTCGCTTGCCGAAACGCTTCAAGTGACGCGATTTTAGGTACGAGCGAATTGAGTTCGTCCTTGTTCGGCGAGGTCAGTTCGATTTCGGCTCTTAATGGCTGACCCAGCGAGGAAAGCACTGTCAATTTTCCTAATCCCGTCGCATAAGCGCTGGAGAACATAAATAAGGAAGAAATTGCCGCGGCCTTGAGCGCTTTGGGTCCCCAAAAACTGATCGGTAAGCGTTTGTAGTTATACATTATGGAACATTTCCTGGGAAATTTAGTTAATACAAAACTACCATTCTAAGGGCAATTTTGCACAAACGAATGGGTTGTTGAATTACAATAACATTACCCACCTTGTCGTGCAAGCTTAACGTGAATTCTAGATATGGTAAATACATTAAGACAGGAAAATTGCTTTTTCATGCTAAATCCGTTGTTACCGCTAGACAATCCAAGCCAAAACAGCGCAAACAAGAAAAAAAGGAATAAACAATTCATTCCTTTTTTTATTTATAAGCTCATCAATCCTCAACTAGGATGCGCAACATGCGACGCAATGGCTCTGCCGCGCCCCAAAGCAATTGGTCGCCTACTGTAAATGCCGAAAGGTAATCGCCGCCCATCTGCATTTTTCGCAAGCGTCCTACTGGGATCGTTAAGCTTCCTGTAACTGCCGCAGGCGTTAACAATTTCATGGATTCTTCGCGCGAATTCGGTACCAATTTCACCCAATCATTATGCTGTGCGATCATCCCTTCGATTTCATCCAAAGGTACATCTTTTTTCAATTTAATCGTCAATGCCTGGGAGTGGCAACGCATCGCACCTATCCGTACACACAAACCGTCAACGGCAATACTCGCGCTACCAAAGTCCGCGCCGCGTCCCAATATTTTATTGGTCTCAACGCCCGCTTTCCATTCTTCCTTAGACTGGCCGTTGTGCAAATCTTTATCGATCCACGGTATCAAGTTGCCCGCCAAAGGCGCGCCGAACTGCTTGGTTTCATCCGCGGTCAAGGCGTGCTGTTTAGCCAGCACTTTTCGATCGATTTCCAAAATAGCCGATGCCGGATCATCTAAGAGTGCTTTAACTTCGGCATTGACGCTGCCAAATTGCGTCAGTAATTCACGCATATGTTGCGCACCACCGCCTGAAGCAGCTTGATAAGTCATGGACGACATCCATTCGACTAAGTCGTTCTGGAACAAGCCACCTAAACCCATCAACATACACGAAACTGTGCAATTGCCACCGATGTAGTTTTTTATGCCTTTATTCAATCCTGACCGTATCACATCCAAATTCACCGGATCGAGAATGATGATCGCATCTTTTTCCATTCTGAGTGTCGATGCTGCGTCAATCCAAAAGCCCTTCCATCCTGCTGCGCGCAGTTGCGGGAAAATTTCGGAAGTATAGTCGCCGCCTTGGCAGCTAATGATGATGTCGCAGCGCTTGAGTGCATCAATATCGCTTGCGCTCTTCAAGGTCTTTTCATTTTTTGCCATCGCAGGTGCATTGCCACCCGTATTCGATGTCGAGAAAAAAACCGGTTCAATGAAATCGAAATCGCGTTCTTCCTGCATCCTTTGCATCAGAACCGAACCCACCATGCCGCGCCATCCTACCAAGCCAACTAGCTTCATCATCTTTCCCTAATATCAAAATATTTCTTAACGTATCGAGCCACAATTGCGCTGACACGGATTACTGAAATTTTCTACACCAACGCCTTAACAACCGCAGCACCCATTTCCGAAGTGCTCACTTTACGACAACCGTCTTCAAAAATATCAGGCGTACGCAAGCCCTGATGCAACACTGACTTCACCGCATTCTCAATACGCTCCGCTTGTTCTGGCAATCCCAAAGAAAACCGTAACATCATCGCGGCAGACAAAATTGTTGCGAGAGGATTGGCGATATTTTTACCTGCGATATCGGGTGCCGAGCCATGTGAAGGTTCATATAAACCTTTGTTATTTGCATCTAAAGAAGCCGAAGGCAACATCCCTATCGAACCTGTCAACATCGCAGCCGCATCCGACAAAATATCGCCAAACATATTGCCCGTCACAATCACGTCAAATTTTTTCGGTGCACGCACTAATTGCATCGCCGCGTTATCGACATACATATGATCCAATGTCACATCGGGATATTCCCTGTGCACGTCGATCATAATGTCCTTCCAAAATTGGAAGGTTTCTAGCACGTTGGCTTTATCGACACTGGTTAAACGCTTGTCTCTTTTACGCGCAGCTTGAAAGGCGACATGGGCAATCCGTCGCACTTCGCCTTCTGCGTAACGCATGGTATCAAAGCCTTCACGCTGCCCCTTGAAAGGTCCATCAGGACACTCTCGAACGCCGCGTGGCTGTCCAAAATAAATATCGCCTGTCAATTCACGGATGATCAGTAAATCTAAACCCGACACGACTTCAGGTTTTAAACTCGATGCGCCTGCCAACTCAGGGTAAAGTATCGCTGGCCGAAAATTCGCAAATAAATTGAGATGTTTTCGCAAACCTAAAATCGCTTGTTCTGGCCGTAAAGCGCGTTCGAGTTGATCGTATTTCCAAGCACCGACCGCACCAAATAAGACTGCGTCGGCTTGCAATGCTAACTTCAAGGTGGACTCAGGCAAAGGATGTCCGTAAGCCTCGTAACCAGCACCACCTACGGGTGCCGTTTCCATTTCAAATGACTCACCCAAGGCATTTAATACTTGAACGGCTTCGGTGACGATTTCAGGGCCGATACCATCGCCCGGCAAAATAGCTATTTTCATGCGTAATTTTTTAAATTTTCAAAGGAGCTTGAGCCCTACAGTTTCGTGCTCAGCCAAGGGAATTTTTCGATATGATTTTTTTCAAATGCGCGAATTTTTTCTGCGTGTACCAGCGTCAAACCGATATCGTCCAAGCCATGGGTCAAGCAATATTTGCGAAAGGCATCGACTTCGAAAGTCCAAGCGATGTCATGCTCAACATTTTTTACGACTTGGTTTTCCAAGTCCACTGTCAAACAAAAACCTGGCTGCGCTTGTGTGCGCTTAAATAACTCATCGACTTTCTCTTCCGAAAGGACGATGGGCAGCACGCCATTCTTAAAGCAGTTATTAAAGAAAATATCGGCAAAGCTAGGCGCAATCACCACCCTAAACCCAAATTGCTCCAAGGCCCAAGGTGCATGCTCACGCGAAGAGCCACAACCAAAATTTTTACGCGTCAATAAAATTGCAGCGCCTTGATAAGCCGCTTGATTGAGTACAAAATCGGGATTGAGCGGACGCACGCTATTGTCCATACCCGGCTCACCATGGTCGAGATAACGCCACTCATCAAAAAGATTAGGACCAAAACCACTACGCTTAATCGACTTTAAGAACTGCTTAGGAATAATCGCATCGGTATCCACGTTCGCACGATCTAAGGGCGCGACTAAGCCTTCGAGCAAAGCAAATTTTTCCATAACTAATGCTTTCCTGCGTTTTCAACCGCTTCGCCGGCCTTCTTAACGTCCTTACCGAAACCTTGCATCGTGTTACATGCACTTAGCTGAAATAAACTCATCATGACTACACACATAGTGATCAATTTCTTCATTTTCTACTCCTCTACAAATGTCCACTTTTCGACCCAAAAACCACGCTAGTTCACAACGTCCGCACATCGACAAAATGCCCCGCAATACCAGCGGCGGCGGCCATCACCGGCGACACTAAGTGGGTACGCCCACCCTGACCTTGCCGCCCCTCAAAATTACGGTTAGAAGTCGAGGCACAACGTTCACCCGGTTCCAAACGATCTGCGTTCATGGCTAAACACATGGAGCAACCTGGGTCACGCCATTCAAAACCGGCATCGAGAAAAATCCGGTCTAGCCCCTCATTTTCCGCTTGCGCCTTCACCAAACCAGAACCCGGAACCACCATCGCCAACTTTACATTGGGCGCACGATGCTTACCCACCACAATCGCGGCAGCGGCGCGTAAATCCTCAATCCGCGAATTGGTACAAGAGCCGATAAACACTTTATCGATCTGCACCGTCGTGATCGGAGCATTGGCCTCCAAGCCCATATACTGCAAAGCTTTTTTATAGGCTTCACGTTTTACCGGATCGCTTTCGTCGTCAGGACTCGGAATTTTGCCATCGATTGCCACCACCATTTCGGGTGAGGTGCCCCAGGTCACTTGCGGCTTGATATCGCTCACGTTGAGTTCAATCACACGATCGAATATCGCATCATCATCACTATGCAGACCGCGCCAATAATCGACTGCTTGCGTCCAAGCCTCGCCGGTCGGGCTCAAAGGCCGACCTTGAACGTAGTCGATGGTGATTTGATCAACCGCAATGATGCCCGCCCGTGCGCCTGCCTCAATCGCCATATTACAAACCGTCATACGCGATTCCATCGACATCGCACGAATCGCAGAACCGGCAAATTCAATCGCGTAACCGGTTCCCCCGGCCGTCCCCATTTTTCCGATAATCGCCAGCACCACATCTTTAGAAGTTACGCCCAATGGCAAAACTCCCTCGACCAAAATTTGCATGGCTTTGGACTTTTTTGTGATCAAGGTTTGGGTAGCCAATACGTGTTCGACTTCCGACGTACCGATACCATGCGCAAGGCAAGCAAACGCGCCATGGGTTGAGGTATGTGAATCGCCACACACCACGGTCATTCCGGGCAAGGTCGCGCCCTGCTCAGGGCCTATCACATGCACAATGCCCTGCCTTTGATCATGCATACCAAAGTAACTCAAGCCATAGCGCTGCGCGTTGGCATCGAGCGTTTCAACCTGCAATCGCGAAATCGGATCAACGATACCGAGCTTGCGATCGGTCGTGGGAACATTGTGGTCAGCCACGACCAGATTAGCCGAATTGCGCCAAGGCTCACGCCCGGCTAACTGCAAGCCTTCAAATGCTTGTGGACTGGTGACTTCGTGCAGCAAATGACGATCAATATACAAAATCGCAGTGCCATCGGCCTCAGAATGGACGAGGTGCGACTCCCAAAGTTTGTCGTAAAGGGTTTTGGACATAAACAAATACCTAGTGGAAAATCTCGGCTAAATTTAGCTTTCGATTATGCCACAATTGTGCGATGCAAAACCGCTCCCTCAGATTTTTTTGAAGCGTTCAAGCGCCAGACAAAAGCACAAAAAAAATCAATTTAGCGAAATTTAAAATTGCAAAAGAAACGGAAATCGAAAAATTTCCGTTTTTTATTCAGACTCGCTGATATACCAATATGGCAATTTATCGCCCAAAACCACATTGGGCACGATGGCGCAGCGCATGATCCATCAGCACTAGGGCTAACATCGCTTCGGCAATTGGGGTCGCTCGAATCCCAACGCAAGGATCGTGGCGTCCAAAAGTTTCCACCATCACGCTCTGACCTGCCTTGTCGATGGACTGACGCGGCACTCGAATCGAAGAAGTGGGTTTGATCGCCAAGGACACCGTAATGTCCTGTCCGCTAGATATTCCGCCCAAAATACCGCCGGCGTTATTACCAAGAAAACCTGCGGCACTCATTTCATCACCATGCTCTGAACCACGTTGCCGTATTGATTCAAATCCCGCGCCAATTTCCACGCCTTTCACAGCATTAATACCCATCATGACATACGCAATTTCTGCATCGAGCTTATCGTAAATCGGCTCACCCAAGCCAACCGGCACATTGCGCGCCAAGACATCAATACGGGCACCGATAGAGTCACCATCTTTGCGCAAAGCATCCATTGTGGACTCTAATTTGGCGATCAAACTCGCATCATCTGTGGGCGCAAAAAACGGATTATGCGCACTATGTGACCAGTCCACCACCGGAATCGCAATATCACCCAAGGCGGTCATTCCGCCGTGAAATGTCGTGCCAAATTCTTGCAACAACCATTTTTTGGCAATCGCGGCGGCACCCACTGCGGGCGCGGTTAAGCGCGCAGAAGAACGGCCACCGCCCCGCGGATCACGAATACCGTATTTTTTCCAATAGGTAAAATCCGCATGTCCTGGCCTAAATGTTTCAACAATATTGCCATAGTCTTTACTACGCTGATCTTCATTGCGAATCAGTAAAGCAATCGGCGTCCCCGTCGTTTTTCCCTCATAGACACCGGACAAAATTTCCACACGATCAGGCTCTTGCCTTTGCGTCACATGACGCGAAGTGCCTGGACGACGGCGATCAAGTTCGGGTTGAATATCTAATTCAGAAAGTTCCAGCCCTGGAGGGCAACCATCGACCACACAGCCAATCGCCGGACCATGTGACTCACCGAAAGTGGTGACCGTAAAAAGTGTACCTAAGGTATTTCCAGACATATTGAACACAAAATTGAAGTGAGAGAATGCAAAACATTCTATCAGTGTTAGAGAAAAAACACAGGGAGAGAGACGATATAGGGATAAAAGCAGCAAAAACCAAAATTTTGCACTAACCCAACAGTTTCCCCACCAAACATGCCTTATACTGTCATCTAGAAGTCTGACTGAGCTATCGCCGCCAAACAACCTCCTTTGGAGTGAAAATTACGATGAGCGAAACCAATCGACCCAGCGAAGAACCACTGGTTTTCGTCGATGAGGCCAACAGCGATTCCACTTTCGCCATGCAATTGATGCGCCCGAGTTGGCGCATCATGATCATCGACGACGATCCCGACGTACATTCAGCGACCATGTTCGCTCTTGGGAATCTCGAAATTCAGCATCGCCCACTGAGCTTTCTCCATGCGCATTCCGCTGCGGAAGCCAGAGATATCCTAAGCAAGGAAGCCGATATTGCGGTGATTTTGTTAGATGTCGTCATGGAGCAGCAAGATGCGGGCCTTAATCTCGTCAATTACGTCAGGAAAAATTTAGGACTTAATGATGTTCGTATTATTTTGCGCACAGGTCAGCCAGGTTATGCGCCAGAAATCGATGCCATCCGAGATTTTGATATTAACGACTACAAAACTAAATCGGAATTAACCCGCACCAAACTCTATACCGCAGTCACCTCCGCGATACGCTCCTACGAGCAGATTTGCGCGATCACGGCAAATCAACGCGGATTAGAATTTATTGTAAGCGCGAGTAATGAATTGATGTCACAGAATGGACTATCGCATTTTTGTGAATGTGTGCTATCACAAATGAGCACTTTACTTGAACGCCCACTCGATGCATTCGTGTGTACTTTCAAAGGCGACGTGCTCAGCTTCACCGAAGAAAACCATATTCATTGCCTTGCCACTTCTGGGATGTTTTCAAATCTAAACGACCAAAATCAGTTCAATGAAAAACTCGATCAAGCGATCATCCACACAGCACTGCGTGAAGGCAATCATACCTACGAAGGCAACCGAGCAGCCCTCATTTTTAGTGATAACGCACTCAATCATTTCTGCATTTTCTTTCAGACAAACACGGTAATCAATGCGTTGGAGCAGCGCTTGATCGGCGTTTTCTGCAGCAATATTACAGTTGGATTTAATAACGTATCGCTGACCTCAAGCTTGCATCGCTACGCTTATTTCGACCCACTCACTGGCTTGGCGAATCGGCTCAAATTGCTACAGACACTTAACGAAACTTTGTTATCAGCGTCGAAGGATCGCAGTGTTTTATCATTGATTGACATCGACCATTTCGCAGAAACCAATGACGCATTGGGACATCAATTTGGCGATGCCTTACTCTGCGCCGTTGCGAAGCGCCTTAACGCTAATTTCGGATCGAGTTGCCACATCGCGCGGGTTGGTGGCGACACGTTTTCCGTGCTTGGCCATGAAAATCAAGTCTCACCCACCAATATCACCGCTATTTTTAGCGAGCCTTTTGAAGTCGAAAAACAAGAGGTTCAACTGACTTCGACGATCGGCTTAATTCGACTAGAAAACTATCAAGGTGGCAGCGCCGAAGTACTCAAGGATACCAACATCGCACTCAAAAGGGCCAAGTCACTGCAACGCTCGTCCTATAGCTATTTCACGCTTGACATGGGTGTCGAAATTCGCGAGCGGGTTCGCATGATGCATGCCTTGCGCGCCGCATTTGAAAATGAAAAACTATTCGTCGTCTATCAACCTCAAGTGGATATGCGCGATCAAAAAGCAGTCGGCGCTGAAGCCCTGCTGCGCTGGAAAACCGGCGATGGCGAATTCGTTCCGCCCGACCAGTTCATTCCAATTGCCGAATATTCAGGCCTGATTATCGACATCGGCGAATGGGTTTTGCGTAGCGCATGTTTTGAGCTGGTTCATCTACATAAGCTCGGATTCACTGAATTTAAAATGGCAGTCAATGTCTCCCAAGCGCAGTTTAATCACCCGCTGTTCTTGCAAAGTTTGGAGCGTGCTTTGCGTGACACCAAAGCACCGGCACATTGTCTTGAACTAGAAATTACGGAGTCGATGGCGATGACTGATCCAAATGTCCTCATTGAGTCACTCAGCCACATCAAAAAATTAGGCCCGCAGATTTCCATCGACGATTTCGGAACCGGCTTTTCTTCCCTGAGCCATCTGCAAAAACTGAATGTAGACAAACTCAAAATTGACCGCGCTTTCGTCAACGAAATTCGTGATGCCAACTCCGATGGCAGCATCGCCAAAATGATTATCCAACTCAGTCAAAGCCTCAACATCAGTGTCATCGCGGAAGGGGTAGAAACCGAACAACAAGCGAAAACACTACTACAATACGGTTGTCATTTGGCGCAAGGTTATTTCTATGCAAAACCGAAAACATTAGGTGATTTACACGAATGGTTACACCTCAATTCAGTAGCGACCAATTCCATTTAAATTCGAGCCCCCAGCGCAAACGAGTTAAAACGATTTACGAACGTTTCTTGTAACACCGACATACCGACATACCGACTACCAGCAGACAAATTCGCTCTACCCCCCTATTTCATCACTCTGTCGCAAACAGCGCGCGCATACTTTAATTCTCAGTTAAAGTGATGATAAATCAATCGGATGAATACCTTCAAACCGACAATCGATCAGGAAAATTTTTACAACTATGGATGCCGCAACAAAAGAACAACTTCGGGTATTGGCCCAGCAAAGCTTGGTGTTTACCAGCAAAGCCTTTGATGCCACCGCAACGTGGGTCGGCAAGCTCTCGTGGTGGAAGTTTTTCATTTTCGCGATTTTGCTCCTTAGTTCTGGTGCCTTCATTCAAAAAAATCTGATCGGCTCATCGACTCCCAATACCGTCAAACTAGGCAAGGCCGCCGAACGTGCCGCCGAACAGCAAAATAAAAAAGCGCAAGCGGAAAACCGTGTCGCATTCGACAATACCGGGATCCGCATCAAAACCAAAACTGCCATCAAAAATAGCAATCGAATTGAAATCGATGGACAAGGATGGCACAGCGCCAAGGACTCAAAACCATCCGATCCCAGTAAGAAAATAGAAACAGAAGCAGGCGATGACATGTCCGACCTCGCTCGCGTTGAGATAGAAAAAGACAATGTCCATATTCGACTGCCGCATGAATTGGCGCAGGAATTGCGAATGCAAGTCGAAAAAGAAGTCGACGCAAAAACAGCCGATGCCGCCGCGGTCGCGACCGATGAAGAAAAAATCCGCTCCTCAGAATGGTTTCAAAATTTCGTGGTGCTGCTAGTCTTTGGTTTATTCGGAATGAAAGCGCTCATGGGCGGCAAAGTTCGTGCCGAAGAAAAAGCCAAGGTCGCCAACGCCTTTGCTGAAAGAGAAGCATTAATGCGCCAAGTAAGCGAAGCGCAAATGCAAATGATGCAGGCACAAGTTGAACCCCATTTTTTGTTCAACACTTTAGCATCGGTCGAATTCTTAATCGAAACCGATCCACCACGCGCCGCAGCAATGCAAAGAAGCCTCATCAGCTACTTGCGCGCGGTGCTCCCACAAATGCGCGAAAAATCTTCTAAAACAAACCTTGGACGCGAAGTCGATATCGTTAAATCCTATCTCGACCTTCTTAAAATGCGAATGGAAGAACGTTTGAATATCGACTTCATTTTGCCCGAGAATTTGCGTAAGGCCGCCTTTCCACCAATGATGCTACAGTCCATCGTTGAAAATGCAATCAAACACGGCTTAGAATGTAAAGAGGACGGCGGCACCTTACAATTTCGTGCAGAGCTCTACGAAAACCGCTTACGTGTCACGGTGCGCGACGATGGTGTGGGCTTTGGGGCTATCCCTAGCAATGGCACTGGCTTAGGCCTACAAAACATCCGTGAACGATTAAAACTGCTTTACAAAGGACAGGCGCAATTAACCATCACAGCCAATCAACCTAGCGGTGTTTGCGTAATGATTGAAATACCCTATGATCTTGTGAAATAATCGCCAAGAGCCACCCAACACTTACGCAGAGACCCCATCGACCACAACTGAGGGGCTTTGCGTAGATCACCGCTACGATCAACCCAAAAGGACTGCTATGCCCACCGCAATTATCGCCGACGATGAGCGCCTCATGCGCGAACAACTCCGTACCCGCCTCGCACAAGTATGGCCAGAATTGACGATTTTGGGCGAAGCAAAAAATGGTAACGAAGCGATAGCGCTAGTTGAACAACATCAACCGGATTTCGCTTTCCTTGACATTAAAATGCCGTCCAAAACAGGGCTAGAGGCCGCAGCGGAAATCGGCGATCGGACGCACATCGTTTTTATCACCGCTTACGATCAATACGCAGTCGAAGCTTTTGATCATGGCGCGATTGATTATGTGCTCAAACCGGCCGACACCGAAAGACTGCAAAAAACCGTCAGCCGTTTGAAAGCAAGACAGAATGAACCAACAGAAAAACAAGATGTCAGTCAGATGTTATCGCAACTGGCCAAACAACTGGGAATCGCCGCCAAACCACAATTTCTACAATGGATACAGGCCTCAATAGGACAAGAATTACGCTTAATCCCAGTTGAGGATATTTTATTTTTTCAGTCCGATGAAAAATACACTCGGGTACAAACTGCGAGCTATGAAGCCCTGATACGCAAGCCAGTGCGCGACTTAGCCGATGAACTCGACCCGAATTTATTTTGGCAAATTCATCGCTCGACGCTAGTCAATTCAAAAGCAATTTCAGGCGTGGTACGTGATATGCGTGGCCGCCATCTCGTGCAAATCAAAGGCTCGCATGAAAAGCTTGAAGTGAGCCGAAGTTTTGTACATTTATTCAAACAAATGTAAGTGTCCCGAAAGCGCAAAAAAAATCCCGAAATCAATTCGGGATTTTTTTTTGCGACTGACAAACCTTAAAGAATCTTGGTACCGACCCACCACGCAATAGCCGCTACAAAGGCCGATGCAGGTATCGTTAAGACCCAAGCCCAAACGATATTACTAGCAACACCCCAACGTACTGCAGACATTTTTTGCGAAGAGCCAACGCCAATAATTGCACCCGTGATGGTATGTGTGGTTGAAACGGGAATACCTAAAATATTGGCGACAATTAAAGTCACAGCGCCACCAGTTTCCGCGCAAAACCCCCCTACCGGTTTGAGCTTAGTAATTTTTTGACCCATGGTTTTCACGATGCGCCAACCTCCAAAAAGAGTGCCTAAGCCGATTGCCGCATAGCACGAATAGACAACCCAATCAGGCGGCATTTTCGCGTCGACAGCAACATTACCCGAAGCGATTAACAGCATCCAGATAATCGCCATCGTTTTTTGCGCATCATTACCACCATGTCCAAGGCTAAATACGGACGCGGATAAAAGTTGCAGGCGACGGAACCATTTATCGACCTTTAACGGCGTCGATTTTACGAATATCCACGAGACAACGAGCATCATCAATGAACCGAGTACGAATCCGATCAAAGGTGAAAAAATGATCCATTTAATGATTTTGAAAACGCCTTCCGAAATCAAAGCGCTAGTACCTTCCTTTGCAACAGCAGCACCAATCAAACCACCAATCAAAGCGTGAGATGAGGAAGAGGGTATGCCGAAATACCAGGTAACCAGATTCCAAAAAATAGCGCCTACTAGTGCACCAAAAATCACATATTGATCAATGATCGCGGGATCAATAGTTCCCTTTCCAATTGTCTTTGCTACTGACAAGTTAAACACAAAAAAAGCAAGCACATTAAAAATCGCTGCCATCGCGACGGCTTGGGTCGGTTTCAATACACCTGTTGAAACAACAGTTGCAATCGCGTTAGCGGCATCATGAAAACCGTTCATAAAATCAAATAATAAAGCTAACGCCACCAACAAAACGATGACATACATACTCATTTGTATGGAATGCATAAATTTAATCTTTCTCTAAATTCTCGACTAAAAACGAGAATCTGGCCTAATGAATGAAAGTGCTAACTCTGAAGTTTAGGCGTTCTCGACGATAATGCCTTCGATGATATTGGCAACATCTTCACATCGGTCGGTCACTGTTTCTAAAATCTCGTAAATCGCTTTGAGCTTAATCAAATTACGGACATCGGGTTCATCGCGAAAGAGCTTAGACATGGCAGCGCGCATAACGTGATCAGCATCCGATTCCAGTCGGTCAATTTCTTCGCATATCGCCAGCATTTCGCGCGAATTATCCATATTATTAAGGAGCGCTACGGCAGCTTGAACTTTGCACGCGCAAGCTAAACACAGTTCAGCCAAACGTTTTGCTTCAGGTGTGATTTCACGAATATCATAAAGTGAAATCGTCTGCGCAGCATCTTCAAGCAGATCCAAAATATCATCCATACGCGTGATCAGCTTATGGATATCATCGCGGTCGATTGGCGTGATGAAAGTTTTATGGAGCAACTCAATCGTGTTGTAAGTCACGGTATCGGCTTGCTTTTCAATTCCCTCAATTGCATGAACTCGAATTTCCAAATCATCGAAGTTGGTCATCAAGGCGACCATTTCTTTTGAACCTTTCACGCACAAATCGGCGTGTTGATTAAAGAGCTCAAAAAACTTACCCTCTGTGGGCATTAATCGTCCAAACATTTTTATTTCCCTGAATTAGAAAAATTTTTATAATCAAGTTCTCTTAAAAATAAGACCTACACAAAATTGCGCTGGCTAGAGCCTGCCCTCGAATGCTTGAGTCGGGGGCGAGAAGCCGAAGACAGTACTTTAGTACGGCAAGGCACTCTCAACAACGCCAGCGTTTGTTTTGCGTCAGTCCTAAGAAAAAGAGACTCACTCGAACCACATACTTCCACTACAAATTTATTCGTTATCGCCATACACAGACAAGGAGCCCGTGTAATTATCAAACTTGGTATATTCACCCAAAAAGGTCAAGCGCACGCTTCCAATGGGGCCGTTACGCTGTTTACCAATGATGATTTCCGCTGTCCCTTTATCCGGTGAATCGGGGTTGTACACCTGATCCCGATAAATAAACAAAATCACATCGGCATCTTGTTCAATCGCGCCAGACTCACGCAAATCGGACATCACGGGACGTTTATTCGGGCGCTGCTCTAATGAACGATTTAGCTGCGAAAGTGCAATCACGGGGCATTGCAACTCTTTTGCCAAACCCTTCAAACTTCGCGAGATTTCGGAAATCTCGGTTGCCCGATTTTCACCTTGTCCATTGCCCGACATTAGCTGCAAGTAATCGATAATAATCAGACCCAACTTGCCGCACTGACGCGAGAGTCGTCGCGAACGTGCGCGTAATTCAATCGCATTTAAGGCCGGAGTCTCATCAATATAAAACTGCGCTTCGTTCATTTTTTGAATGGCATGCGTCAAGCGCGGCCAATCTTCATCAATCAATCGGCCGGTACGCAAGCGATGTTGATCTAATTTACCGACCGAACCCAGCATCCGCATCGCCAATTGCGCGCCGCCCATTTCCATCGAAAATACGGCCACCGGCAAACCACTATCAATCGCAACATTCTCGCCGATATTAATCGAAAACGCGGTTTTTCCCATCGAAGGCCGCCCCGCAACGATAATCAAATCGCCCGGCTGCAAGCCCGAAGTCATGCGATCCAGATCAATAAAACCAGTCGGTACACCTGTAATATCACTGGTGTGATCACGGTTGTACAACTCATCAATGCGCTCCACAACTTGCGTCAACAAAGGCTGAATCGCCTGAAATCCTTGGGCACCACGCGCGCCCTCTTCTGCGATGGCAAAAATTTTTGATTCCGCCTCATCCAGCATTTGCTTAACTTCTTTACCTTGCGGATTTAAGGCTTTTCCTGCGATTTCATCGGCGACTGTAATCAATTTTCTGAGCACACCACGGTCACGCACAATTTCTGCATAGCGCCGAATATTGGCCGCTGAGGGTGTATTTTGCGCCAGCGCGTTCAGGTAGCTCAGGCCACCGACATCGTCGGATTTACCCGACGCATTGAGCGCATCAAAAACCGTAATCACGTCCGCGGGTCGCGAGGCATTAATCAGTTTTACAGCTGCCTGAAAAATCAAGCGATGATCGAAGCGATAGAAATCATCTTCACTAATAAAATCCGCGATCCTATCCCAAGCCGCATTATCCAATAACAAGCCGCCCAATACCGATTGCTCCGCCTCAATCGAATGGGGCGGAACGCGAAGGGAATCAAGTTGCATATCTGGGGGTAATTTCATGGGGTGGATTATACCTTTATATGCTGAGACAAAAGCAGGATAAACGTGTCAAATTGAGCCGAATTACGACACCCAATTTCAGGCGTAAAAAAGGCCGGGATGCACCCGGCCTTTTTTACATATACAAATAGAATTAAGCGTGTTCGCCCAAAACTGAAACCACAACATCAACAACCACGTCAGTGTGCAATGCAACTGAAACAGTATGGTCGCCCGTGTTTTTCAAAGGACCTTGTGGCAAACGCACTTGTGATTTTTCGAGCGCAAAACCTTGTTTTGTCAAAGCTTCTGCAATATCAAAATTCGTCACAGAACCAAACAAACGGCCATCAACACCCGCTTTTTGAGCGATTTGAACAGTCAAACCATTCAATTTTTCGCCTTGCGCTTGTGCTTGAGCCAATTTAGCTGCAGCCAATTTTTCCAATTCAGCACGCTTAGCTTCGAACTCAGCGATTGCTGCTGCTGTCGCACGACGAGCGATACGTTGTGGTATCAAGAAGTTACGTGCGTAACCATCTTTAACGCGAACTACATCACCCAAATTGCCGAGATTAACGACTTTATCCATCAAAATAACTTGCATGTTTTTCTCCTAATATCCGTCGTCAATTACGCTGTGTGCAAATCAGTGTAAGGCAACAACGCGAGATAGCGTGCGCGCTTAACTGCGGTGTCAACTTGACGTTGGTACAAAGCTTTAGTACCTGTCAAACGTGCTGGCATAATCTTGCCGTTTTCCTGGATAAAATCTTTAAGTGTATCAACGTCTTTGTAATCGACCGCTGCTACATGACCCGCTGAGAAGCGGCAGAATTTTTTACGCTTGAACAAAGGATTTTGTTGCTGACGCTTTTGTTTCAATTTGCTTTTATCAAATTTTTTACCGAATGCCATGTTAGGCTCCTAATCTAGTAAATTTTCCTCATTTCCAAGCTGCTCAAAAGCAGTAATATGAAAAATGAGGCTTTTGCTGTTGCGGTTTTTGCGTGCCAAAAAACCAGTAAAAATCATCGGGGTTCCCAACTCAATTTCCAGAAATCGCTTCGAAATCTCACCGGCTGCAAGCGCGGAAATTTCAAACTCAATCTGGCGTTGATTGCCTGCTTGTTCCTGCTTAGATTCATGTAGCAAAATTGCCGTGGTAATGGGTATCCCCGCTGGGGTAAAACGCACTACCGATTTTTCAACAATACTCGCGACTAAAATAAGCTGATTCAACAGATGAACCCACAAGTTTGATTATGAACTGATGGAAAACACGCTCGACGAAAATAATTAAGCGGCTGGCGCTTCTACGCGTGAAGCCTTTGCAGAATCTTCTTTCTGCACAGATTTCATCATTGGAGAAGGCGCTATTTCTGCTTTTTTCATTTTCACAGTGAGGTGACGCAAAACGGCATCATTAAATTTGAATGCTGTTTCCAACTCAAGCAAAGTTTCAGCATCGCACTCAATGTTCATGCAAACATAATGAGCCTTAGCCAATTTTTGAATCATGTAGGCCAACTGACGACGACCCCAATCTTCAACACGGTGCACTTGACCACCGCGTGCCGTTACACTTGCTTTGTAACGTTCGATCATTGCAGGCACTTGCTCGCTCTGATCGGGATGTACGATAAATACGATTTCATAATGACGCATAATTTCTCCTTGTGGACATAAATAAAGCCTGCCTCGGCGTCAAGACGAGTGCAGGAAGAGGACAGCCCACGATAATAACTGATTTTCACAGCAGAATCAATGAGTTTGCGCGGGCTTTGCGCGTAATCTGCGCGGGGAAATGAAAATACCCCGGTATTGTTGGGCAGTTGGGCAATTTATAGACAGGCGAAAGCGCATACAGAAAATATTTCTTGCGTTTCAGATAGGACTGTATAAAAATACAGACTGCTTGGCTATACAGGGAAATATAATCTCCCTATTTTACCTATCTCTGCAGCCAAACCGAATTTCCAGCACAAAACCCGATGCCCGCATTCCTTCACCACTCAGGATAGTCATGATCAAACTTACCCCACGTCAAGAACAGATACTCAATCTGATTAAAGACGCAATTCAAAATACGGGCTTTCCTCCAACACGGGCCGAAATAGCCAAGGAACTCGGTTTCAAATCCACCAACGCGGCGGAAGAACATTTACAAGCCTTAGCCAGAAAACGAGTTATCGAACTCGCCGCCGGAACCTCGCGCGGCATACGCTTACTCGAATCTCCTTTTTCAAGTAACAAGCCCAGCATGCAAATCCCCTTGCCGGACCTCGCATTCATGCAACTGAGCCTTCCCTTGGTCGGTCGTGTTGCCGCTGGTGCGCCCATCTTGGCAACCGAACACGTTGAAGCAACTTACCAAGTCGATCCCGCACTCTTCTCGGCCAAACCCGATTTTTTGCTCAAAGTAAGGGGTTTATCTATGCGCGATATTGGCATCATGGATGGCGATTTACTTGCCGTTAAAAAAGCCGACAGTGCGCGCAATGGTCAAATCGTCGTGGCACGCATAGGCGAAGAAGTCACCGTCAAACGCTATATGAAAACCGCGGACGGCATCACCCTATTCCCAGAAAACCCAGATTTTTCACCCATCATCGTCGGCGAAAACGAAACCGATTTTGCACTAGAAGGTTTGGCTGTTGGCTTGCTGCGTAGTTGGTCCTAACAAAACACTCCTACGCGACCACGAAACTGTAATGCGCCGTGGTGGTGAAAAGAAGATACGTGGAAAAGGTTTAACCAAAGCAGGTGCGCTTGCGTCATTGCTTGACATGCGACTTTCAGAATTATCTGGTCAGCGTATTGGTAAGTGGTTGGCAGTTGAAGCAGAGAAGCGACCAACTCAAGCCGCTTTCGCCTTCCACTTACTTTCAGTCTTCATCAATTGGTGTGAATCACATTCGCAATATGCTGGATTAGTCCCCGCTGGTACTTGCAAGTCACAACAGGTTAAAGATGAGATGCCAAGCGAAAATACGAAGGAAGGTGACTGTTTGCAGCGCGAGCAGCTCACCTCATGGTTTAAAACAGTAAAAGAAATCAACAACCCTGTTCAGTCCGCCTACTTACAATTCTTACTACTGACCGGTGCTAGAAGGCGAGAACCTAGCGAATTGAAATGGGTTGATGTTGATTTTCAGTGGAAAACCATGACCATACGCGACAAAGTGGAAGGCGATAGAACAATTCCATTATGCCCTTACTTGGCGCATCTTCTCGCAAATCTACCAAAGCGAAACGAATTGGTATTCTCAAGCGCATCATCTAAAAGCGGCCATATTGAAGAACCGACAGGCGCACATAAGAAGGTGCTTGCTCGCGCTGGTTTGCCTGATATGACCATCAATGGATTACGCCTATCATTCGGCACATTGTGTGAATGGGTGGAGGTTCCTGCTGGAATATCGGCGCAAATCATGGGACATAAACCCAGCGCCATCGCTGAAAAACATTATCGTAACCGCCCTATCGACTTGCTGAGAAAATGGCACATCAAAATTGAAGAGTGGGCGCTTGAACAAGCCAAAATTGAATTTACGCCAGTAGAAGTGGGTTTGCGAGCAATCAAATAAAACCCTTGATTCCTTTAATTTGTAACGTATAATTCACAGGATAATATGTATCAAGTAATCGACTATTTAAGCCCAGAAGGGCATGACCCCTATAAAAATTGGCTATCCAAGCTAAGCGACCGTCTAGTACGAGCAAGAATCATTGTGCGGGTGGGACGCATGGCAGCGGGGAACTTTGGTGATTGTAAACCCCTAAGTGACGGCGTTTGGGAATTAAAGATTGACCACGGACAAGGCTACCGCGTCTATTACGCAAAAGCAGGAGCGGAAATTTTATTATTGCTTGTTGGTGGAGATAAGCGGACACAACAAGCAGATATTCAAACCGCGATTAAATACTGGAAAGATTGGAAGAGGAGAACCCACCATGACTAACACGTCGCGCCCACATGATAATGCAGTAGTAGAGCTATTACGTGAAGACCCAAGTTTTGCAGATGAATACCTAGCGGTAGCACTCGATGAAGCCGACCAAGAGGGAGGACAAGCCGCGTTACTAGCCGCTTTGCGCCACGTCATAGAAGCCCAAGGCATGGCAAGCGTGGCTGAACGTGCGGGGCTTCCTAGGGAGAGTATTTACCGCGCCCTTTCTCCTACAGGCAACCCCACAATGAGAACCTTGCTAGCAGTATTTCACGCCGCAGGTTTAAAATTATCCATACATAGTGCGGCTACAGCATAGATTCACCCAAACTCACACTTAAGCCAATTAGCACACCTCCGACCCCATGCTGCGAATTAATCACCTCATCCGATACAGCCCGGCAAAGCATACCCAGAATATTCAAAATGCAAAACTCTACGAGGTCTCGCGTCACTTGCTTTATCTGAGGCATGAAATACATGTGGTCGCATGATCACGGCACCGCCCGCCGAAAT
>JAHFQV010000125.1 GCA_023259175.1 Oxalobacteraceae bacterium | reverse complement strand
GATCACACGAACACCCAAGCTTCACCACAAGTTAAAACATTTCCTTACCAATCTACTAGCAATACAGCGATCAATTCGCATACAATCCCCCTTGATCAACCGACTCGCTTCGATTCAGTCCAACAAGGTTTATCCGCCGCAATGATCGCGGATTCTTATTTTTGCGTTTCCGGTGCGGCGGATAAACGCTATTTGTTAAAGCACATGCCTACAGCATCTGAAAAGGACGATCCGTCCAGAACCACCCCCATCGGCTTGCTACGTTACGGCGCTGAGTTCATGGAGGCTGCGCTCGCTGCAGACGAGAAGATGAGCCAAAAGAAGGGTCACGAGGTCATCGCACCAGTACCCGTCATGTTCCTAGTGGGCCAAACTATTGAGCTCGCGCTGAAGTCCTTCCTCTTGGCTAAGGGTGTGGAGCTGACCAAGCTGCGCTTCAAGTATGGCCACGATCTACATCGTTGCCTCAAAAAAGCAAAGGAGCTGGGGCTCTTGAATGATGTGCCCCTCCAGGCGGATGAGGAGATAGCCATCGAAATCCTCAACCCGCTGTATGCGTCGAAGCAACTTCAATATATCGTGACGGGACCAAAGACTTTCCCGGTGTTTGGACCTCTAGAGCGGGCCGCCGTGAGATTGCTCAAAGGCGTGGGCGCTCAAGTAGGTTATGAACCAAGAGGCCTCCCGAATGTGCTTTAACAAGTCGCTCGACACGGAAACACAACTGCATATTTCGGCCTCGACGCTTGTGTTGTGTTCCAGTCAGCTCGAACGTTATGTGTCATAGATTATGAGCAAAGTTATTTTCGACTATTTAAAGACAGCACGTGAACCAATTTCTAGTACAACCTATGGCGATAGTTATCGTTGTAGTGTTTATCTCGTCGATGGAACATACCTGCCATGCGTCATGCTACAAAAAAGCGAGCCGATTGCGCGACTTGCTCTACAACGATTTGAACAGGAAAAGAAGGGCAAGAGAATCTTTGGTTCGAACAAGTCAAGTGATGCATATGAAAAAATTGTCAAACACTTCGTAACGTCGGGAAATCGATTAAACAATTACGATATAGCGAAAGTCGAGACAAGTAAATTCGCTATTCCATTATCGTTGTTGAGTAAGATCGAAGGCGAGACGACTATGGGGTGGACTGGTTTTGTTCTTGAAATGCGAGATGGAAAATCGCTGTCATTTGGAACATCGTTTGGAATGGAATTTTTTAATATCCCAGAAAACTATAATTTCGACGATGTTGTTGCAGTTCATAACCATTCTTTTGTGTCTTCGACTGGGGAGATCAAACCACTTAGGGAAGGAATGTCGTCTCAACCCGTGGAATATGATCGGGCGATGGTAAATAGAGAGCGCCCGTATTTTGTGTGCTTTTACGATGCATAAAGTAATGACACATGACATTACATTCGATCAGGACGCGAAAGATCATCACGTCCTTGAATTTAAACGTTATACGGCATGGGGCATGGGGCGTTACCGATGAACGCTAAGAACAAATCTGAGCTGCTGTTTGAGGGCTTTTGCCGGGATCATGGCTTGGTGATGTCTCCCGTAGACACCGGTCCGGATCCCACGCCAGACTATTACCTGCGCTTCGGAGAAGCCATAGTCTTCGCCGAGATCAAGCAGATTGAAAGCGAACTAGGTATCGACCGCGATGGAGTCTCTTCTAGAATCGTGGGTGACCATGTGCGTCAAAGGATTTTGGAGGCTCGCAAGCAAGTCCAGGTGGCTTCTCGCGCTGGCTATCCGACGATCCTGCTTATCTACAACATGGTCGATGAACCCTTTCAGAGCTTTGGAACTGAGCGTCACGATTTCCTCGCGGCGATGTATGGTGAACCCACAATTCGTCTGATTGAAGGTAAGGTCGCCGGCTCATTTCATGGAAAGCGTTCAGAATTGCAGAGTGCCAAGAACACCTCGTTCGGGGCAGTAGGACACCTTCGTCGCACCAACGGAGGCGCAGAAGTCACGTTGTACGAGAATCTCTATGCTCGAAACCGCGTGCCATTTGACGTACTTCCGAAGTGCTTTACGGTAGTCCGGCCGGAGATCGAAAGTGTCGGGGATCAATAGGGTCAGCTTGAATTGATCGGACGCTTTACATCAATTTCATTCGAGTCGCCAGAACGCGACTGGGAGCAACAATTTAAGATCAGCAGTCCAATGCTAAATTATTTCGTCTTGTAGAACGATATGCATAACAAAACACCCAAATTCTCTTCAATGCGTTCAGCCGTACGTTGCGACGGGTCGCTTCCCCAATTGTTATGCGACATCGGGATTAATTTGAAACACCATCAAAGATATAAGGATCAAACATGATTATCGTCTGGGGTAATAAACACGTATATCGAACAATCGGTTTCGTCGCAGATTTCTGCCCATTGTGCCGCGGCATTAAAGGTTTTTTGCTGAGGCGAGTAGGTCTAGCTGGGCATGTTTATTACATAACTTCGGGTGAAGGTAAGCTTGTAGGCTACCAACGAACCTGTGAAGGCTGTAAAACCATTTTCAATGCTGATGCTGAAAAATATGCTTCAGTCATAAAAAAGGCCGCATCACTTGATGATCTTCTACATCAGACATATCCGACCCTGCCAATAGTCATCGCAGAACGCCTTGCATTAGAAGAGAAAGTAAAAAATACCCCTGCGCTACTCAGTTCCTCAGAACGACAAGAGTTACTTCGCGCTCCCTTTGCATTGCTTTCGCCAAAAATAGAAAAGCAGTTTGCCAGACTTCAATTCGACAAGGAAATCGGATTTTCAATGGTGGGCGTGATTGTTTTTTTAATGATTTTTCCAACCCTTTTACAAAATTTTTTCCCAAAACACCAGGAGGAAAGTTTGTTGATTTTCATTGCGCTCAGCCTTATTTTTTTGGGGTGGCAGTTTTTCACTGCTCGTCAACGTTTTATTCGGCATCAAATTATTCCAGTCTTGGCCAAAGCAATTCGTCCGTTAAATCCAACCGAATCAGAAATGAAATCAATACTTGATGAAATGCGGCAACAGAAGCATAAGATGGGATCCAAGCTAAAAATCGATGATTTAATAGATCAACTTCAAAATAGCAATTGAAGCAAATAAATTTATTGCAAATTACACTGACCAGCGAAGTGGGTCAGCGGGGGTTAGCTTGAATTGATACCTTACATCATGCCCCGCTGGCCCATTTGCGCTCTAGCCCCAAAACACAGGTAAATCGAATTCGCACAAAAAGGCAAACATCATCGATCACCCAAACACTCGAACACCCAAGCTTTCCCACGAGTTAAAACACTTTCCGGCTCATCTACTAGCAATCAGGCGATCAATTCGCATACAATCTCCTTAATCAATTGACTCGACTCGCTTCGCTTAAGTCCAACAAGGTTTATCCGCCGCAATGATCGCGGATTTCTATTTTTGCGTTTCCGCTGCGGCGGATTAACGCTATTTGTTAGGCCAAATGAACGAAACCCAGCACGCAACACAATCGACAAATCTGCCTTCGGCGCTATTCAGGAGCATTTTTCGCTTGCTCGTTCACGTCTTCCTTAGCTCTTTCCGGCCAAGGCTCTACATCGTTGATGACGAGCCTGATTTTTTGACCTTAGATGAGAATGGCTATACCGTCGTGGCGAGCAAGCGCGAACAGATTATCAGCCTAAATGGGAAGACAGTTGCGGTGTTCAAAAACGTGGAGGCTATCCAAATCCGCCACTTTGTAAGAGGCGCTGGTAACGGACGAAGAGAATGGTGGACACTCAGTCTGAAGTTAACGAGAAGGCCTGTGCTCTACTTGGGAAAAAGCTCAAGATTCTATGGAGGTGTCCATCGCAGCGGCGCATTTGAGCACATTAATCGAACAACCTGTGGTCACACTTTGACGAGGATGATAAGGTCGCCAAACTTTTGCTCCAGCGAACCGCTTCGCCGTCCGCTGAATTCCAAGCTTAGGGGGCGATAATGCCGTCATTCCGATTGATACTGGCAATAGTTTTGATTTTCCATTTACCCATCAGCATTGCTGGGCAGTACGATTGGATAATTCAAAAATTACCTACGGATTTCAGTGAGATTAATAGATCCTCCTATGCCATTGGCAGTATCGAAAATAAAAAATACCTGGCGATACTTCTAGATTTGGGGACAGAAGCGCGATTTAAGCCTGCGTTGGTTATTGCAAGGATAAAAAAAGATAATACTTATGATCCGTTTGAATTAGTTGAACTGACAAGTGTGCAAGGACTACGCTTGCAAGTTAAGAACGAATCAATTTACGTTCAATCCGAAACTGCAAATAATGGAACCTACTTTAGGATTTACCAATTCAAGCGTCAGAACGATCAGTTTCGCCTTGTCGGGATAGAAAATCAATCGATGGTTTTAAGTGAGCGTGGCGAAGATATCTGGCGCGGGGAGTCTATCAATTTAATAACATCTGAAGCAATTTACTGGGCGCAAGCATTTAATTTAGAAAAACCTTCTGAGTATGTTCAATGGGAAAAAGCATTGGTACGTCATCGCCAAGGACTTCCGTCAACCAATGCACAAACGAGAAAGGTCAAATTAAAAATAAACAGCCGCTTTTATCTTAAAGATTTTGACCTAGAAGGATTTCGTCAAGACTTTCTATGCCACTCCTTCGACGACAAGCTAAGATTTCACAAGCATTGCAAATGACGGAGGTTTATCAGGCGTTAATACCTAACTTAGCGTGTCGATCGGGCTGTCCATGATACGGGCCAGTGTTTTTTTATTTGTGAGCGGATATACGCGCAGTATTGCGTTGTGTGAAAATAGATCGTGAGTGATTTTCTAATTCGTGTCGAAAGAAATAGCGTTTGCATGGGTGACGACATTGATGCCCCCGCACCCCTATGACTTCAAAATGGCCGAGTGTTCCACACTCATCGCGCTATTTGAGCATTTAGCTCGCAAAAACAATCTGCCTTCGGTTGCCGGAAAAAACTATAAGTCGAAAATAGACCGTTAGCTTGTATCGAAGGCAGTAAGCAAATCCCGGAGCCATCAGTCAAACTTTTAAAACACATTTCAGACTATGCAGAAAATGAAGTTCTATTTGTTCGCTTCCAATTCAACAGTTCAGCCATATAGCACTGTGCTCAAAACGCGCCCTTCGGTCGCTCGGGCTGACCATTGCAATATTGCGCCCAGTCGTTTAGCTTTACATTTGATGTCATGACCCACTCCCGTAACGTCGCGCCGCATGGATGGTATAT
Source organism: Oxalobacteraceae bacterium (assembly GCA_023259175.1). GTDB lineage: Bacteria > Pseudomonadota > Gammaproteobacteria > Burkholderiales > Burkholderiaceae_D > Undibacterium. The sequence continues at coordinate 3,991 of JAHFQV010000125.1, read as the reverse complement.
TGCATCGTATATGCTTAGATTCATTGAAGTTGCTGAAGAAGGTAACGACGACCTAGAGAGGCGATTCGTGACTTGGGAGAACACAATTCTGGTCAAGGCCCACAGCATGAACGAAGCATACGAAAAGGCCGTGAAGGTCGCGATGAAAGAAACAGAACCCTACAAAGGTGGATCAAGCGGTATAGATGTTCAATGGGTATTCGAAGGTGTTACAGACCTTCTCCCAATTTACGGAGAGCTTGCTGATGGAGCAGAAATCATGTGGGCGAAACATGCGCCGCGAAAACTTCGCAACATTCGCCTACGCGCAAGGACAAAAGATGAGCTTCAGCAATAGCGACCACCAATGCCCATCCCGTCCATCGAGAGGCCTTGCCCCAGCAAGGCGCTCATTTCAAACGTAGCCACATCATGAATCGTCGCAACTTTATAGCTCTCGCCGCTTTGTCCTCATTTACCCCTTTCGCTAAGGCTGGCGCATGGGATTCGGGTAGTTTCAACAATGATGACGCCCTTGATTGGGCTGGTCAGTGCGTTCGATCTAATGGCGCATCCCTAATATCTGCCACCCTTTATGCGGCGCTCGCCGATAGCTACCTTGAAGCGCTAGAGTGCTCCTCTACTGTCGCCGCTGCGGAAGTAGTGGCAGCGTCCAGAGGAAAAGCAAACAAGGCTCTCCCCAAAGCGCTATCGTCTTGGCTGGAAAAACAGAAAAAAGATGAAATTGCGAAGCTTGCGCCTTTGGCTACCAAAGCCGTCTCGCGCATCTTGAACGGTTCCAAGTCTGAGCTTCAGGAGCTATGGCATGAAAACAAGAAAGACTTCCCCATTTGGAAAAGTCAGATGCAAAGCCTTATCGCGAGGCTGAAGTAATGACTTACAATTCCGTCGAGAGGGGCGGCTCAAAGCTGACTTTGGGTGCCTTCCGCAATGATGCGGCTCCGACTGCCAATCCCTTCCAACGTTAAAATTTATGGCCTTCATCCCGCAATTACAGCACCCGCTCTTTTTATGTTCTCTAAAGATGACTCCAGAAGGAGGTCTTGAGATCATCGTGCGCCATTCTTGCAATAACGATCCTCCCTCTTCACCCATTGGGCGAACTGCTTGGGATGTGCTGTCTTATCCGGCTGAAGTAAAACCTTCGGCATCTTATTCAATAATTTTTGATTCATTTATAGCGTATACCGTTGGACACGAGCACTTCGTCAAACCAGACGAAAGTGCGGTAGGGGACGGGATGCAATTCGCACGATTTCAACAATCAAGATACCTCAGTCAAATTGAAGAATCTTGCTATGGTGCCGACGTTCAATCTGGCATGCGCTTCCACTATGGAATTTACTGTTTGAATCAATTGATGGATGTCGTTACGAGTGAGGCGCCACGAATCGCATATATCGGGGAAACTGCGCTATAAGCTTTCTTAACTCAACCATCGACAAGTAGGTAAATCCGCGCGCGTCATTTCCCCTCCGTAAAGTGCAGACACTTCGTAGGGGGTCAAGCCGCAGGTGCATCACGCTACACTATTCGCAGCCTAATTCGGCACGACATTTCTTCTTGCAATGCTCGCAGGCAAACGCGAAAGTCGCCCTACCTCACGCACAAATTCACACACAAATTTCGAGAAACATCCCGGAGCGATATAACTCTACGTGTGCACACGACCAGCATAGATGGGCACGAAGACGCAGTGCCCATGCGGTACAATTTTGCGTTTGATCTCGATACTAAATTCATCTTGTCATACGGCGTAACGAGTCGTAATAAGGTCGCATGTAAATTTCACGATCTTCAAAATGAATTGCCAAGCTATTGATGGTCGGCTATATTTTCAATCCACAATTTACGTCAGCTTAGAGGAAACTTATGGGCATGTTCTACCAGTACTTTTCTATTGAACCACAGCGTTGGAACGCATTGTTCAATGGAAGCATTCCTAACGCGAAAAAGCATTTCGCGGCTTCAGCTACCTGGGGACATGTTGAGGTCGATCTTCCTGACCCAGAAACCCAAAAAAGCGAATACCTCAATACTCTTTGGAATTTAGCTTCGCCGAACATAGTGGCGCTCGCCGAACACGTCTCTCAGCATGGTATCTCATACCGTGGCCTCAGCGAGGAAAGCGCATCACTACTTGATTCAATGATTGCGGGGTTTTTCTGCCAGGAAGGGCTGGAATCCGTGCTCAAGTACACCGTGGAGCACTCGAACGGACTTTCTCAATACGCCATTGAAGAACTGCTGTCACGCAGTCTAACAAAAAAGGTCGGTGGGATACTTGGCCTTGGTAGCCGAGTCTCTGTTGGCCAGCCAGTGAAGCTAGCGCAATGGCTGAAAACTGGTCGGCGGTTTGGCACGAGCGAACCGCCAAATCCGGAGGACAAATACTTCTTCCTCGAAAGCGATGAAATCGAAGTCATGCTCTCTGAGGTTCGCGCACTTCTTGCGGTCGATCGAAACTGGAAAACCAAAAATTTCGAAAGTGCCGTTCGAAAAGAATTATTAGCTGCGTTAGAGAAGGCATCCGCCGAAAAAAAATACCTCTTTGCGCGCTACACGTGAGCCATAAGTCCATAACTTCAGAAGGATTGAAACAAATTGCGTTTATTTTGGCAGTCGGTTATCTTTGGATTTGGTGAAATTGAATCGCGTTAGAACATAAAATGTCCAATCCGTACGTCTTTGACAAAGCAAAGTATCACAAGGCAACGATCGAACAGTTTGGTTTGCCAGAGTCTCACGCAGCGAACCATACAGTTTTTTTCATGCGTTGGCTAATTGAAAATGAGTTGATGAGCGAATTTTTCGTTGCTGAGTGCTCTGAAGAACTTGTTAAATTTAGACAAGGGCAAATAACGATTCACGAACTCTACGAATGGTGGGACTGCTGCCTGATAAGTGACATGGTTTCTGAACGCGGAAATGCCTTTAGCATGACTTACTTTGACTTTGAGAAAGGCGTGTATATCGCTGACTACGAGGCAACGCTTAAAGGTACCTTACCTTCAGTGTTTCATGTCGAGTATTCTGACGAGAACTATGATCGACTGCGTCGTGTGATCGATGAAAGATATAAAAATTGGATCCATCGAGCAAAACCGTGGTGGAAATTTTGGCACTAGAATCCGGGTCAGCACTAGAATCCGGGTCAGACTTGCATCTTTAGAATCCGGGTCAGACTTGTAGAATCCGGGTCAGACTTGAATCCGGGTCAGACTTGCATCTTTGCATAAAAAATCCGAGTCATGCCTTCATCGATCCAAAAAATTTAGATATGCCACCGCATTCTAGAATACTCGGTTAAATTTTACAAAAGCTAAAGCCTAAACCGGACCTTCGGATCTGCAAAAATGCAAGCCTGATCCAGATCCCAAGCCTAACCCAGATCCGGATTGTTGTTGAGCATCGCCGCTCAGCACGCCATCCATTTTGGGAGGATTGGCTGCGCACCTACTTAATTATCATTGGAGTTTCATTTGCTATAGTCCCATTTTGGGATTATTATGCGAGCATGCGAATCATATCAATATCCACTATCAAATCGTTTTGGGAAAGCAAACCCGCATTCATTGATGCGAAAGAACCAGCACTGGCATGGTATCGTCATGCACTTAAAGCTGACAGGGAGTCTCCCAATAGTGTAAAGCTCGATTTTGGTCAAGTCAGTATTTTGCAAGATGGTCGCGTTGTTTTTAATATTGCAGGGAATAAATATAGCTTGGTGGTCTGGATAAATTACCCATACCGCGTGATTTATATTCGATTTTTTGGTACGCATAAACAGTACGATAAAATTGATGTGCAAACTATTTGAAGGTGATGGGAATGGATATTAAACCGATACGAACGAAAGCTGATCATAGGGCTGCGCTTAAAGAAATTGAGTCGCTTATGATGGCAAAATTTGACTCTCCAGATGGCGATAGGCTTGATGTGTTGGTGACATTGGTTGAGGCCTATGAAAACAAACATTTCCCTTTGGATT
>JAHFQV010000124.1 GCA_023259175.1 Oxalobacteraceae bacterium | reverse complement strand
AGATAAGATGCGTGTTCTGATTGAGGCCTGTATTTTTGGATGGTTTATTCCACGCAAAAGAAAAAATCGAAATGAAGACAGTGGCGATTAGCGTTTGTTAAATCGAGAGAGTAAGCGTGGAGCTCAAAGTACAGGAAGTCTTTGTTGAGCGTACTTTCTGAAGCGCGTTACTTGTTTGTCCTAATAACCCAAACAGTTCCGCAAGAACCACATCAATAGCGAGCAGTTCAGTTGCAGACTGAGCGTGCAAGGCTTCGTTCGGGGTGTATTCATGGTTTTGTAGGGCGGGGAATTAATCCTATTCGTTTCCAATACTTGCAAATACTTTCACCTAAAGTAAAACGCTGATAACATACCGAATACAATTTTTATGGTATTTGGGAGACATCGTGCTGAAGTGGATAAACAGTGTATTAGGAGGAAATTCAGTTGAACTTACGGACGACGTTTCGGTAACGTGGGCAAAGAATCTCGAGTCAATACTTGATCCCTTGAATAAATTACCCAAGGGAGTCGGACGTTCTGGCTTGGCACGCGATATTTTGAATTTCGTACTTCATGGTGACAATCAATCGATACTTAACGAAGTTGTTGTTCTGAACGCAGTTTCAGAACAGCTTCGTCTAACCGGTTATCATTACCAAGACGATAAAGAGAAAAAGCCGGATTTGTATCAAAATTTTGACGACCTTCCTACAGCTGTGGCACTACGCTGGGCACGATTTTTGGAAGCCTGCGTTCCTACGCAAAGCCGTCATTACGACCTTCAATTTCCCTACGGAGCGAACTGGCCAGAAACCTTGATGTTGCATAGTACGGGTACCAGTGTCACCGGTTGGTCAAGTAGCAGGCCAGTTGCAAAAAATTTGTCCATCAAAGCCTTGGAAGGTTTATTGATTGAAGCGAACATTGAACCAACAGCCTTGATCTCTTCGGCATTCTCTTCGCCTGTTAGCGCTGGTTACCGAGCTTCTCAGCGACACTTGATGGTGAGTGACCTAGTTGGCTATCGAGTTGCTTTGGACAGTCATGTAGAGGTGATTCGACCACTATTGCAGCCAACATCGATTCCTCAACGTCTCCATGTGCTTACTATGTTAAAAAAAGCGGAATCACATACCCTAGATAAACTTGCGCCAGAATTATGTGAGTTGGTCGTTTGTAGCAGCAAACAAGTACGTGCCTTAGCTGAAAAAATTGTTCGACGATGCGGTACCGCTAATGAATTTCCGCTTCGCCAAATAGCAAGCGCTGGAAAGCCAGAACAGAGATTGCATGCGCTCAGATTGTTGTATTCTTTGGCGTTAACTACAAATAATGAAGCATTGCAGGCCTTTGCTCATGAAGCTGCGCTGGCGGACAAGGCTCCCACCGTAAACGCATTGATAGGCGAATGGAGTGCATTCCAAAGAGCGTCAGCGAATGGTTTCGAACAGCGATTCGAATACGAGCTTCCAATTATTGATTGGTCTGGGACTTTGACACCGAACTTATCCTCATTGTTACGCCCCATGTGGCAAGAGATAAATATTTTCATTGAGAAAGAAAATAAGCAGGCATTCGATCATCATCAACGGATGCTTGCAAATGGACATAAATTTCCCTTGAACGAAGCCAAACTATATTCTGAGAAGGAATTGAAATCTTTGCAGGAATGCCTCGCGTCAGACGATCCGACAGTATTCACAACGATAGATCGACTAGGCTATCAATTTAACGCCGTGATGCCATCACTTCAAAAACTAGCGACTAATGATAATGTCACGCCCGTCGCACTATTTAAAATCTTGCGGTTTTTTGGTCTGCTGGCGAATAAAAATGAACCTTTAATGCACTCTGCAACCATGTGCTTCAATTTGATGCATCGTGCTACTGGGCGGCCGACTTTGATCGAACTTTCTGTGATGATGAAAGATTCGGGCTACGCAAGCGCAGCACTATTGCAAAACTACTGCCAAACTTGGGGTGATCCTATTGCGGTAGACTGGTCAGTTGATGCGGTTTGGCCCTACTTTGCTCATCACGCGGAAAACGAAATTGCGACGCTAACATCCGGACAGACTAACAACTACGCATTCGATCGTGCCGGATTATTTCGTGCAATTGGGACATTTCCTTCAACTCCAGCTAGCGTAGTTAATGCGCTGTTTGGTGTGGCACTTGGGGTGGCGAAGAGTGACCGCCGCGCGGCTCAAGATGCGCTCGCCAATTACGCTGATAAAACGACGCGCATTATCGATGGTTTGAAAGACGGAAAATCCGACACCCGCGCGATTGCCGCACAATGGCTCGCGAGGTTACGGGAAGTATCTGCTATTCCCGCACTTGAACAAGCCGTCGTGAAGGAAAAGCACGACGTAGCCAAGGGCGCAATGCTTGATGCACTGCAGGTATTTGGCCAACCAGTCGAAAAATACCTTGATCGAGGCGCCTTGCTTGTAGAAGCGACGAAGCTGTTGAGCAAAGGTGTTCCTAAAGACTTGGAATGGTTTCCGTGGAATGCTTTACCTGAAGTGCGGTGGTTCGACACTAAGGAGCATGTTCCTGTAGAGGTAATTCGCTGGATGACGGTGCAGGCTGTAAAACAAAAATCGGCGGAACCCAACGCCGTTTTGCGCAAGTATTGCGCGATGTTTGAACCCCGTGATCGCGAACAGTTAGGACAGATGGTTCTTGATACATGGTTGAATGAAGATACACGTCCGATCCCAGCGGAAGATGCAATGAAGCGTGCGCGCATGCATGCGCATTGGCTTCATAGCGCCATTTTACAGTCGCCGCAGTACTACCAAAATGATCCGAATTTAGGTCGCACCGAGGAAGAGATTGTCGCCAATTGCTTAGGCACATTTCTAAGGCAACCAGTAGGATCAGCAAATGCTAGTAAAGGCTTGTTGGCCGTCGTAGCCGCTTGCGCGGGCCAAGGGGCGGTTGCCCCAACAGCGCGTTATCTGAAGGAATGGTACGGCTCACGCGCTGCACAGGGGAAAGCGCTTATTGCTATGTTGGCTTGGATAGATCATCCAAGTGCAACACAACTCATGCTAGCAATTGGTTCACGTTTTAGAACAAAAAGTTTTCAGGAGGAAGCAAGCAAGCAAGCCGAGGCACTGGCAGATCGTAAGGGCTGGACTGTGTCTGAATTGGCGGATCGTACGATTCCATCAGCGGGTTTTGATGAGACAGGGACAGTTGAACTGAGTTACGGAATGCGATGTTTTACCGCGCGCTTGTTACCAGACTTTAAAGTCGAGCTATACAATCCAGAAGCCAAGAAAATCGCCTCATTGCCGGAGCCGCGTCAGGATGATGATGCAGAACTTGCAAAAGATTCCAAAAAGGCCTTCAGTGCAGCTAAAAAAGAGATAAGAAATATCGTGGATCTTCAAACTAAGCGTTTGTATGAAGCGCTATGCACTGAGCGTGACTGGTTGTTTGAGGATTGGCAGCTCTACTTGAACAAACATCCTGTGGTTCGACGGCTAGTTCAGAGACTAGTGTGGGCACATGTTCAAGATGGAGAAATTATCGCGACTTTCCGACCTCTTGATGACGGTACTTTGACAGACTATGAGGAAAATGAAATTGACTTGCCATCAGAGGCCCGGGTTTGTATTGCGCATGACTCCGTGTTATCCAAGGAATTAATAAACGCCTGGGAGCAGCATTTGGTCGATTACGAAATTACGCCATTGTTTCAACAAATGGGAAAAGGTACTTATAGTTTGCCGCTAGAGAAAGCGAAAGCCGATAGTATCAAGGATTTCGAAGGATATTTAATCGAGGCCTTTGCGTTGCGTGGACGGTGTTCCAAACTCGGCTACATGCGTGGTGCCGCTGAAGATGGTGGATGGTTTCATGTTTACGAAAAACGTTTTCCGACTCTGGGAATTCAAGCAGTGATTGAGTTTACTGGGAATCCGCTCCCCGAAGAAAATCGCACAGTAGCATTACTTAATCTTTCATTCGCAAGTACCGGCGGGACATCATCCTGGCAAGCCGCGAATTTGCCTTTATCAAAGCTGCCAAAAGTCTTACTGTCTGAATGTTATAACGACCTACGTTTGATAGCTGAGGATGGAAACGGCTTCGACGCTAATTGGCAAAAGAAAAGTGAATACTAGCATGAGCAAATTACCCCCCGCTTCACTTAGGGCTCCGGCAGAGCAGGTATATTCGGAAGAGTTAGCCCGTCTCAGTGAAAAGGACAGCGGCCCCCGTCCGTCGGGCTGGCATTTGTCGCCTCGTGCAGTGCGTAGCTTCATTCTCGGGGACGATAGGCTAAGTATCAAACGTAAGTTTTATGGCGACGATGCACTAATCGATCGTTGTATTGTTACACTGATGAGCGACCGCGGCTTATTACTCGTGGGCGAACCGGGAACTGCCAAATCTATGTTGTCAGAATTGTTGGCGGCCGCTATATCGGGAAAATCAGTTTGCACGATTCAAGGCACTGCGGGGACTACCGAAGACCAGATCAAGTATACGTGGAACTATGCATTATTGTTGGCCGAAGGGCCATCACCACGAGCTTTGGTGCGAGGGCCGCTTTATGAATCGATGCAACAAGCCTGCTTGTGTCGTTTCGAAGAAGTGACACGGGTGCAGCCAGAAATTCAAGATTGCCTGATCAGCGTGCTTTCGGACAAAGTACTACATATTCCCGAACTCGACGGTGACGAAGGAATAGTATTTGCGAAGCGCGGATTTAATGTGCTTGCAACTGCCAATATCCGTGATCGTGGTGTGCACGAGATGTCAAGCGCGTTGAAACGCCGATTTAATTTTGAGACAGTCAAACCAATTACTGATCGTAAATTGGAAATGCAATTGGTACGTGAGCAGACAGAGATTTTATTAAAAAGTGCTCAAATCGAGGTTGAGCTTCAACACGACATTGTGGATCTCTTAGTAACCGCCTTTCACGACTTACGTACAGGTATGACTATCGAAGGAATAGTCGTTGAAAAACCGATTTCAGTCATGTCGTCGGCCGAGGCAGTATCGGTCAGCTATGCAGCGTGTTTGGACGCGCATTATTTCGGCGACAGTACGGTGTCAGGGGAACATATCGCTCGCCAATTAATTGGTACCGTTTTGAAAGACAATCCTGATGATGGAAAGAAATTACGGCATTATTTCGATGTAGTAGTCAAGCAACGCGCACAAAGGCAAGGGCAATGGAAGCGTGTATTAGATGCACGCCGCGAATTAGATCGTTGAGAGCAACAGAAAATATGTTGCCCTCAATCGACGCTATACGTGCACTCGCCGCGCAGCTGATTACAGACGAATTAATTTTATTCCCAGTCCGCCATCACAGTCCCGCCTGCGCGTGGCAATTGTCACGTTTGTTTCAGGAACGAGCGCCATCGGTTGTTCTAGTCGAAGGGCCCCGTAACTTTACACCACTCATTCCCTTGTTGGTACATAAAGAGGCGCGGATGCCTCTGGCTGTTTATACCTACGCCGTACATGGCGTTGAAGGCGGCGATACCCCGATTCGTCGTGCTGCTTACTATCCTTTCTGTGACCATTCACCCGAATTGGTTGCGCTGAAAGCTGCCCATGAGCGAGGCATTCCGGCACGTTTCATCGATCTAGATTTTTCTGAGCAGTGTTTGATAGAGGAGAAGCTTGACGAAGGTGAATTGGAGTCACTTCTCGATGAACGACATTATCAACGCAGCCGCTATTTAACAGCACTTGCTCAGCAGCTGGGCTGCCGAGACCATGAAGAACTGTGGGAACACCTGTTTGAAGTATCAGCCACTACCCGCGAATTGGAGGCGCACGTAACCGATATAGTTGGCTATTGCCATCTAGCGAGAGCCGAATGCAAGGATGAAGAGTTGACCCAAGATGGTAGCTTGCAGCGCGAGAACGAAATGGCTTGGCATATCCAGCAAGCCTTAAGCGAACGTAAATCCGGTGATGGCCCCATTTTGGCTGTGATTGGTGGTTTTCATGCGGTGGTGATGCCACAAATCTTAGCAAACACAGTGAAAAGAGTCGCAATTTCACGCAGCCGCATTTCAGATGAATCGGCCGCGTTGATACGTTACAGCTATGACCGCCTTGATCGCCTGAATGGTTATTCCGCAGGTATGACTTCTCCAGCTTGGCAACAAATGATATGGGATCGCACACTTAAATATGAGAAGGCGGGGCAAGAAACTAGTGTGCGTATTCGCAAGGACGTTGTGCTTACAATGCTATTTGATATAGCGACGGAACTGCGTGAACGGCACGGCCTATCCTTGCCGATGCCGACCTTATCGGCCGCTTATGAACATGCGTTGCAGTTGGCAGTACTTCGTTGTCGCCGTGCGCCGGTGCGTAATGACCTACTCGATGCTGTTACTAGCTGTTTCGTGAAGGGAGATGCGGATGCTGATGGGGCGCTTATTCTTTCGGTGGCGCGACGTATCTTAAGTGGGCGGACAATGGGGAATGTGCCCCCAGGAGCCGGCACGCCGCCACTCGTAAAGGATTTTGAATATCGTGCACGGCGTCAACGACTCAAAATTGAAGACTCCCAACCACGCCGCGCAGTGTTAGACATTTATCGGCGACCGGAGCATCGTGTAACAAGTCGTTTGCTGCATGGATTGTCATTGCTAGAAGTGCCGTTGGCGGTGCGCAGAGCTGGGCCAGACTTCGTCAACGGCACAGGACTAGATCGCCTGCAGGAACACTGGGAATACCGATACTCCGCAGCCACCGAGGCTGCACTGGTCGAAGCCTCGGTGTATGGAGTAACCGTCCCACTTGCTATTGCCAATCGTTTTAGCACTCAACTTAATCAACTGGAATCAGGTGGTGCGCGCCGTGACGCACGTGCTGCTTCCGCTTATTTGATGCAGGCTTGCTTGTTGGGCTTACACGATCATTTGCCTCGCGTGACTGCGGTTCTGCGCGATGCAATTGCAAGCGATGCTGCCTTTGAATCAGTCGTTGCCGCAATATGTAGTATCGGTCTTTTGTTGGAATCGCGAGAGCCTTTGGAAGCGCGAGATATAGATGAAGTACCGCCGCTTCTGCAAGCAGCTTATGAACGAGCCATTTATCTGGGGCGAGAATTGCATGGTGTGGTTGCCGATGGAAATGATCTCTTACAGGCATTAGCGCGTTTGCGCGAGCTACTAGTGAGTACAGCTGGTAAATTATTAGATGTCAATCTCTACTGGGATCTCATCATAAGTCTTAGTGCGAGGCACGATGCGGCATTAATCCGCGGTGCTGCAACTGGGTTGTTGTACTCTGGGGGGCGAGTTTCTGAGTCTGAGATGGGCCTTGCGTTGAATGGGTATTTGAACGGGCTATTACATCCACGTGATGCAGTAGGTTTCTTGCGTGGATTGCTTTACACAGCACGCGAAGCAGCTTGGCAGCAAGCAGATTTACTCGGTGTCCTCGATAGCTTGCTGCAACAGTGGGACGACCAGACTTTTGTTGCCACCTTGCCAGAGCTTCGTTTGGCATTCGCCGAGATGACACCGAAAGAGACCGATCGGATTGCAGAGGCGGTAGCACAATTGCATGGCGAAACGAATTTGGGACATCTAGTACGCTATGATTTGTCGGCGACTGAGGTACAGGCCAATCTTGATCTCTCACGTACTTTAGTAGAATTGTTGACTGCGGATGGTTTGAATGAATGGATCCAAACATGAGCAAACTTGACCGCTGGCGTCTCGTGTTGGGTAAATACGCGGATCAGCGATTGTGCGGATCGAATGGAATTTTGTCCGATAATTCTCGACGAATGGATGGCGCACTCGAATTTTTATATGGACGTGAATATAAAGGGCGCGGCTTGCGCCGCGAACTCGAACCAGGGACGCTCGATCCATCACAACTCACTCTGGTGACATGGCTGAGCGAGGTGCGTGAGTTGTTTCCCAATGACACGGTTGAAGTGATTGAAAAACATGCCTTGGATCGCTACGGTATAACTGAACTTGTGACAGATCCAAAAACATTGGAAAGACTCGAGCCGAACCAACAATTGCTACGTACGCTACTAACATTACGTGGTCATCTTAAGGGCGAGGTATTGTATTTGGCACGCCGCATTGTCAAGCAAGTTGTGGACGAAATTCGGCACAAACTCGAATCTGAAGTGCGGCAAACACTCTCTGGTCGGCTCAATCGCAACAAACATTCGCTAGTGCCGATAGCGCAAAATTTCGACATGCTTGGTACGGTACGAAAGAATCTAAAGCATTATGATGTTGATCGTCAAAAGCTGGTCATCGAACAATTGCTGTTCTTTGAACGCAATTCACGCCGCCTACCGTGGGACATTATTTTGTGCGTCGATCAAAGTGGCAGTATGGTGGACTCGGTAATTCACAGTGCAGTTATGGCGGGTATCTTAACTGGGCTACCAGCATTCCGTGTCAAACTGATCGTGTTTGACACTAATGTGGTTGATCTTTCTGATCACATCGATGACCCAGTCGAAATGCTGATGCGTGTACAGCTAGGTGGCGGCACAGATATTGCCCAAGCTGTGCGTTACTGCACTCAATTAGTCGAAATCCCCCATAGAACAGTTTTTGTTCTAATCACTGATTTTTGCGAAGGTGCATCGCCAGGTGAGTTAGTCCGTGCCGTCAAAAAGCTGGCTGAAACGCGGATTAAGCTTCTGGGGCTAGCCTCGCTCGATGGGCAAGCACATCCGGCCTATGATCGCCAAATGGCCGAACGACTTGCCACTTGCGGAATGGAAATCGCGGCTCTAACACCGCAACGCTTGGCACATTGGTTGGTAAAGGTAATATCGTGAGTACGCTACGCAGTCAGTTGAGAGCGCAGCTCGTTCGTTTTGACGAAGACGCGTTCATCGCCTTGGCCAATCGTGGCCTGCTGCGCCGAGCACAAAAAGACCTAGAAAAGCAAAACGTCGTTACAGTTGACCAGTCGGCAGACACATTAACACTGGCGCTCGGTGAGTATCATATTCGTTTTGATATCCGTGGACCGGCTCACGCACATTGCAGTTGTCCTGCTCTTGGCGTATGCCAACATATTCTTGCTGCAGCAATAAGCCTGACGCACCGCTCAGTAGCCGATAAGCCACATGCCGTTGATGAGGCTATGGAGGCTGATCTTCTTCCGCCATTGCACGCCGAACTGTTGCAATTCGATGCGAGTTCATTGGTGCGTCATGCTGGCAAGACCGGCTATCGTTGGGCTTGCCAATTTATTCTTGACCTTGACCCCGAGAGCGGTGTGGAAATCGGGGGAGATAGGCATATCCTGATCCGGTTCGCGCACCCTCGGATGAGTTTTCGTTATATGG
>JAHFQV010000123.1 GCA_023259175.1 Oxalobacteraceae bacterium | reverse complement strand
GCGCGAAATAGCGGCGATCCCGTCTTTGCTGTCCACAGTAATACCGTCAAGCAGTTTTGGCGTATTGTCCATTTTGTCCCTATCAATCCCTCTAGTTTGTCAATGGTCGTTATCGTCGGCCGATACAGCCTAGTTACGACATAGTTATCGTTATTCGTAAATCTGTTTTTAGTCAATACGCCAGCACTAAAATGATAAATGCTACCTTTGTAAAACACCCCCACGCCTCCCATTGCAGAGGGGGTCAACATGCTAAGTAAAACCCCTTGCACAGTCTTCGGCTTCTTCCTACACAAAAAAATGTGCTCATCATCAATCTCGTCACTTTTGTGGCTATATGAGCGGAAAGCATAAAAATACACAAAAAAAACACTGGCTAGTATCTCAAAAGGCAATATGTTTCTGGAAATCGAAATACCAAATACGAAAATTATACTCTGAAACATAGATACGATTTCAAATCCTAGCCAAGCAAATAGCGCGCATTTCTTATCTATTTCTCGATATGATGTTACATAGATACAGTACGCTATCGCAAGCACAAGGTTTATATGCATTTCTGCGTCGTGTGCTTGCCACTTTAGCCCATCAGGAGTTAGGCGGGCGCTTAGGAGGTGGTTCGTCAGGCACGCTACCACGAGGCACAGCAGGACGATTAGCTTTCTTTTTGGACGCTGTTGCATAAAGACCCTTCGATTTTTGTGTCATAGACTTCATTTTACTTCCCTTCTTTTGCGGTTGAAAAAACTAATACTTGTAATTATCGAAGGCCACTGGCGCGTTTCTTTGAAATTGAATTAATCCATTTTGAATATCTGGATTATCCAACAAACCAGAAACAAACCCGCCTTTAGATTGCGGGTTTTGAACTAAATTACCAATTGAATTTAATGATCTAGCCATGAGCGATTTAAATAATGGGCTCTTATCTGCCATCATAGCAACCCAAGATTTTGGATTGCTAGCCAATCCAGCGAGGCCAAGCGGATTATTATTCATCTGTTGGAATACTCTTTGCTCTGTTACGCTCAAAGCTTTTATCAATTGGGATTCCTGTGCGTTCAATCCACCGATGGATGGGACTGCATCTGCAATACCTTCTTTTAGACCCCTAGCTAAACTCTTTTGGGCTTCAATATCTGCGCTACCCAATTGCCCGTATTTTTTTGCTAGTTGCTGATATGTTCCTTGTTTCATGCTCTGCGCCAATTGAACAGGTATTTGATCACCACTTAATAAGGGATGTTGAGCAAATCTATCCGATACACCTTGGATAGCATTTAAATCAGGCAGTGGGTCAACTTGGTTTGTAAATCTCTCGCGAAGACCAGACAAACTATTTGCGACATCAGATTTATTTATCGTCGCCGTTGAATTGGCTATATTGTTCGATATTTGTCCGTTTAGGTCTTCTATCATGTTGTTTAGCTTATCAACCCCGCCCTTAGTTACATTTATACCATTACCTAGTAACATTTTTACGGCTGTATCGGCATCGCCATTCATAAGAGCCGATTTGCTTGGTTTTAAAGTGCTTCTCATCAGTCTTTCCGCTGCACTTCTCAAAGCTTCGGAACCATACTGCCTTGATCCAAGAAGACTGGAAAGTGCCATTGGAAGCGCAGCACCAACTACAGCGCCAGAGCCGATATTATCCGAACCTGTTAATGCTGTGCTTGCCGCACCATTGATTCCGCCGCCTAGCATCCGTGAGCCTAAATCCGCAGCCCTTACGCCCCATGTAGGTGCCAATGCCTTTGCCCCATTGACTGCTGTCGGCAATACCCCACTTCTCGCGCCACCGGTCTCGACCGCCGTTAGGATTGGCGCTGCTAGTGTTGATGTAGCTAGGCTAGGCGCTAGTTTTAATACTCCTTTTGTAATTAATCCACCAGTGCCACCGGTGGCCGCGAGATCAACCGCCAGACCGCCACCCTTCCACCCTAGACTATTGGGGTCGCCACCAAGATCGTTCACAGCAGTATCGTGCATTACTTGTTGACGATCATTGCGCCCAATCCATGCGTTTTCTATGCCAGCTATTTGCGCCAACGCATCAGGCCCCCTCATGAAAAATCCGCCAATTTTGCCAAGCGCATTCAGCCCGCCAGCAGCTATATTTTTGGGAAGCGTGTAAGACAGCGGCATAAAATTATCAACTACGTCTTGAGGGTTGAATTGTGGCGCAGGCTGTTGGTCTGGCGCATATAGTTTTGATTGTGGATTCTGCCCAGCAGGTACATCGACCCAATTAACCATTCTAGGGTCGATATTGTTATGTTCTGGAGCAGCGTCCCACTTAACCATTTTTGGGTCAATTGACATACTCTACCGTCCCGTCATCGTATTGAACAACTTTTTTACCATTGTACATTCCAGTTTTTACAACTTGTTTTTGAGTCGCATTAGTTGCATTATTTTGTTG
Organism: Oxalobacteraceae bacterium; assembly: GCA_023259175.1. Taxonomy (GTDB): domain Bacteria; phylum Pseudomonadota; class Gammaproteobacteria; order Burkholderiales; family Burkholderiaceae_D; genus Undibacterium. The sequence goes on along the minus strand of JAHFQV010000123.1, from coordinate 6,893 downwards.
CGGAGTATCCCTAGTGATTCTTTGGTTTACTCTTAATCTTGGCTGCAATGCTTTATTTTGCGCCGCCATCCAAGCGTCCAATGCACCACCGTCCATTGTTGGCGAAGCTGCCTCGGTTTCGGCTCTGTGAGCCATGTCAGTCATGCCATTTTGGCGCATAACTCCCGCCAACGTCATTAAGGCATCGTTTCTTTGAGCCATGTAGCTAGTTAAATCAGGATCATTAAACTCGCCCTTCATCCATTGTTGCATTTTCCCGATAGTACGGTTTTTCGAAAAATCTACTTTCTTACCTGCATCCACCATATTCTGCAATACCTCCGGCAATATTTCCGCCGATAAAGCTCGCTGCCTGAATGAAGAATTCCTATTAAGTGAAATATCAGCCGATATTTTTGACATATCGGTATTTGGATTCAGAAGATATGCATCTGCAAGAATAGAAGCTGTTTTACTGTTAATTCTATTAGGGTCAAGTCGCCCATTTGTTACCGCTCCATTCTCTCCAAAAAGAGCTTCATTTTGATCTTTACTTAAGCCAGCAACTCCATGTGTGATTGACCCATTAAGCCTAGAATTGATTTGCGCATATCCAAGATTTGTATTTCGTATAGTGTCAGGGCTTGCGGTTTTATTTATTGACAGACCAGCTTGAGGAATTTCGAATTGAATTTTAGACCCAGAATCAACTTGTACTGGCGACACATATGCAGGCAAATCCGTTCCTACTGGATTGCCATAGTCATCAAGCATTCTTTTTACTTTTAACCCATTATCACCCGCAACATCTTCCACTCTCGCTACCTTATTAATTCCGTAATTACGAGAATCTGCAAGTTGTTTGACATACTCAGGCGGGACACCTGCACGCATCATGCCCTGATAATCATTGCCGAATTTTTGAATAATGTTAGGCAATTCTGCTGCTCTAGTTTTTTGCGCCTCAGAATCTTGCATCTGTTGCTGCAATTGCCCTAACTGCATTTGCCTTAATTGCATTGCAATATCATCTTGTGATTTCTTTTGCGCAAATAACGAATTCTGATTCCGCGATTCTTGAATACCAGATAACCCGCCAGCCAATGCTTCACCCAGCCCGATTCGTCGAGTAGATGGCGCGCCAGCGGCAAACATCTTCTGCGCAAATGCCAAATAAGGGTCGCTGTAGTCCTGAAATGCCGTGTCTAATAGTCCCATTTTATCCTCACAGTCCGTCTTTCGGTCCCCAATTGTCCCATCTATCTGGTTTAAACATATCGTATGCCTTTAGACCTAATGAAGCCCATCCCAATGCGTTCGCGCCATTGTTTGTGTACATCGGTTGGCTCTGCGTATTCGAGCTATTTGCGCTCAAATATGGCGTTAATAACCCGTTCACTTGTCCTGCATTATTCAACGCGTAATTATTCCAGCCATTTGCCGTATTATAGTTGTTATTCATCTGCCCTTGAAGCAAGCCAGACCCAGCTACAGCATTACGCGAGTTCATATCGTTTGTGCTCATCGTAGCGCCTAGATTTCGTTCATTCGCTTGTTGTTGCAATCCTGCATTGAACTGAGAATTATTCAAGTCGCCAGAATAATTGATCTGGTTTGCATTTTGTTGGTTATTCAGATTCGCCATACCAAACTGATTTTTTGCACCCGTATTATTCATGTTCGTGCTAAGCAAGCCGCCGTATTGGGTTTTAGCAGCATCGTTTGCATTGCCTGCGTTAAACATGCCTGTTTGTTGTTGGTTGCCAGCATTGGTCATATTTGCTTGCTGCCTGTTCCCTGCATTGAATAAATTTGCCTGTTGTTGATTCGCCGCATTGAACTGGTTTGCTTGTTGCTGCATAGCCGCATTTTGCGAAGCAACGCCGTATTGCTGCGCGCTCAAATTCCCCAATGCACTGAGTTTATTTGATTGGTCTTGTCCATATTGCCCAGCTTGTGCAGAAACAGCCGAATCTGTATTGTTCTGCCCAAATTGCGACACTGCTCGACCCATTTGGGTAGAGAAGTCCTTCACCGCATTTGACTCGGCAAGCCCTTGACGACTTCCACCATACCCGCCGGATGCAATCGCACCGCCACGGATATTACCCAATACATTTTCAGTCAGGTTTCGAGTCGCATCGGTCTGCATGTTCTCAAATGCGGTCTTCGATTGGTTGATGCCTTTTTGTATCGCCCCAGTCAAATACGGATTGTTCCCGCTTTCGCCATTAATGAATTTATCGTAAGCATCCTTCAAGCCTAATGAGTTTTGCTCCGGCGCGTTTATCTGTGACGACTGCATATTGGATGCGCCAGCCGTAGCCGCTCTGGCGCGCGCTGCATTTGCGTTGGTTACATTGTACCCTGTTGGCAAATCCGTTTGATTGGCGACCCCTTGCGCGGCTTGCATTCGTGATGGATTCGCAGATTGCGCCGCTGTCATTTGTGGCGCTTGATTCCCATTCATCAGCTTATAGGACGAGTCCCGCACCGCATTCATGTCAGTCAAGGCATTAAGACCTGCAAAGTCGTCTGCTGTCTTGCCATATAAATCGGCTCCCGCACTCTGCTTTTGGTTTAGGAAGCCTTGATAGCGGTCGAGAAGTCCTTTATTGCCTTCGATGTAGTCACTATCCTTGTAGATAGGCCTACCTCGTGCGTCTTCACCTGTCGGCACTGCGTCAGGCTTCAAGCGACGTTGAGAATCACCGAAAACAATATTTTCTATACGCGGGTCAAGTTTATTTTGACTCGTTTGCATTTGTTGTTGCTGCTCGCTTGCTGTTTTCGCTGCACTTTTATTATTTAGATACCCGCCGACGACTGTCACAGCAGCCGCGCCTACCATTCCCCAAGTCATATATCCACCTTTAAATCGAAAATATTTGTATCGTCGTATGTTTCAGCGATGACGTATTTTTCAATCCTATCCAAATCCGTTTCATCTGTTGCGTGAATAGTAGTCCACATGGTTTCCTCTATCACCAAAACAACTCTCTTTGTAGCGGCTTCTGATATAAAAGTGCAGGGCGCTTTTAGCTCTACAGCACCGTTATCTGTTAAAACATAGCAATGTCCTTTTGAAATAATATTCACATGCGAATGTTTGTGTATTTTACCAACTATTAAACCGCCTTCTGGCAACATCATTTGCCTAGCATAAACATGCGGCGCAAAAAAGTGCTCAACAGGAAAATCTAGGTCTGTTAATTCGCCATTATTTTTCATCGTGATCATGTCTTCTTGAAGCTTAAAAATCATGTCGCGAAGGTCGTCCCTACTTTTCCCCTGCGTTGCCGTAAAAAACGTTTCTTTTTTTGCTAGCTCAAACATTTTGAACCTTTTGCAAAATAGATTCTCCGAACATTTTTATATGTTCTGGGCTGTCTGCCATTTTCATTAACGGTTCAATTATTTTTTGCGCCTCTTGAGAACCTGAACTATTTAATAGTTTAATTACATTTTCAACTCCTTTTTGAGTTGGGTTGGAGACCAATTCTTTGCCTACAGTCATCGCAATCATTTTTTGATTTTGATCTATACCAGCCCCTTGTGAAGGCGATCCCTGCTGCGGCATCCCTTGTGGGGGCATCCCTTGCGCTCCTAGCAATCCGCCCATTTGCTGCGGTTGCGGCATGTTGTCGAGTAGTCCCATTTTCTTATCCTAATAAGTGCCACGCTGAATTATAGTACCCATAAAAACCCTTGCCTGAACCCGGGTCCCATTGTGTTCCGTCTGCCAATCTAAAATCACCCTCTCTAGGCTTTCTGGGTGAGGCATACACCGCGTCAACGTGACCAGCGGACAACGATTCCAGTGCCGATTGAATCTTGATCAATTCTGTTTGCAGAAATCGAATCAAGTCTTCTGGGTTGGTCGGCAATTGCCCGGCCGAGTAATTCATCGTTCCAAGGTTCGGCGTTCTCACCATGCCCCCATATTTTCAATTTCAAATTCGAGCGAATCGAGTCGCCATTGATAAGCTGTCCCTGTCGATATTTTATAGGATAAATAGCGTCCAGACACAAAACAATCGTTCTGTATCGTCGAGCCTATCGTGTGCGTCATCACTGCCGAATAGGTCGGTGTCGCATAAGGGTCATTGCTCCACCCTACCGAGATCGTCACCGTATCACCAACATTACCGGTAATGCGTGGCCGAATGCCCTTGATCATCTTGATTGACTCAGGGTCATCAAATGATAGCCCTATCCGCTCCAAATAAGCGCTTGGCAAAGACCCGTCAAATGAGCTTGACGCATCCAGCAAATAAAGTTTTAAATCATTCGCCGCCATAATAACGCGTTGCGTAGATGGTACAAAATCCCCACCATCCCACAAGGTTAAATCCGAACTCCACGGTGCAGGGTCTTGGTTCCAATTTCCCTGCAATCCATTATCAACCGCGCCGAAATTAGCATGATTGATATTCGGCATATCCCTAAACGAAACAGTCCTGTCCTTGTAGTTCCAAACCATCGCGGAATCGCACGAAGTCGCGCCGATGGATGGGTAGCAAATAAATGCCTCATTGAAGTAAGGATTCTTGAAAACAAAGCACATTCCGATATTCGTCACGTCGATATTCAAAAACAAAAATCTGCGCGTTTGCTTATCCAAAACGGAAGTAGGATTCTGCCCGTCATGGATAATTACGTCCGAACCAGTTAGCACCAAATGATTTCCGTCGATTTCAACGATACAATTTTTATTCAATGCCCCTGATGTGCCGATCACTTGCTCAAATCTAAATACCGAACTTCCTCCTATATAATCCATTCGATAGATTGATTTTTCCTTGTAGATCATGAATGAATTGCGAAGCTGTAACCCGTCTATAATCGGGTCGCCTCCGTCGGATAATTCAACTTCGCCCGCGTCTTTCGTTGGGTCTGCCTCATCCCATGAGGTCGGAACCGCTCCCGGGTCTGCTGGATGGCTCCACTTCACCAATCGAGAGTTTTCCACGGCTGTCCCAGCAAATAATATCCCCCCTGTTGCACTAGCGCCCGGGTCACTTGCCATTACATAGGTAAATGTCGTCCCACCGGTCACCGTGATGGTGTATGTGCCGTTGTATTGGCTTGGAGTCGCTTGCGTAATATAAACCGTGTTACCGGTAGATAAGCCATGTGCAGAGGCTGTCGTTAGTGTCGCAGTAGTGCCTACTCTGGTAATCGTTGAAATCGTTTGTCGCGGTGATCTTGATACATTGAGCGCAATAAGAAATACCTTATATGCCCGAAGTGACTTGCAAGACATTGAAGGTAGCCAGTTTGCGAGATCAATAAATTTATTGGCAAGGTTCAAATCCCAAGACATCGGCGCTTTACCATCGCCAGCATTAAATACTGGCACGCCAGATAGTGTTGTTGAAGTCCAGCTATTCACCACGCCAGTTCTAGGCGTTACGTGAGAAATATCGGTATGCACCGATGCCCCACCCGTATTAGTGACAGCGAATAGTTTCGAGGCCGTTGCATAAATAAAATACCTCGCCCCAGCGATGATCACTGGGGCTACGTGTTGAGGTATATAAGTCGGGGAATTATAAACTTCCCCATGTCCAAAAAATTGAGACGCGTACCCGTCCAAGAATCGTATATTCTTGCAATCTGTGAAAGCTTGAATAGGCAATTCATGGACTGATAAATCCTTGATTACGCCTATACTTCCAATATTTTTAACGGGTACAAACATTATGGAACTTCCTCCACAATAACGCCAGCAACAATTTCTGGGATTACCATTTTTGTGAAGTTCTCGCCATCGAACAAATCAGTGACATTCACCGTATGATCAACCTCCACCCAGTCAGTAGATAAAGCACCGTTGCTCACAACAATGTTCACCACTTGGCCATCTTTAATGATTGCGTATCTCATTTTCACCACCAGTAAATAATTGCAACACCTTGTTTTCCGTCTCCGCCAGCGCCGCCAACGTTTGTCCCACCGCCACCACCACCGCCGCCGTCGCCATAATTTCCGCCCTTGCCACCAGCACCGCCAGTTCCAGCCGTGTTAGGCGCGCCACCTCCGCCACCTGCACCAGTTGAAACACCATTGCTTCCGTTCGCTCCCGCCGTCCCAGTGCCACCAGCACCGCCGCCGCCAGCAGTGTAAAGTCCCAACTTGCCACCGTCACGTCCGTTAAGCGCTGCATTAGCAGCAGTTAATACGCCGCCAGCAGCGCCGCCGCATCCACCAAACCTAGAACTACCTCCATTTGACGGGTTATTACCAGCACTAAATTGCTGCCCACCTCCGCCACCCCCAAATTCAGCGCACCCGTTTGGCGTTGTTGATACATCTAGAGCGCCGCAAGAACCGGCTCCGCCAGAAAATACGTTGGCGCTAGTAGTCGCCATAGTCACTAAAGGCTCAGATTGAGCGGCTGTATAAGAACTAGACCCATTAGTCCCAGCAGCCACGCTACCGCCGCCGCCACCGCCACTACCGCTTGAGCCTGTTGGAGCATAGCCCAGCCCACCTCCATATGCAGTGCCTAGCGTGCCAAATGATGTGTTTCCACCAGCAGTCCCATTAGTACCCCCAGCAGCAGTCCCTCCCGCCCCGCCAAGCCCCGCAGCCCCAATAAGGATTTGTACTGCTGTTGTGAACATTGACGCAGGTATGATGATTCCATTCTTCCCACCACCACCACCGCCACATCCGCCAAGCCGGATGTTTCCTGCGGCTCGCCCCTCACCACCACCACCACCACCACCACCACCTATAAGGTCGATCATGTACATCGACGCACCGGGTATAGGTTGCATCACAGTGGAATTCGTGATCGTCAGAGATTTAGCTCCAACAGGAACCGGAAAGCTAGCGGGAAACATTAGTACACCCCACCAAAGGCAAATATATTCAAATCAGTTTGAATGGTTTCCGAAATAAATAGT
>JAHFQV010000221.1 GCA_023259175.1 Oxalobacteraceae bacterium | reverse complement strand
TACATTCAGGGCTTGGCATCCCTGTTGAAAGCCTGATCAAAGAATATCACCGGTAGTTTTAGGAGCGGGAAATGCATCATCCATTTAAATTGGCCCTCGACACAGACGCTTTGCGCTGGTCGGCTCGGCGTTGAGGCGAAGATGAAATTACGCTATTGGCGAGCCAGCTTGCTAGGCATTTCGCTGACACTTTGGACGGTTCTGCTCGGTGGAATCGTTGTGAATAAATTCTGGGTACCCTCTTTTGAAACTGTGGGCCACCTTGAACGTGGGTGTTACCTCACCAATGCCCTATGGTTTTATGTTCAATGCAATGGTTTTGCGTTTTCTGAAATAGCGGGTGCAATTCTTACCCTTCCGTACTTGGTGTGGATTAGTCCTGCTGTAATTCTGTGGGTGCCATACTTTGTCATCCCACTTTGGTTCTTTTTGCTCTTTCCGGCGTGGTATGTTTGGTCACGAATTCGCCACTCCAAATCACAAATCCAAATCAAAGGGTAGAGTAGAAAACAGCCACTCGGCCGCCCTCCAAATCAAAGGAAAATCAATAGGGTCAGCTTAAATTGATTCAATGTCTCACATCACAGGCGTGGGTTATATGCTATTGACACCCCACTTTCGACACGAATTTTTTTTGTATCCCATCAGCGATCAAACTACCGCTTCCTTGCGCGCACCTCTAAATCGACCAACGCCATCCTTTACGTCTTAACACCCACATCAAGACCCCGAATACACTGGTAAAGCTGGCTGCAAAACAGAAGGACGCGAATTCGTTTCCTAGGCTTGGTGCGATCAGTGGTTTAAAAAATCCACCGTAGATCAACTCCATCGCGCCTGTCGCCGCCAATACGCAGGTTGCGATCCATGCGCCGGCATAGGCTGCGATTGCATTCACACCAAAACTGATACCCAATGCGGGGGCGTGATTGCGGTCGATTAGATAATGCGCTAAGGCTAGTGCGAGTAAAGCGAAACCCCCAGTCCATAAAACAAAAGAGGAAGTCCACAATTGCTTATTCAATGGAAAAATGAAGGACCAAAAATAGGCCACGATCAGCGCAGCAACACCCACCAGTATTAAACGCAGCAATTGTCCATCACGTAAAAAGCGTCCTGCAAAACATCCCAATAAAACACTCATCATCGCGGGCAGCGTTGATAGCAAACCCTCAGGCTCCTGTGCTAAGCCGGTGCTTACATCAAAGTTATACGCCCATGAGCCCAGTAAAAAAGTATCGAGCCTATCGGCTAAATTGAGATGCGGTTCCAAGGACCCACCTGTCACAAGCAATCCCCAATAGGCCAGCAAAGTCGCACAGAAAATCGCAATTTGCACGGGCCATGAACGCAGATAAATAATCAAGCATCCAACCACCATAAAACACAGACCGATGCGCTGCAAAACACCAAACAGCCGAAAGCCACGCCCAGGTATCAGGTATTGTGAAAGCAAGTGTAGTAACACGCCCAGCGCGATGATGCGCACGCCACGCAAAATCACGCCGCGCGCTAAAGGCCAGCGGTCTTGCGCAACTTCAATCTGCGAGCCCAAAGCCAATTGCAGAGATACGCCGACGATCACCAGAAAAAAAGGAAAGATGAAATCGGCAGGTGTGGTGCCATGCCAACTTGCGTGCTCAAGGAAGGCGTACACATGATCCCAGTCCCCCGCATTATTCACCAACAGCATCGCGGCGACCGTCAATCCACGCAGGGCATCGACCGAGTTAAACCGGATTTTTTTTGCAGTTGCACTCACAGCGGAGACCGCTTCACTGCTCCCAGAACTAATACCACTCATTTAAAACTCCATTCCAAAAGCACGCATTGAGCGAATTTTAATTTTACTGCTTAAAATCAACAATTACATTCTGTGTCAACGCATCAATTTAACACAAAATAAATACAGCTTGTTGCTTATTGGTAGTTAAGTGGACTTATTTTTACAAAACCAGTTGACCTAGGTTTATTGAGACGGTATGTTGTCACACGCTCGCACAATCTGCGCAGATATGTCCGCATTGTTTTTGCATCGTTTTTGCATAGCTTTTGCTTCGCAGCGTAGCCGCTTTTAGATTCTTTTAGGATTTCCTTGACCCTTCCGAGAAACACATCATGACCACAGACAGCCAAGCAAAACGCTCGCCCATCACTTGGGTTCCTACACTTTATCTCGCTGAAGGGCTTCCATATTTTGCGGTCATGATCGTCGCACGACAAATGTATAAAAGCATGGGTGTCAGCGACGAAGGTATTGCGTTTTGGACGAATTTAATTGGCTTTGCTTGGGTCTTCAAACCTTTGTGGAGTCCTTTCATGGAACTGACCAAAACAAAAAAATATCCTGTTTTGCTGTTCCAACTGATGGGGGGACTTTGCTTAGCAGGTGTCGCTTTTGCGATGAATTCGAACAGCTATTTTTTTATTACTTTGGGCTTTTTGGGGCTCGTCGCCATCGCTTCGGCCAGTCACGACATTGTTGCAGATGGCCTCTATATCTCCAACCTCAATGCCAAACAACAAGCCGCCTACGCCGGTTGGCAAGGCGCTTTCTATAATGCCGCAAAATTTATTTCACTTGGCGGCCTTCTCGTTTTGGCGGGACATCTAGAAAAAATTGCCTCGGTACCGACCGCTTGGCTAGTGGTATTTAGTTTGCTCGGCTTACTCATGATCGTCCTCTCTGCTTATCATCTATGGTCGCTTCCAACGACACCGAGCAATGTTGACGCAAAATCGGCCGAGGAAGTATTTGGCGCGCTCTCTGAAATCATCATTGATTATTTTAAAAAGCCCAACATCTGGCTCGGCATCATCTTCATCATTTTATTTCGTGCGGGCGAAGGACAAATTCAAACCATCGGTCCCTTGTTCCTAAGAGCGGCTAGGAGTGTGGGCGGCTTAGGACTCAGCACGGATCAAGTCGGTG
>JAHFQV010000031.1 GCA_023259175.1 Oxalobacteraceae bacterium | reverse complement strand
ACTCAAAAAAACAGGAAGCCCCCAAAATGCTCGACAAAAAACAAGCGCAAGCGGCAGGTGATGTTATTTTGCAGGGAGCGCGATGGTACAAGCCTAAGCCCAAAACCGACAATGAACATCAAAAAATCTTGGCGCAAGCTAAAGTACTCGCATCAAAAACAAAATCCGCGCGTGTGGTTTATGCACTCTTTTGCGCTAGTGGGGTTCTGCTCGGATATCTACTTCTAACCCAGATCATCAAGTTCTACGATAGGCGTATCATTCTAATGGTCTACCCAAGTTTTTTCTTCCTTTTCGCGATCTGGATTTCCTATCGACACTTCCTCATACAGTCAATTGTTCGTCGACTGTACAAAGAACAGCGAAAGCTAAACGCCGAAACTTAAGCCACGACTTGTACCCAAGGTTTCATCTACCTCATTGGGATAATTCACCTTCTCCATATGCTTACGGGAATTACCCCTTGCGAAATCAATTTCAAAAATTTGAATCTTGCTACGGGAGCGCGACAGGGCAATCGCATGAAGCCAGATCAAAGTAACAGACCGCTCAATATAGCCAAGCGGAATTCTGCGGCCAAAGACACAGAGAAATTCATTAAAATTTCAAAGAAATAAACCAAAATCCTAAGCTCTTGATCTCCCTCTGTGCCTCTGTGCCTCTGTGTTGAGAGGTTTTAGATTCACAATCACCCCTGGCACGCAGGTCTTTACTTGTCACTTCTCGGTTTATAATGTCGGTCAAGACCATTTCCGCGTATTTACGCCCTCATCATGACCGCACAAATTATCAGTGGCACCGCCCTTTCTCAACAAATTCGTCAAGAAGTCAGTCAAAGAGCGGCTGCTTTAACTACACAAGGCAAGCAGCCCGGCCTTGCCGTAATATTGGTCGGTGAAAATCCTGCCTCACAAGTCTATGTGCGCAACAAAGTGAAGGCCTGCGAGGACTGCGGCTTTTATTCTATACTCGAAAAATACGATGCTGATTTAAGCGAAGCGACGCTATTGGCCCACATCGACCGTTTAAATCACGATCCAAAAATCAATGGCATTCTGGTGCAATTGCCGCTACCAGCGCATATCAATGCCAACAAAGTCATCGAAGCCATTGCGGCCGAAAAAGATGTAGACGGCTTCCACATTAGTAACGCGGGCTTGCTGATGACGGGACAACCACTGTTTCGGCCTTGCACACCTTATGGCGTGATGAAAATGTTAGAGGCGATTAATTATCCCGTACGTGGCGCAAATGCCGTCGTGGTCGGCGCGTCCAATATTGTCGGCAAGCCGCAAGCCATGCTGCTCTTGCAAGCAGGCGCGACAGTCACTATTTGCAATTCGAAAACCCGTGACTTGGGTGCGCACACGCGCAATGCCGATATCTTGGTGGTCGCTACGGGCAAACGAAATATTGTCACTGCCGACATGGTGAAACCCGGGGCGGTCGTGCTTGATGTAGGTATGAATCGTGATGATGATGGCAAACTCTGCGGCGACGTGGACTACGCGAATGTCAAAGAAGTCGCTGGCTACATCACGCCAGTTCCGGGTGGCGTGGGTCCAATGACCATCACGATGTTACTGGTCAACACGATAGAAGCCGCCGAAAGAAACCTATGAACGCGCTACAAAATCCCTTGCTCGACATGCGCGATCTACCGCATTTTGATCAAATTCGCCCTCTGCATTTAAGTCCAGCCATCGATCAACTTTTATCCGATGCGCGCGCTGTGGTGACGCAATTTGAAGGCGAAGTGAGCGATCTAAGCTGGGAATATTTTGTCAGTCCATTGGAGATGGCTACGGAACGCCTTTCGCGTGCTTGGGGTATCGCCAGCCATTTAAACGCCGTTTGCGACACGCCCGAGCTGCGCGCAACTTACAATGAAAATCAGAGTAAAGTCACCGAATTTTGGACTGAGCTTGGGCAAAATTTACACCTGTACGCCCATTACCGTACTTTAAGAAATAGTCCTGAATTTGAACAACTTAATTTCGCACGAAAACGCATCGTAGAAAATGCCTTGCGTGATTTTAAGTTGGGGGGTGCAGAACTCGATGCCGAGCAAAAAATACGCTTTGGCGAAATTCAAGAAAAACAGGCGGCCTTAGCCACACAGTTTTCAGAAAACGTACTCGATGCGACCAATGCAGGTCTGTTTCAGGTAGACGACCCCGCGCAATTACTGGGTCTGCCCGAAGATGTCATCCAAGCGGCGGCGAATGCGGCCCAAGATGCGGGCAAAACGGGCTACCAATTTAGCCTGCATTTTCCTTCGTATTTCCCAATTTTACAGTTTGCGCAAAACCGCGCTTTACGCGAAACTGTCTATCGCGCCAACGCCACCAAAGCGTCGGAATTAGCGGGACACCCCGAATGGGATAATAGTGCCGTGATGCGCGAGCTCTTAAGTTTGCGCCAGGAAGAAGCGCAACTTTTAAGCTATCCACATTTCGCAGCAGTCTCGCTCGCACCCAAGATGGCCGAAAGTGCGGAACAAGTTGAAAGCTTCCTGCTCGATCTAGCGCAACGTGCGCGCCCCTATGCGGAACAAGACTTAAAACAGCTTAAAGAATTTGCCCGTGACGAGTTGGGTATTGCAGATTTAATGGCATGGGATACGACCTACGCATCAGAAAAATTACGCGAACAGCGTTACGCTTTTTCCGAACAAGAACTCAAACAATACTTCCCTGAGCAACAAGTTCGCACCGGCTTATTCGCCGTTATTCACCGCCTATTCGGTGTCGATATTGTGCAGGGCCAAGCCAGCGTTTGGCATCCCGATGTCAAGTTTTACCGCGTCGAAAAAGAAGGCCAAGTCATTGCCCATTTTTACACCGACCTCTACGCAAGACCTGGCAAACGCGGTGGCGCATGGATGGACGATGCGCGCGGTCGTTGCATCAGAAACGGACAACTACAAACACCCGCAGCCTATCTCATTTGTAATTTCAGCGCACCCGTGATGGTTGATGGAATCGAAAAAGAGGCGACTTTTTCGCACGACGAAGTCATCACTTTATTCCATGAATTTGGACACGGGCTGCACCATTTACTCACACAAGTCGATGAATTATCCGTATCCGGTATTTCTGGCGTGGAATGGGATGCGGTCGAGCTTCCTTCGCAGTTTATGGAAAACTTTTGCTGGGAATGGGATGTCTTGCAAGAGATGACTGCACATAGCACCCGTGGCGAGACTTTGCCGCGTGCGCTGTACGACAAAATGATTGCAGCAAAAAATTTCCAGTCTGGATTACAGACTTTGCGACAAGTGGAATTCTCGCTGTTTGATATGCGCTTGCATTGTCATACCGATGCCGTCGACGAACAGACGGTGGCCAACTGCTTGCGCCTAGTCCGCGACGAAGTCACTGTGCTGATGCCGCCTGAATTCAATCGCTTCCAACATGCCTTTAGCCATATTTTTTCGGGCGGCTATTCGGCTGGCTACTTCAGCTACAAATGGGCTGAAGTGCTTTCTGCCGATGCCTATGGCGCATTTGAAGAAGCGGCCGACCAAGAAGGTAGTACGCTCTCGCGGGAAGTCGGACAACGCTTCCAGAAAGAAGTATTGGAAATGGGCGGCTCACGCCCCGCCCTCGATTCCTTTGTCGCTTTTCGGGGAAGAAAACCAAGCATCGATGCCTTATTACGCCATAATGGCATGAGCGACCATGGCAGTTAGTCTCAACTAGACCCAGTTAAGCTCAATTTATTTATGAACGAAAGAAAGTCAATGAAAGCTTACGATCATCCTACAAAACCGTTTTCTGCATGGGCACTCCTGCGCGGCAGCTTATGCTTAGCTTCATGCTTATGCTTAGCTTCATGCCTAGGATTACTGACCTTAACAGCCCAGGCGCAAGTCTATAAATGGGTGGGGCCGAATGGAAAAACAGTCTTCAGTGATACGCCCCCACCGTCCAACGTGAAGACGGTCACGCGCAAAGGCTTAAATACCTCGGGCAGCATTTCAAATGTCAAACTTCCGCCAGAATTAGAACTGGCAAGCAGTAAAAATCCCGTCACACTCTACTCCACTAGCAACTGCGCCGCCTGTAATGATGCGCGCTCTATGCTAAAACAAAACGGTATTCCCTTTTTCGAAAAGACCGTCAAAAGCAATGAAGATATTCAACAACTCAAACTCGCGACTGGTGATAGTCAAGTACCGTCCTTGATGATCAATAGAGCCAAATTCATCGGCTTTGAAAGCCCAGCATGGCGCGATGCATTAAGCAAAGCAGGCTATCCTGAGAACAGTGTACTTCCCAAAGAATATCGTTATCCCGACCCAGAGCCAGCCGCACCTAGTCCGGCGACCGCAAAAAAAGAAGAGCCCAAAGCCAGCGATACCATTGTGCCGCGCAGTGTTTCGCCTACAGGTATCCGGTTTTGATCGTCCGCTTCACGGATCAATTGAGCCCACCATCACTATGAGCCTACGCGTCGATTTTCATACTCAAGTTCAAGACAAAATACTGTACGCCTGCCGCTTATCGCGCAAAGTACGTGCTGCGCAACATCAAATCGTTTTGCTGGTTCAAGATCAAGCGCAAGGGCAAATGTTAGACGAGGCCTTATGGTCATTTTCAGCCACTGATTTTTTGCCGCATGTTTTCGCTAACGATGATTTAGCGCCGCAAACACCCATCATCTTGACGCAGAGCCTTGCGCTAGACTTGCCGCACAAAGAAATCTTAATCAACCTCAGCCAAAACACTCCAGCGCAAGCACAGGATTTTCAACGCGTGATCGAAATTATTTCGATGGAAGAAAACGATGCACAATTAGGGCGAGAACGTTATCGCCAATACCAACGACAAGGTCACACTGTCACACACACCAACGTAGGTGCCTCATGAATGATCAAATCGACGCTAGCATTCCAGTATTAACTGAAATTTTACAAGCCAACAAAATCGAAACTAGCTTACCTAAAACCATCGCTGTCGGCCCAGCTATCGCAGTTACCAAAACCAATCCAACGCCCACACCAATTCAGCCCATGACCGAAGTTAAAACCGGTCTTAATGCGGAAACCGTTTTAGAGCTCACGCCGGTGGCGCAAGACGCATTGGTGCTGAGCGCAGAAGACTTTGAGGCGATGGAAATGAAGCTAAGAGAAAACGTGCTCAAGCAAGTATTGACCCGGGTTGACTTCGTCTTAGAACACAGGGTAAGAGACAGCTTGGCGGAAGTCTTGCAAACCGCAGTTGATCAACTTGCCGACGAAATACGATCGGGGCTCAAACAGAGCTTACAAGAGGTGGTCACGCGTGCAGTTAATCAGGAACTCTCCAAACTACAGTCGCGCAAATAAGAGCGTTAAAAGATTTATTTACGTCCGACCCGCACACTCAACTCAGCGGCTTTTTCGTCGAAGACAATTCGAGTTGAAAATTTCGCGCGCTTCATTGGAAAGCGCGAGTGAAAATGGCGTACATTGCCCGAGCCTGAAATCGCCCGGCGCACAAATTGGTAATAGGCTTCCATATCAACGACGTGGATCACCAAAAAATAATCGATCTCACCAGAAACGAAATAACACTGCATCACTTCTGGTTCGTGACTCATACACGACTCGAAATTTCGCATATGTTCATCGGATTGATTGGACAGTGAAATTTCCAAAAAAGCCAACATACCGTAACCGATGGAAAACGGATCGACCATCGCCACGTTCGCGCTGATCACACCCGAATCCTGCAATGCTTTCATGCGGCGCAAACAAGTCGGCTGCGAAATGTGTAGTTTCTCCGCCAGTACCCGAGTCGGTGTCTGATTATCTTTTTGCAGCAGATTAAGCAATTTTCGATCAAGCTTATCGAGTATCTGAATTTTAGCCATAGTCACAGAATCACTTAGTCACATAGTCTGCTGATTATTCGATTTTAAAAACGAGCGTGATATAAAAGAATCGAAAACTTCTGAGCATCAATGCGCGCCTAAAATTTAGCTGGTCGATAGACCTAAGAAAGCGCGCATTCATCCTAACAAAACCGCTGTTATTTTTGCGATAAAACCCATTTAACTAAAACCTTGACATCGGCTTCAGACACTTGCGAGTTCGGTGGCATCGCTGCCGCACCCCAATTACCACTTCCGCCTTTAATTACTTTGGCGATCAGTTTGGCTTCAGCGCTGGCATCCCCGGCGTATTTTTTGGCCACATCTTTAAAGGCTGGACCTACGATCTTCTTATCGACACTATGACAAGCTAGACAATTTTTCGCTTTCGCCAACTCAACATTTGCAAACGCAGCTGACGATGTGCAAAGCACTAAACCTAGCAAGACCCAATTCAAAGACTTCATACGATTCTCCATAAAAAATGTGTGGATATTTTACACGCTTTCATCTGCAACTGAGCACATTTGCACTATGCTATGATTGCAAGTTAAGCGTCCACTTCATTTGAGGACTAACACAGTATCGCCCCCAACTAGCGGTGATCCATTCGCTGCCCACGACGAAGACACCGAGGCCAGCGCGCAAAGGGAGTTGAAATTTTCTCCGCGTTTTTGGTTCGCTAGCAAAGGGGGAAAAGCAAACATCTCTGGCTTTGACGACGCTGTGTCAACCCCTTTTATTTAGGAAATGATCATGTACCTCATCATCCCATTAGTCATACTCACCGCATTAAAATTCGCCGAAGTCGGTTTCATGCAGGACTTTTCTTGGTGGTGGATCGTCGGCTTGGCGGTCTTTGCTTTTTTATGGTTTGAATTTTTCGAACGCATGCTGGGTCTAGACAAACATAAAGATGAACTGCACCACGAAAAAATGCGTAAGGAACGTCTCAAGCGCAATTTTAAAGAAGGTAAAAAGTAAGCAAGATGTAAGCTTAAAAAAAGCCATGCCACCTGATTTACGTCAACTCAGATATTTTCTTGCCGTCGCCGAGGAGCGTCATTTTGGCCGTGCGGCATTGCGCCTACATATGACGCAGCCACCGCTTTCGCAAGCAATTCAGCACCTAGAAGCCCAGCTCGGTGTCGAACTATTTAGACGCTCAACACGTCATATTGAATTAAGCGCAGCGGGGCAAGCATTGCTTCCCGAAGCCCAACGTCTACTGGCACAGGCAGAGCAAATTCCGCATCTGGTACTAAGAGCCGCGAAAGGCGAAACCGGCGTCTTGCGCATCGCCTTTATTTCGATTGCGGACTATAGCGTTTTGCCACCTAGCCTTTCGCGCTTTCGCCAGCAATTTCCAGATGTACAGTTTCAACTACAGGAAGCCACCAGCGACGTGCAGTGGGGTCTGCTTGAACGTGGTGAAATCGATTTAGGCTTTCTGATACCACCCATGCCACTGGCACTCGAATCACAGCTAGACTATCAACGCCTTAGACTAGAACCTTTGCTGCTCGCCATTCCGGAAAGCGCTGCAGGCCGTCCGCGACCGACGCAACTGGCTAGCTACCAAGATTTAGCTTTAATTTTATTTCCTCGCAAAATTGCACCCGCATTACATGATACGATACTCGGCTATTTTCATAGGCAAGGCTTAACGCCAGTGATCGCACAAGAGGCGATACAAATGCAAACCATAGTCGCTTTGGTGTCGGCCAACTTGGGAATGTCCTTGGTTCCCGCTTCGGTTTCCAATTTACAGCGCCCAGGTGTGCGTTATTTACCCTTGGCGCAAGCAGGTGCGCCAGTTGAAATCGGAGTAGCTTGGCGACGTGAGCATGCTTCACCTGTGCTGAGTGCCTTCTTAGAAACCTTAAAAACTTTAGAGACTGTAAGCCCATGTTAGAACACCCCAATTTTGATCCAGTCGCCTTTCACGTTTTTGGCTGGCCTATTCATTGGTACGGCATTATGTATTTGCTGGCATTCACTCAATTTGTTATTTTGGGACGAATTCGGCTAGGTTTGCCCCATATCGCTGCGCAAAAATGGACGCGGGAACACATCGACGATATGTTATTTTACGGTGTACTTGGCGTGGTGCTCGGTGGCCGTTTGGGCGAAGTCCTATTTTATCAACCTCAATTTTTTCTCGCCAACCCACAAGAAATTTTCATGGTTTGGCATGGCGGCATGTCTTATCACGGTGGATTTCTCGGTGTCGTCATTGCGATGTTTTTATGGGCCCGCAAAGCCAAAATGCCGATCTCCAGCGTCTATGATTTCATCGCGCCTTTAGTGCCTTTGGGTTATGCCGCCGGGCGTTTCGGCAACTTCATCAATCACGAACTACCGGGTCGCATTGCTTCGTCCGACTTGCCTTGGGCCATGCATTGGCCTGGCCTTGTGGACCCGGTTCACCCATCCCCGCTGTATCAAATGCTGGTCGATGGCGTACTCGTATTTATCATCATTTGGTTCTTCGCCCGCAAAGCCAGACCTCCCTTAGCGGTGAGCTCTTTGTACGTACTGCTGTATGGCTGCGCGCGCTTTTTTACCGAATATTTCCGCACCCCTGATTATGAAAAATCTGCCTTTGGGATTACGCTTTCAGCGGGTCAACTTTTGTCCCTGCCTATGATTTTAGTCGGCGCTACGTTTTTACTCTGGTCGTATTTCGGAAAAAAACCTGGACAAAACCATCGTTCCAAACGGAGTTAATCATGTCCGAAATTTTTTGTGAAATTCAAGATCAGTTCGCCTTTGTTACGATCTCAAATCCCAGCTGTTTAAACGCGATCAACATGGATATGTGGAATGCGCTCACCCTGCATTTTAAAGAACTCCATGCCAATGAAGATTTGCGTTGCATTATTATTCGCGGCGCACATGGGCAATTTGCATCCGGGGCTGACGTACAAGAATTTGCCACTGTGCGCAACACACTGGCCGATGGCATGCGTTACCACAATCAGACCATCGCGGCGAGCTTAAACGCGATCACCGAATGTCGCCATCCCGTGGTCGCGGCCATCGAAGGTGTGTGCGTCGGTGGCGGTTTGGAAATTGCGATTTCCTGCGACATCCGTATCGCTTCGCCGTATGCCCGCTTCGGCATCCCCATCAACAAATTAGGCTTCCCGCTTGCACCTAAAGAATTGCAAAGTCTTTTATCCTTAACTGGCAAAGCCGTCGCGCTTGAAATTTTATTAGAAGGTCGCATCCTCAATGGTCTGGAAGCGAAAGAGCGCGGCTTGGTGCAAAGACTTGCTGGCGATGTGGCACAAGAAGCCCTAGAAACAGCAAAACGCATCGCACAAGGCGCCCCGCTCGCTGCACGCCTGAATAAAAAATTCATCCGCCGTTTGAGCTTTGTCCCCGAACGATTAAATGATCAAGAACAACTCGAAGCATTCTCCTTCCTCGAAACCCAAGATTATCAGGAAGGTGTGATGGGTTTTCTAGCCAAGCAAATTCCAGTTTTTACGGGAAAATAATTTGAGAATGATGAACCCGAATTTATATGCTCAACTCGAACTAGGCTTTCCAAGCGATCATCAAAGCTGCTGCATCGAAACCCACGATCAGCTTTATTACACCTGGCAAGACATGCGAAGCGGTAGCGCGAAAATCGCACATTTGCTCAAGCAGCTAGGACTCCCGCCGGGTGCCAGAATTCTAGTGCAAGTTGAAAAATCACCCGAAGCGCTGATGCTCTATTTGGCTTGCTTACGGGCGGGTTTGGTTTTCGTCCCACTCAATACGGCTTACCAGTCGGCCGAAATCGCATATTTTATGCAGGATGCGCAAGCCTCTGTCGTGGTCTGCACGCCGGATCGTTTCACACAGATTTCAAAACTCGCCTTGCAATACGAAGTCGCGCATGTCTTTACGCTCGCCAACCGCACAACCCCATTCAAAGACAGCAGCCTCTTACAAGCGGCCGCCGCGCATCCAAATGAATTTGAAACGCGACACTCTAACGCGAACGACTTAGCGGCCATACTCTACACTTCCGGCACCACGGGTCGCAGCAAAGGGGCGATGCTCAGCCACGGCAATTTAAGTTCCAACGCAAAAATTTTGTCCGAAGTTTGGGCCTGGCAAGCAAAGGACGTTTTATTGCATTGTCTGCCGATATTCCATGTACACGGTTTATTTGTCGCCAGCCATTTGGCCTTAATGAACGGCAGTAAAATGATTTTTCTGCCTAAATTCGATCACGATCAAATCAAAGAAGCCTTGCCGCGTTCGAGTGTGATGATGGGGGTACCGACCTACTATGTTCGACTCCTGCAAGACCCGCAATTCAACCCAGAAATTTGCCAAACCATGCGCCTTTTTGTATCGGGTTCTGCGCCGCTTTTACCCGACACTTTCGCGCAATTTAAAGCACAAACCGGCCACACGATTTTAGAACGTTACGGCATGAGCGAAACCAATATTTTAACTTCCAATCCTTACCAAGGTGAGCGACGAAGCGGCAGTGTCGGCTTTGCATTGCCCCAGCTTCAGCTACGAATCGTCAAAGAAAATGAAAACGAAGCAGCAATCGACGAGATCGGCGAGCTACGCGTCAAAGGCCCCAATGTGTTTCAGGGCTATTGGCGTATGCCTGAAAAAACCAAAGAGGAATTCGACGAGCAAGGTTTTTTCAAAACCGGTGACTTAGGAAAACGTGAGGCGCAAGGCTACATCAGCATCGTCGGACGCAGCAAAGATTTGATCATCAGCGGCGGCTACAATGTCTACCCGAAAGAAATCGAACAGTGGTTAGATGATATGCCCGAGGTCGCAGAATCAGCCGTCATCGGCATCCCTCACACCGACTTCGGCGAAGCCGTCTGCGCCGTGCTAGTCCTCAAACCCGATGCGCAACTCACAGCAGAAGCATGCATCGCAAGACTCAAAACCAGCATCGCCCACTTCAAAGTACCCAAGCGCATACAATTTGCCGAAGCCTTGCCGCGAAATACGATGGGAAAGGTGCAGAAGAATGTATTACGGGCGGGGTTTACACTTTGACTGCGCTTTTCTTACAGCACGGCCAACTTAGCCGCCCGATAGCCCCACCATGCAGCTTCTTCAAACACAGAGAACCCAGATAAATCGGCGTGTGCAAATAGGATAGACCCCTCCAATTCACGCAGCGCTTTCAATCCTGCATTGCTCAAAAATCCTGGCTTGGGCGATGCCATTGCGTGACCACGCACGGTGATCTCGACGCGCTCTACACTGCGCGCAAATTTCCATCCATAAGCCGATTTTAAATCCACGCTGGCAGCGTTCAATAATTCTTCTGGGCTGGCCTTGTTCAACCATTTTCTAGCGCTCTCTGGCGTGTGATCAGACAGGGCTAAGTACGCAGTAAAAACGGTTTTGTTTGGGGGTGTAGTTCGGATGTCCTGATGGGTCGATACGACATAACCGAGGCCGGGTTCTTGATACACAACGTTATCCCAAGATAGAGGGGCATCGGGCAACTCTACTGGGAATTCTTTCATCAAGAAATTCGACACCATCCACGGCGCGTAACTCGGCATATGCAGCGCAGGATCAAAACCGAAATTCTCAATACCCTTGACCACCCTAGCAGCAACATAT
The DNA here is from genome assembly GCA_023259175.1 of Oxalobacteraceae bacterium. Classification (GTDB taxonomy): domain Bacteria; phylum Pseudomonadota; class Gammaproteobacteria; order Burkholderiales; family Burkholderiaceae_D; genus Undibacterium. The sequence goes on along the minus strand of JAHFQV010000031.1, from coordinate 24,970 downwards.
AAGGGCATGGCACAAATCGCTTTTCTGGCGCGCACAAGATAGGTCTGCGCAACGCCATTGATCAACTCCAAGCACAGGGCCTCTACCCCATCGGCGCACGTTTTAAGTGAAATAACAGTACCACTGCGGCGGCGACTACCCGCGCGCTGATCCATCGCTTTTGCCAGCGGCTGCATGCCGCCAGGCCAAGTCAACCATGCGCCATTGCCAGCATTCTCAGCCTTCCCCCATCGACTACAGTAGTAATGCAGACCCGCCCAAGCCGAGACTTGATCGTAGCGCGTCCCGTAGTCGTCACGGCAGCAATAATTCAAATACCAATGCAGCGTTGGTGAATGGTAGTTATTCTGATGCAGCCAAGTCTTCAGTGTGATCTGATCAAGTGCTCGATAGTTCGGATCGTCCGAAGATAAAGCCGTCGGAAAAACAAAAACCCGCTTGCCGTCACTGCCAAACAGATGACGCATGTGATCGACCTCGGCAAAGAAGCGTTGATGTTCAAGTAGCTCTGCCTGCGCTAGCCCTTCGCTTGGAATAAATCCATCTTGCCATTGACCGTTACGCAGCAAACGCTCTTCAGGTCCATGCAAAATATAGCGCTCGTCATAGTAGGGGCGTTCGCTCATGGAGTTTTTTTGAATGATGCCGAGGTCGCTCAAAATTTCACGCACATGCACCGATTCGGGCGATGGCAATGGCAAGTAATGCCCACCGGTTGGATAAGCAAGGTCGCCAAAATGCCCCCCAGCTGCATTGCCGTAGGGTTCAGGCCCATCGATCATCAAAAAGTCCTGATGCCCGTCTTTATTCATCTTCCACGCTGCGGTTAGGCCAGCAATTCCAGAACCGAGAATGACCACATCCGTTTGCAAGCTAAGAGAAGGTGCCGGAATCGCGCGACGATCGCGAAGATAGTGCCCCACTTCGCGCCCTGGATACTGAATGTGCGTACTCGGCTCTTGCCACCGCCAGAGCCCGGCACCTGCGCTGCCAAGTGCAGCGGTAGCGCCCGACCAGATTAGAAATGAACGGCGATCCATGCTTACCTCAGCGCCAAACATTGAAACAACCGACCGCAAGAATTCAACGTATCACCCCACGCCAATCTTGCTCAAATTCGTGCACCAAAGACTGCGTATTGAGCCGATTTGGTGCCATCGGTAAGCGTGGCATATCGGGCGGAAAAATAAACATCTCGCGCGCCGTCTCGGCATTTAGAAAGCGCATGGGCAAGCGAAATTGATTCGGCACTTGATATTTCAATTGGGGCGAAGCCAGTACAAATCCCCACTCACCAAAGGAGGGCACGTAGAGATGGTAGGGGTAGGTCTGAAATCCTGCTTCTGACAAGGTCGCGTCTATCGTCCAAAACGCACGTGGCGCAAAAAATGGCGAAGTCGATTGCACCACAATCAAACCATTGACAGCAAGGTGCTTTTTCACAAAACTATAAAAAGGCACGGAATAAAGTTTCCCAAGCGCGAAACTAGAGGGATCGGGGAAATCGATAATCGCTGCATCAAACATGTCCTGCTGATCTTGCAACCAGATTGCAGCGTCCGTATTGATCACTTTGACCCGCGGGTCACTGAAAGAATGGTGATTGAGTGCCGCCAATTCCGGCCGTCGCGTAAAGGCGGTGGTCATTGCTGGATCAAGGTCAACTAAGGTCACATTTTTGATATTGGGATAACGCAAAACTTCACGCAGAGCCAAACCATCTCCGCCGCCCATAATTAGCACGGATTTCGCCCAAGGCAGAGCCTCCATCGCGGGATGCACCAAAGCCTCGTGATAACGATATTCGTCGCGTGAGGAAAACTGCAAATTACCATTGATGTATAAGCGAAGGTCATCCTTCCAACGCGTGATAACTAGGCGTTGATAAGGTGTCGTCGTGGCATAAACAATCTCATCGCCAAATAATCCATGCTCACCCCAATTGACCATGCGATCCGACATCGCAAAACCGCTCATCAACACCAGCATGACGGCACTGGCGCGCAAGAATCGACCTATCACATTTTTGAGTTCATTCCGAAAAACATGTATCGTCCACAAAGCGACGGCCACATTGAGCATACCAAACAAAAACCCCGTGCGAACCAAACCCAGTTGCGGTGCCAATACTAGGGGGAACAACAAAGAGACCGCAAGCGCCCCTAAATAATCAAAAGTCAGTACACGGCTAACCAATTCATTAAAAGCCGTCTGGCGGGCATTCAGCGCTCGCATCACAAGAGGCACTTCCATGCCGACCAAAGACCCTAGGACAAACACCAAGACGTATAACAAGGTACGAAACGGTGCGGCCATCCACGAAAAAGTCAAAAACAAACACGCCGCCGAGACACCGCCCACCATGCCCACGGCCAGTTCGATATCCACAAAGCGCATCAGAACATCTTCATCAGAAACATATTTGGAAAAATGCGCACCGACGCCCATCGCAAATAAATAGCAACCAATAATCGTTGAAAACTGTAGGATGGAATCGCCCAGCAAATAGCTCGACAGTGCGCCAGCAATCAACTCATAGGCAAGTCCACAGGAAGCGACCACAAATACCGACAAAATTAAAATCTTCTTATTCATAAGCGCTATTTTGCATTAACATACTTAATTCAACCTTCCTCAAATTTTTTTGCGAGAACATCGTGCCTGCGATCATCAATTATGTCATCCACTTGCTCTTAGCCTCAAGCTTGTTAGCAATATTTTTTTGGATCTATACCGCCGTCACTCCGGTCGAAGAAGTTCTGCTAATTAGGCAGGGCAATAATGCCGCGGCGCTCTCTTTAGGCGGGGCCTTGATCGGCTTCTCTCTGACCTTAGCCTCTGCGGTCAACCATACCGCCGATTACCGCGAGTTTCTCGCTTGGGCGGCTGGCGCAATGGTGGTACAGGTATTAGCATACACGATAAGCGCTAAGCTACTGCATATGTCGAAGGATCAAATCACCTCTGGCAATACTGCTTTTGGCGGGCTGATGGGTGCAATCTCGCTTTCGATAGGAATCATCAATGCAGCCTGCATCTCCTAGTTTTTGAGAGGTTTCATTTTTTTCCGCGCACCATTCGAAATCAAATCAAAAAAACCTTTTTTTACTTACTGGAAAATTATTATGGGTATCGGTTCATTTATTAAGAAGCAGTTTATTGATGTCTTGCAGTGGAATGAAGAGATCGACGGCGTGTTAGCGTGGCGTTATCCCATGGAAGATTTTGAAATCCAAAACGGTGCCATGCTCACGGTACGTGAATCGCAGATGGCCGTATTTATTAATGAAGGTCAAGTGGCCGATGTCTTCGGCCCTGGCAATCACAAACTCACCACGCAAACCCTACCCTTGCTCACCAACTTAAAAAACTGGGACAAACTGTTTGCATCACCTTTCAAATCTGACGTGGTTTTTTTCAGCACACGGATTCAAACCGGACGCAAATGGGGCACGACCCAAGCGATCACGATACGTGACAAAGACTTCGACATGATACGGGTACGTGCTTTTGGCATGTATTCCTATCGCATCACCGACCCAAAGAAATTCTATACTGAGATCAGCGGCACCCGCGAAACCTACACCCGCGACGATGTCGAAGAACAATTGCGTGGCATCACGCTCGCCACGATGGCAAGTTCACTCGGTGGTGCAAACGTGTCTTTCCTAGACATGGCCGCTAATCAGGCGCTGATGGCACAACAAATTAAGGCTGAATTACTCACGTCATTTGAAAAATACGGGGTGGGTCTCGATGAGTTTAATGTTGCCAGTGTTAGCCTACCTGACGAATTAAAAGCTGCTTTGGATGAACGCATTTCTGCTGGCATGAAAGGCGGTTTGAGTGCCAATAAAATGGCAGGTTTTACCCAATATCAAGTCGCTAGTTCTATCCCTTTAGCGGCACAAAATGAAGGGGGCTTAGCTGGCCTAGGTGCCGGTCTATCAGCGGGAATCGGATTTGGTCAGGTGATGTCGCAAGGCATTGCTAACGCAATTGCGCCCGCGGCGGCCGCCAATGCGACAGCGGCAGCTCAGTTAGACGATACGCTAGAATCCCGACTCGAAAAACTCAAAAGCTTAATGGATAAGGGTTTAATTTCAGTCGTCGATTATGATGCTGCCAAGGCAGAAATACTCAAAAAATTGATCGGTTAATGCCAAGCTAACGATGCAAAATGTTTCCTGCCCTAGCTGCGGCGCACCCGTTCAGTTTCGTTCACATGCCTCCGTCATGGCGGTATGTGAATACTGCAAAGCGTCCATCCTTAAAGATGCTGATTCAGTCCAGAATCTCGGCACAATGTCCGATGTCCTAGAGGACTATTCACCCATTCAAATTGGCACAACAGGCGTATTTGGTGCGCTCGGTTTTACGGTGATCGGCCGCATTCAACTCCAATATTCAGCCGGTACTTGGAATGAATGGTATCTTTTATTTGACGATGGTTTAGTGGCTTGGTTGGGCGATTCCTCGGGACTTTTTACCTTAACGACCGAAAAGACCGGCGGCAAAAACCTACCCAAATTTTCCGATATCCTTCCATCCCAAAATTACCGCATAGGTGGGAAAAATTTTATTGCCGCCGAGGTGCGCTCCGCTCGTTGCATCGCAGGGCAAGGCGAATTACCGTTTAAAGTCGGTCAAGGATGGCCTATCAAAGTTGCCGATTTTCGATCCGAAGCGAGCTTTCTAAGTTTAGACTATTCTGATCTAATCGTAGCGACAACTGATCCGAATTCGATTACACCCACTGCCAGTTTGGAGATCGGCGAGCCCAAAGTGTACAGTGGTCAAGCGGTCAGCTTGACACAGCTCAAATGCCAATTGCTACGCGATGACGATGCCATCAAAGAAAGTGCGGGGAAATTTCCCGGTAAGCTTACGCCACTAGAATGCCCCTCTTGCGGCAGCGCAGTCAATTACGTACCGGGTTTAACATCGCATTTACGATGCCCAAGCTGCCAATCCCAGCTCGACACCACAGGCCCGACTGCCCAAGTACTCGCAGCGGGCAATCGTATGGCGCGCGTGGACACGAGTTTAGAACTCGGTGCCAAAGCCGTCGTCAGCGGCAAGCCATACCAAATCATCGGTCTCATGAAACGCTGCGATGATGAAAATACCGAGTGGACTGAATACTTGCTTTACAACGCAAGTGCGGGATTTTTTTGGTTGATCGAAACGGACGAAGGCTGGGCTCGCGCTAAGGTCTTGAGCGAATGGCCAGCCTGGACGCAGAGTGATACTGCTACGCTTGGCAATCAAAGCTACAAGAAACTGTATGATTACACTGCACGTGTCATATTTGCTGCGGGCGCTTTTAATTGGCGCGTCAATCTTGGCGACCGCATCAATGTTACCGAATTTCAATTCGGCCAAAATAAAATCGCCGCCGAGGTCAATGCGCAAGAAATGACCTGGTCACTAGCTTCTCCGGTTTCCGCCGACCAAATTCAGGCTTGGTTTGGCAATAAAATTCCCGCGCACAAAGAAAGCCTTGAACCCACACCAAAATCCATCGCCAGAAAATTTATCATCTGGACTCTAGTGATCAATGCAATTCCACTGTTCATGGCCTTTGGCGATATCTGGATTTGGGTATTGCTTGCCGTAGCTGCGATTTATTACCCGGCGAAATTTTTAAGTCCTTTAAGCGATTACGAAGTATGAAAAATAAATTTTCCATGTATTCCCTGATAGTCACGGTGATTTTTTCTGGCATCAGCTGGGGGACACTCCTTTTTTCGTCGCCCAATAGTAGCAATACTGGCCGCAGTAGCTGGAGCTCACACTCGGGCAGTGGCGGCAATTGGGGCAATGGCTCCGGCGGTAGCGGACACAAATAATCCTAAATTCCTCTGTTGGACGGCTACGAGTGTGCATTTTTCGGCTCTCTGACTAGGCGCGACGACGACGCAACCTATCACGTTGCTAGGAGGAGTAACGACGGCAGAGAGTCGAAAAAGTGTGCAATCGTAGTCGTAGCGTACTCACTAAAATGGTGAAAGGTCAAATGACTGTATTCGTTAAATATTTCAATCACTTACCGAGCTTTAGAGCGGTCAACAGAGGAATTTAGGATAATGTCAGAACTATTTCCAACGACTAAGCAAGCCACGGGTTGGCATCTTTTGGCTGACTTATACGGCATCGAAGCCGATCTACTAACCCAAGCACCATTAATCGAGCAACTACTACGAGAAGCAGCCGAAGCCGCCGGCGCGACCATTTTATTGGGCCACTTCCATAGCTTTGGCCCTATGCAGGGGGTCACTGGCGTTTTACTGCTCGCCGAATCACATATCTCGATTCATACTTGGCCAGAGTTTGGCTTTGCGGCAGCCGATATTTTTATGTGCGGCCAAGCCCAGCCGCAAACAGCGATGGAAGTGATACGCCTTGCCTTAAAGCCGTCCTCCTGCGACGTCAATACAACACGGCGCGGCGTCGCACAAACGTCTTAGATTTCGCTACCGTCCCCTACCTTATTTCTCCTCAAAAATTTAAGTCCTTGGACGCGCCCTCAATCGCCGCCACTAGGTTTTCTCAGGGCTCGACGCAACAATGGAGCACACTTTCTCAGTCTTTTTTCAACAGCTGATTAATCACTTTCCATTCGTGCGCCGTGACCTGAGTAATCGATAAACGATTTCCTTTTTTGAGTATTGTCATCTCGACCAAGTCGGGATGTTCGCGCAGTTCGGCGAGTTTGAGTAAGCGGGTTTTGCGCGTCGCTTTGACGTCGACCAAGATCCAACGCGGTGTTTCGCGGGTGGCCTTGGGGTCGTAATATTTGCTTTGAGCGTCAAACTGCGTTTCATCAGGATAGGGAATACTAGCCACTTCAGCCAAGCCAACTACGCCCGGCTCGGCGCAACTGGAGTGATAAAATAAAATGCCGTCGCCCTTTTTCATCAAGTCACGCATGAAATTACGCGCCTGATAGTTACGCACGCCAAACCAAGGTGCAGCTCCCATTGCCAAAGCATCGTCAATACTCACTTCGCTAGGTTCTGACTTCATCAACCAATATGCCATGATCATTATGTTCTAAAAAATTCTACCGACTGGAAACACTACACCACTAAACAAAGCCCAGTCGGGTGAAGCCTCATTTAAACCTCTTTTCAAACCCTTAATCAAACCCACATCAATACTTAATCGCTTATGCGGGCTATAGACCGCGGCCAATAACAATTGCGCAGTACTATTGCTGCCATGTCTTTGGGTAGCCGCAAGCTCGGCGTTCATTGCCCAATGCTCAGATAGATTGTGGGAGAACGAAGCAGAAAGCCCTTTTTGCACTCGACCCAAACCCGCTTCCTGCAAGCCTAAGCGCACCGCATTGGCGTTCAAATCCAGATGCCAATCACCGATATCGCGACTATAAATACCATTCAAACTCACATCATCCTTACCACTACCGATGCTTGTTTTGGCGGTGGAAAATTTGTTCCCTAGCTCAAAACCCCAAGCACTGACTTCATCTAATTGCACTGCGTGTTTCAACACCAGCGTAGTATCACCAAAACCACGCTCACTTGCTGCACCTAAACTTTGATAACGTACTTGGGCTTCACCACCCAACAAGATTCCCCAGTCTTTGTTCAAGGCCAATTTAAACTGATATGGCGCGCTATCGCGTCGCGTATCGCTTTCAACGCTTTGTTTGACACGTAGCCATCCCATTTCAAGCTCAAGTTGTCCGACGGCAGGCAGTTGTGCTGGACTCGACACCGAAGGGCGATAAGGCGTAATCGGCGCATCGTCTTGCACCTGCACCTGCGCTTGCACTTGTCCGCAGCCAATGAGCACCCATAATAAGAGGCCAAAATAATTTTTCAAGCAAGGTCTCAAAAATTTCATTCATTTCTCCAGGGTCGTGCAAAAAAAATCGGATCACGCTTGCGTTCTCAGTCAAATCGACCATCCGCAGCCACGCTGCCAGGGCACGATTGTATAACTAATGCGATACAATGCAATGAGAACACACCCACCTATAAGATTTTCAATGTCAACTACCGCACAAATCCTCTGGACTGAGAACGAACAGGAACGCTGCTTACGCTGGCAATCTGAGAACCATCACGCCGTACCGAGCAAAGTCGTCTGCATCGATGACAGCATGAATGCCGACACCGCCTATCGTCTGATGTGTGAAGGGACGGCGCTTTTATGGCGGGGTGATTTTCAAAATGCACGGCAACTCATGCTGGCGGTCGCGCGTCGCTTGGACGCACCTAAGCGTAGCCATCAGCGTCGTGCGAAATCACCTCCTGCCAGCGACGCGAGTCCGCGCGCAATTTTTTTTGCGCATCGGCAAAAGCAGGCACAAAGAGCGCACATTCTCGCGATGTTGTTGATCGAAGTTGAAGCCAACTTTAAAATCAATTTACGGCGTGCGCCTGATTTAAGTTTAGCCATGCAAGAAGCCTATGGCGAACAAGCGCATGGCTTTATTTGCTCCTTACGCGAATTACTCGGTCTCGTCGGCGCACACGAATGGCGCAAGAATGGCGTCTACATTCCGGCATTGGATAATAAAATTCATCCCCATTACGGTGTCTTTTCACCGGTTCGCGGCGAGTATTTGGATTTAATCGCCCAAGCGCCGCTACCGAATACGACGATTGCTTTTGACATCGGTACCGGTAGCGGTGTGATCGCGGCCTTATTAGCGCGGCGCGGCATCCAAAAAATCATCGCCACCGATCAAGACCCTCGTGCTTTGCAATGCGCGGAAGAAAATTTGACCCGTCTGGGCTATGCCTCACAAGTCGAACTCCAAAAAATCGATATGTTTCCCGAAGGCCGCGCAGCACTCATTGTTTGCAATCCGCCTTGGCTTCCCGCGCGCCCAAATTCAGCCATCGAATACGCCATCTATGACCCCGAAAGTCGCATGTTGCGTGCTTTCCTAAGCCAAGTCGGTGCTCATTTAAGCGAAGGGGGTGAAGCTTGGTTAATTTTGTCGGACTTAGCGCAGCACCTAGAGCTACGCAGCGCGCAAGAATTACAACACTGGATAGCGGCAGCCGAACTTGAAGTCATCGACAAACTTGATATTCGCCCTACGCATGCCAAAACTAAAGACAGTAAGGATCCCTTACACGTCGCACGGGCAGCGGAAACGACTTCACTTTGGCGATTGAAGCTGCGCCAAAGCTAAATTGTTTCATCACTACCACAGATTTCAAACTTATCTCTTCACTGCCCTTCCTTGACATGACATATGTCGAATAGGCAGCGGCCATTTTATTGACTAATCTCAAGCTGTAGCTTAGGCAATTCTCTGTACACATCTGCTACAGATGCTTCAATAAATCCTTGAATCATCAAAAACAATATTAGCCAATTCAATTGGCATCCCATATCTTTAAGAGAGAGGAAGACAATGAAACTGTATTTCAACACTGCGGCCCTAGGACTCAGTCTCCTTGCTGCACAAGTCGCCTATAGCCACAACATCAACCAATCCCCCTTCGACAATGAAGCGGTCAATCGGGCGGTAGCCGCCAAGGAACCAGCGGGTCTACGCACCGTCGCTGACAAAGCGCTGCAATCTTTGGTCGCTAGCCTTTCCGCACAATATGCACGCGAGGCAATTCCTGCCAACTTTGTATTTGATGTCAGTGATGTGAAGTCCTTAAAAAGCGCCACATTGGGCATGGCTTTCGAAGTCTATAGCGCTGCGCCACAAGCTTTAATGAATGCAAAGACGCGCTTTGATCAACAATTGGTTGGCACTGGGATTTGGAATTTCATGGTGATGGTCAATGGTCGTGCTGTTGGCTTGGTTGGAATGGAAAAAATTCAAGGCAATTGGGAATTTAGTTCGGCTGGTGCCGCCAAGCTGGCAAACGATGTGCAGCAATCGAGTCAACGCAATGCAGGCAAACAGGGTTTTCGCTTCGTTCGGATTTACCAAGCGACTTCTGATTTCCTCGAAGTGAAAAACGACCAAGGTGAATTGGGTTATGCGCCGTTGATCGCCGCTCGCGCCACGCTACAACTGGCTAGCCCATTCGGTACCAGCAGTGGTGCAGACGCAAGTAGTGCGCAAGATATTTTGCCCAAAATCCAAGCGATACTGAGCAAAAACATCGCCAAATAATAAGCGTGCGGCCGCTTCAAACCACGGCGCATCAAACCCTTCAGGAGGACACAATGAAAACTTTCATCCGTAGCTTACAAGCACTAGGCTTTATCGCAGCAATAACTTTAGGTAGTCTGGCTTCAGCGCAAAACTATAGCTGGTACAAACTCAATAATTTCCCAATGAATCAACAAGAACATAGCAACTGGTGCTGGGCCGCCAGTAGCTCGATGATCTTGGGTTATTTCGGCAAAACCGTGACGCAATGTAGTGAAGTCAACTACGCCTTAAATTCAAGCTACGCCTGTGGCAATAGTACGTTTTATTGGAATAGCTCACTCAATCAGCCAGACTCTACCTATACCATCGGCAAAATTTTGACGCACTGGGGTGTTGCCAACTCGGTCTACAACTACAATCTAAGCAAAGCGAGCGTTGCCAGCCGCATCGAAAGCAACAAACCTTTCGTTATCTTGTGGACATGGCGTAGTGGTGGCGGTCATTTTGTCACTGTCTATGGTTACACCAATACCGGCAATAGCTTAAACATCAACAATCCTTGGCCGGGCGAAGGCAGTACGATACGTTCGTATTCCAGCACCATCGCTGCCTCTGACCGCGATTGGACTTGGACTATCGTTTCCAAATAAGCGTTCGTCGATTAGAATCTGAGCGGGTGGCGGTTGCATTGTTCTAGGCAATTGAATGAAGAATGCACCGCTAATGCTCAAATTGCGTCGAAGACGAGTCGAATAAAATTCTGTTTTAGGTTGACAAATTAAACTAGTCAAAATAAAACGATAATATTCAGGCCGTCCCATTCAGGTTCCGTATGTACTTTCATCATCAAGTCCCGCGCTACCTAAGGTTCATCCGGCTTCCGTGGTTCGGTGCCTTGCTCTGCCTGTACGTCATGCTAGTGAGCACAGCACTTGGTAACGCAAGCGAGCACAGCCCGCCCGATCTCAGCAAAGCACCCATCCATTTTGAGACACTCTCCATTGAGCAGGGCCTACCACAAAACACCATCCTCTCGATCGCGCAAGACGCGCAAGGCTTTATGTGGTTTGGCGGTCAAAATGGCTTATCGCGGTTTGATGGCTACCAATTCAAGGTCTATCGTAGTAAGCCCGCCAATCCGCACAGCCTCGCCAATAATTGGATAGGTGCGCTGTATGTAGATCGAGAATCAGTCTTGTGGATAGGAACACGTAACGGCTTACAAAAATTCAACCCTAGCGACGAGAGTTTCACCATGGTCGAGCCGTCGACTTTGCCGGGCGATCATGCGCAAATACCCGATACAAATGGGCGGCAAGTCACGTTTATTACGGGTGACAATCAAGCAGGTTTGTGGATAGCGACCAAAGCTGGCCTACAACATTACGATAAAAAGCGACGCGCATTTTCTACTTTTCGCTATGATGCGCAAAAAGCAGACAGCATTTCCAGCGACAAAATCAACACGGTCACCTGCGACAGCAACGGCGGATTGTGGGTCGGCACCGACATTGGCTTAGATTATCTCGCACCCGGCGCAAACAGCTTCGAACACATTGCCATCGATCTAGGCCGTGGTGCGAGCCGCAAGCTGGAAGTACGTAGCCTACTGTTACGCAAGCAGGGAGAACTCTGGGTCGGAACTGAACATGGTGTGGCGCGCCTAGACCCAAGCAGCAAGCGCGCCATCCCATTTCCCCACCCCATACCCAGCGACGTGATTGGCGACCGCGTGTACAGCCTTTTAGAGGATAAACAAGGGGATATTTGGATAGGCACCCTATCTCATGGTTTGCTACGCTATGCGCACGAAAACGAAACCTTTCGCCAATTCCGCCACTTTGTCGGTGATCACAATAGTTTGTGCGACGACGAGGTGTATTCTCTTTTTCAAGATCACACTGAAACCTTATGGATAGGCTCATGGGCCGGTGGCACCTGCCGAGTTGATCTCGCCAGCGGCGGCTTCGGGCGCTATACCTCGCAAGAACAAAAGCCTCAAAGACTCAGCAACGACAAAATTAGTGCCGTCTTGGGTGACCACAATGGACTCATCTACATTCCCACCTATGGCGGCGGCCTGAACTTACTTGATCCTAAGACCGGCATCATACGCATCTACCGACACGCCCCCAAAGAACTCAATGCTTCAGCGCGGGATCGTTTTTCCAGTATCGTGATCGACCAACATGATCAGGTTTGGCTCACCTCGATTTCAGGACTTGAACGTTTCGATCTCAAAACTGGACGCTTTTATTTGAGACCTCGATTGGCAAGTGATCCCAAACTCGGCATCGTCTATCAAACCTTAATCGATCATGCGGGTAATTTTTGGATGAGTTCCAACAATGGTCTTGCTTTTCTCGATTACCAAACACAAAAAATGCGCCTTTATCGGCATGAAGCGCGGCTCGCCAATAGCCTCTACGATGATTCGACCTACGCACTGCTTGAGGACTCGAAACAACGACTATGGATAGGCAGTCCCAGTGGCTTACAAATGCTCGATTTGAAGTCGGGTCAATTTCATTTTTATCGCCACGATCCACACGACCCCAATAGCATAGGCCCTGGTCATGTCAGCGTCATCATTGAGGACACCCAAAATCATATTTGGATAGGAACGGAAAATGGCCTTAACCGCATCAGCAACGAAACCGAGGAAAAGCTGCAGTTTAAATTCTACGCAGTCGAATCAACGGTGGATGCGATCCTAGAAGGGGGCCAGCAAGATTTGTGGTTAAGCACCGATGCCGGCATTTCGCACTTTGACATGCAAAGCGGAGAACTGCGTCACTACACCGAACAAGATGGTATGACCAAGGGGGAGTTCTATTACGGCGCTGCTTTCAAAAGCAGTGATGGCCGTTATTTTTTCGGAGGAACCAATGGCCTCACCGTTTTTCGTCCGGAACACATCAAGAAAAATCCTTATCCACCTATCGCTCGCATTACAGGATTTTATCTGGGCAATCAAGCGCTCAACATCAATGCCTACTCGCAGAACAGCAAAGACAAAAAAAATCTAAACAACGCCGTAAAACTGCCCAAAGAACAGAATCGCTTTACCATCGAATTCACGGCCCTCCATTTTTCCAATGTCTCAAAAAATCGCTTCAAATACAAACTGGACAATTACGATAATGAATGGATTTCCATCGATGCCAAAATAAGGCAGGCCAACTATGCCAATCTCGACCCCGGTCGCTATATCTTTCGAGTCAAAGCACAAAATGAAGCGGGGATCTGGAGCCAGGAAGAAGCAACGCTCGAGATCAACGTCACTCCACCGTACTGGAAGACAAACTGGTTCCGCGTTTTAGTCACAACGCTGACCATAGGACTGATCTGGTATCTCTACAATCTCCGTGTCGGCACCTTGATTCGTCAGCGCAATTGGTTAGAAGAAGTCGTGCGTGAACGTACCCAGGAAGTACGTCAGCAAAATCAAAATAAATCTAAATTTATCGCCGACGCAGCACATGATCTGCGTCAACCTATGCAGGCGATTTCCAATTTACTCGAGGCGCTCAGAAATGCGATCGCCCGTGATGACTTGCAAAAAAGCCGAAGTTTAATTCAATTAGCGCAAAATGCCACCCATGTCATGCGCTCCTCGTTCAACGCTATTTTAGAAGTATCTCGCCTTGAATCTGGCTTAGTCAAACCCGAATACAGTGTCTTCGATTTAGGTGAGATGATCGATGAAGTGATTACATCGATGCGCCCTTTTGCAGATGAACGTCAGGTCAAAATTCGTTGCCAAAAAAAGAGCGGCAAACATTATTTTATCCAGAGCGATCAAAACCTACTCTATCGCGTCATCGTCAATCTAGTTTCGAACGCCATCAAATACAGCAAGCCAGATAAAAAAGAAGCCGCCATCGTGGTAATACGGCTGGTCGTTTTCATGAAATTTTGCCGACTCTACGTTCTTGACAATGGTATCGGCATCGCCCCTTCCGACCAAAATAATATTTTTAAAGCCTTCTATCAAGTCGCCAATCAAGAAAGGGACCGTGAAAAAGGCTTAGGCTTGGGCTTATCCATTGTCAGCGCGACGATAGAAATGTTGACGGGTCACGCGATGTTTATGCGCTCAAATTTAGGGCATGGTACGCGTTTTTATCTTGACCTCCCGCGCGCCGAAGGCCTAGGCCCAGCGCCTGCCAACAAAGACAATATCAGCACCGAATCGAGCGTCAGCTTGACGGGTCTGTACGTCATCTATGTCGAAGACGATCTCTTGGTGCGTACCTCAACGGTGGAATTACTCACAGAATTTGAAATCATCTGCGAAGCTTTTCATTCCTATGAAGCCCTGCTCGATAATTTAGCTTACATAGAACGCATGCCTGACCTGATTTTGACCGACTATTTACTCGCAAACCACTGGACCGGCAGAGATGTCATTGCCGCTTTGCGCAAAGAATTTAGTCACGCCATCCCTGCCATCATTATCACTGGCGAATCGAAACATCTAATCCCTGACGACATCGTGCAAACCTGCACGATACTCACCAAACCGGTATCGCCCCACACATTGATCGAAGAAATTGATAAGCTTTGCAAACATCCTTCCGAACCCCCAACCGATCACAAGCCAGACGCCCCAGTTTCAATGGGACTTAAAACCAATGCGCAGTCTAATCGTGCGAGCTGAAGATGAATGAAACCCCCAAACGCAGCAGCGACCAAAAAACAATTTTAATATTAGAAGATCAGGGACTGGTGCGCGCAGGCATGCGCGAATTGATACACATCACCGAACCAGAAGCGAAAATTGTGGAAGTTTCTTGCTATGAAGATGCAGTCAAGGCATTAAGCGAATACAGTTTCGACTTCTTCTTTTTGGATATCGACCTCAATTCAACTCATGATGGACGGGATGTACTCGCCTTTATTCGCAGCCATGAAATCAATGTGCGAACTATCATGCTCTCGGCAAGCTCAGACAAATCCTTGGTGTTGGAATGCCTCAATTTAGGTGCCAGTGGATTTATATCCAAAAACTCAGACAGCGATGAAGTTTTTCGAAACGCGCTCAATACGGTGTTCGAAGGTGGAATTTTTATCCCGCTCGACCTATTTGAATACGACCGTATCAATCACAGAGAAACACCCACAGAAACCATCGTTTCAGCCGAAACTTTAGGCATCGCGGGACGCAGTCTTGAGGTTTTATATTATCTATGTCAGGGCCTACCCAACAAAACGATCGCCTGCAAAATGAATGTCGAAGAAGGCACTATACGAAAACACTATGTACCCAAATTATTTCGAATTTTTCGCGTGGCGCGCAGGACAGAATTACTAATCGAAGTGTCGCGCCTAGGCATTCGCACTGCACGACCGGAAGCATAAGTGTCGTAGGCACCAATTAAGGCCGCTACTGAAAAATTTACTCGGCCTAACTCAACTTCGTTCGGATACCACTAGACGCGATTAGACACCATTTCACGCAACTTAAGGACAGTACGAAAATTGCGAAATGTGGTTTGCACACCGAGCGCTTTTTCGGCACCAGCGGCTAATTTCGATTGCCCGAGTCCTTCTGGGGCGAACAGATAAAAAACTTGTTCGGTCAATACAAAGCGCTCACTTTCTTTGCACATTTTTTCTAGCTTTTGCATATCCGCCTGCGTCGCTGGCTTCGACAAAAAACCAAAATGTGCGCTTTGCGCTTGTTCTTCTGTGCTTGAAAATGGCGAAGCTTCGATGATCTGCGCAAGCTGCTTGGCACCGATTAAAATAATCGCTGGCTCAAAACCAAAGCGCGCTTTAATCGCGAGGCGGATTTGCTGCTCAATGGTGGCGCAATCGGCTGGCTTAGCATCAAAAACAAGATTACCACTCTGAATATAAGTTCGCGCTTTCTGCACGCCTAGTTGGGTCACGAGTTCGAGCAAATCCTTCATCGGCAAAATATTTTTGCCACCGACATTAATGCCTCTAAATAGGGCGAGGTAGGTATTCAATTTCATCAGCGTAGTAAAAATTCTAAAACACGGCAAAAGTGCCGATTCTTTTTTCGGTCGATCTAAATACGATAAAATCTCGGCTCACACACCTTTACATGCCATCCACTAGCCATGAACAAGCCAGCACGTATTCTCCACTTTAAATGCGAACAATGCGGAAAGTTCGTCAAAGTTTTTTTACAAAAACTCTCCACTTGCGCACATATTCAAGCCTATCAGGGAATTTGTGATTGCGGCACACTCAAAAAACATGCGACCGGAGATCAAGCGACGGTCAAAGCTTATTTGGCATCTGAAGACGGGCATTGGTCGCACCATCATTAGCCAACGCGGCTTTCCCTCATCAAAACGCTAGGGAAGCGCGGAGGTTTTTTAAAACAAAAAAGCCGACACGGTGCATGTCGGCTTTTTCAGGGTCAAACTGAATCAAGCAAGCGCTAGTTCCGTTTTTCCCACATCACACTAAGAAAAGCAATTCTCCATGCCTTTAACAAGGCGTCAAAGAATTCCCGTTTTCACGGGAATGAATGGAAATTTGCCTTCATCTCTAGAGACTAGGGTATTTCGAAAAATACCCAAGCTTTCGAATGACTTACTTCACGGTCGCAACCAAAGAAGCACCCGATACAGTTGCATAAGCGTCGACGAGCAAGTAGTAAGTGCCCGCTGCTGGTGCAGTGTATGTGATGGTTTCTGTGTTTGTAGAACCGTCAGACTTCTTATCGTAAGTGGTTGTCGTTGGTGTGGAACCCAATTTCGCGTACAGGTCACCATCACCTGAACCACCAGAGAGTTTGAATGTCAAACTTGTTTTACCAGACGGTACCGTGATTGTATAGACCTTAGATGCGCCTGTCGCCATTGCAATCGACACAGGAACACCGCTAGTCAATACATTACCGCCGGAACCGGTTTGATAGCTCGCTACGATAGACGCGCCACTGACCGTTGAATATGCGTTCGCCAACAAGTAGTAAGTACCTGCTGATGGTGAAGCAAATGTGATGTTTTCAGTGGTAGTAGAGCCATCTGATTTTGCATCATATGTGGTGGTCGATGCTGCGGAACCGAATTTGGCATAGATATCGCCATCGCCTGATCCACCTGACATTTTAAATGTCAAATTCGTTGCGCCAGCTGGCACAGCAAAGGTGTAAGAAGACTTAGTACCCGTCGCACCTGCGAAACTCACTGCCACATCTTTAGTCAATACGCCGCCACCTGGAGGTGGTGTTGTGCCGCAACCGCCATGTACGCCAACACCGTTAAATGCAGCCGTGACATCGGCAACAGTATAACCACGATCCGCAGCAGCTTTTTCTACACCACACGCAGCTTGATCGAAAGTAACATTGGCTGTCCAATAAACACGGTTTGCATCCGCCATCACTTCAAACGCTTTACGCACGGTCCAACCGGAAGTTTTTGCCAACAAATAGAAGGCTTTATTGAAAACACCGCTGGTGTGATGCACATCCATACTGCTGTTATATTTACTTGCATCACCGATGGAAATACCATCTAGCTCTGGGTTGTACATATAACGCATCGCGCCAGAACCCTTTTTGATATCGTCACCCACCATGAAAGTGCCTGTACCGCGCATATACCAAGCGGCGGCTTCACCAGCCATATCGGAAAACGACTCGTTAATCCCACCAGACATTCCAGAATAAGTTAAGCCAGAGTGTTGCTCTGTATAGCCGTGGCTCACTTCATGACTTGTTACGCCCAAGGAAACCAAAGGATGGAAAGTCGAGCCACCATCACCATAGCTCATGGCTGTACCGTCCCAGAATGCGTTTTCATAATTTGTACCGTAGTGGATACGCATTTGCAATTTGCCAGAAATTGGACGTTGACCTAACCAGTCTTGATACATATTGAAAACTACGTTTCCAAAGAAATGGCCGTCATTCAAAGGCGAATACGCACCATTAATAGTTTGGTAGTTGTTGGTTGGGCAGGTGAAGCTAAATAAAGTACCTGAACCTGAAGTCGCATGATTCATGTTGAAAGTATCGACGTTAGGGCTCGTCATTTGACAAGAGCTCGATACATTCAATGGACCATAAGTTGAACCGCTACCAGCGGGACCATAGGTGTACTGACCAATACGTTGATTACCACCTGGACCGCCTGCATCCAAATGGGTCAAACCTTCCCAAGATTCCAAAACCGTACCTGTATTCGCATCGATCATGGCGGTTGGGCGACTTGGCGCACCGTTTGCAGCAACCGTCAAATAGGAAACGTGATACACCAACTTGGCCACGTTGTTACTGCCCATACGGACATAAAGCTTAGATTGTTCGTTGCTTGTTTTGCTGTGGCGATTTGCTGACTTCAGAAAGCCAACTGCTTGGCCACTGGAGTACGAAGGACGCATACTCGGTAAATCGCGCGATACGTTGCTCAACATTGTTCCGTGAAAGGAACGTGAATTGGATGAAACTAAGGATTGCGCAGAATCTTTACGTTCTACAATCACTTCGTTCCAGACCGGCACACCTGCGATGAGCTGAATGTAACGTGTGGTGAATTTTCCACTTGGATAAGATTGACTCGTCACCACTTGCAAATCGCTGTCAGGCAAACCCAGGTAATCACTGGCTTTAGATTGATCGCCTGTTAAAGTCTTAACCTGCACTCCCGAAAACTTACTCAAATCTACGCGATCCGCAGCTGAAGCACCGAAAGCCGCTGCCAATACAGCAACCATCAAAGTTGGACGCATGACTGATTGTAATTTGATACTTTTTTTCATTTCGTTTCCTATCATTTAGTTTTAAAACCCCCTAAGGACACAACAAGCAGTTACTTTTGATAACCGCTCCCATTTTGTCGTTGTCAGTTTGCTTCTATCGATCCGACGAAGTGACAACACGCTCTTTTTCGCTATGAAAATTGAATTCACCTATCCATTTCACATCGGCGTTGCCAAGTAAATCAGACTCATGGGAACTTGAAAACCTTTACATACGAATCACATCTCCCCAAGTAATTTCACATGAGAAAATAGCAAAATGATCTTCTGAGGCACCTCCTGAAATAAAGGTGTTTTCATTTAAAATAGAAGCCTAGACCTGCCAAAAAAACACAACTATACGCATATTTATCATAGGTGTTTTTCTTAAAAATATGAAATGAGATACAACAGACCACTTCAAGTCCAAAAATGCAAGGGTATTTAGAATCGTATCCTGAACCGGCTCCGCGCCAGTATCACGGCAGATCAAAGTTTGAACCGAGAAACGCAGCAGTTAGGGCGGGCGGCGAACGGCGCAGACTCAAAACTTGGCCGCCCTC
This sequence comes from Oxalobacteraceae bacterium, assembly GCA_023259175.1. Lineage (GTDB taxonomy): Bacteria > Pseudomonadota > Gammaproteobacteria > Burkholderiales > Burkholderiaceae_D > Undibacterium. The sequence goes on along the minus strand of JAHFQV010000031.1, from coordinate 5,578 downwards.
TAGCTTGTGCGGAGGTGTCCCCCAAAAAAAACAGCAGCTAAGCAAGCTGCTGTTTGGTGAAGGTCTTGACGAGGAAATTAGCGTTGGAAAACAGCATCAACCACGCACAGCGCAGTCATATTGACAATACGACGAACAGTAGAGGAGGAGGTCAAAATATGGACGGGTTTAGCGCAACCCAATAAAATCGGCCCTATCGCGATATTATTTCCTGCGGCTGTTTTAAGGAGGTTATACGCAATATTGGCGGCATCGATATTAGGCATCACCAGCAAATTAGCGTCGCCCGTCAAATTGGAACTCGGCATAATTTTTTGCCGGTAATCGGCATCCAATGCACTATCGCCGTGCATTTCCCCATCAACTTCCAAATCAGGTGCGTCGCGCTGAATAATCGCTAATGCTGCGCGCATTTTCTTGGCGGACTCGGTATTGCTGGAGCCGAAATTTGAATGGGAGAGCAGAGCAGCTTTCGGTTGCAAGCCAAAACGGCGCATTTCTTCGGCCGCCATAATCGTGATTTCAGCGATCTGCTCGGCCGTTGGATTTTCATTGATGTGAGTATCAACCAAGACCAACTGACGATCAGGTAAGACTAATCCATTCATCGCCGCATAAACCTTCACGCCCTCGCGTTTACCCAATACCTGGTTGACGTAAAACAGGTGTAAGCTGCCAATTCCAAATGTGCCGCAGATCATGCCATCGGCATCGCCCTTATGCAGCATCATCGAGCCTATCAAAGTATGCCGACGGCGCATCTCCAATTTCGCGTACTGCTCAGTGATGCCTTGGCGGCAGGTCATTTGGTGGTAGGTCTGCCAGTAATCACGATAACGCGCATCCATCTCTGGATTGATCATCTCAAAGTCAATTCCAGCCCGCAAACGCAAACCAAATTTTTCAATGCGCTGCTCGAGAATGTGCGGACGTCCCACCAAAATAGGTCGCGCCAAATCTTCATCGACCACCACTTGCACCGCCCGTAAAACACGCTCTTCTTCACCCTCTGCAAAGACAATGCGTTTTTTCTCCATAGGCGTTTTCTTGGCAATTTGAAACAGCGGCTTCATGAACGTGCCGCTGTGATAAACAAATTGCTGGAGGCGATCAATATAGGCCTGCATATCTTTAATTGGACGCGCAGCGACCTTACATTCATCCGCCGCTTTAGCCACAGCAGGCGCGATTTTTATCATCAAGCGCGGATCGAAAGGCTTGGGAATCAAATATTCAGGGCCAAAGGAAAGGTTGGATATACCGTAAGCCGTGGCCACTACATCGGACTGTTCGGCCTGCGCCAAATCTGCAATCGCATGGACTACCGCGATTTCCATTTCTCTTGTGATGGTCGTCGCACCACAGTCTAAAGCACCGCGAAAAATATACGGGAAACAGAGCACATTATTAACCTGATTCGGAAAATCCGAACGCCCCGTCGCCATGATTGCATCGTCGCGTACCGATCGCACTTCTTCGGGCAAAATCTCAGGTGTGGGATTTGCGAGCGCCAATATCAAAGGTCGCGCCGCCATCGTTTTCACCATATCGGGTTTAAGTACACCACCGGCCGACAATCCTAGAAAAATATCCGCGTCAACCATCACCTCTTTCAAACTACGAGCGCTGGTTTGCTGAGCAAATTTTTCCTTGTCCGGATCCATCAATTCCTGGCGACCTTTATACACCACACCGGCTAAATCAGTGACAAAAATATGCTCAATCGGAAAGCCCAAATCCACGATTAAATCTAAGCAGGCCAAGGCCGCCGCGCCTGCGCCTGAGACCACCAACTTGCATTGCTTAATATCTTTCTCAACGACTTTCAAACCATTCATGATCGCTGCACCCACGATAATTGCGGTGCCGTGCTGATCATCATGAAAGACCGGTATTTTCATACGATCACGGAGTTTTCTTTCGATGTAAAAACACTCGGGTGCTTTGATATCTTCGAGATTAATCCCACCAAAAGTAGGCTCAAGGGAGGCAATAATATCGACTAATTTATCTGGATCGGATTCGTTAATTTCAATATCAAAAACATCGATGCCAGCAAATTTTTTAAAGAGCACGCCCTTACCTTCCATCACCGGCTTGGAAGCGAGTGGGCCGATGTTACCCAAACCCAGCACCGCCGTACCATTGGTAATTACGCCGACCAAATTGCCACGAGCGGTGTACTTGAATGCCGCGGCTGGATCTGCAACAATTTCTTCGCAAGGCGATGCGACACCGGGCGAATAGGCCAAGGCGAGATCACGTTGATTGGTTAATTGTTTTGTAGGAGTGACACTGATTTTTCCTGGCGAAGGAAATTCGTGATATTCCAACGCAGCCTGGCGTAACTGTTGACGAAGTAATTCTTTTTGTTCTGACGACGAATCCATATTGATCGTTCCTTAAAATGCTATCGATAGAGGGTCAGTAATTCTAGCAGACGAGAAAGCATTGCCTCATAAGTATTTCTATGACCTGCATGCAGAAAAAGCATAGGATTCAAAACAAAAATAGGCTCTATCCACAAAAAATGTAGTCAACGCGCTGCAGTCCGCAAAAAAAATAAAAGATGTATTGCAATAATTCAATATCTCCAGTATTTTTCATCTGGGAGCATCTCGAACACTCAAAAAACAGGCACAATAGCTTGAAAAAAATCGTCAGAGATTCGTACACAAATAAGCAGGCGAGCAAGTACAAAAGTAAGTACATAAAAAAAACCAGAAAGTAACTACCCCAAAGCACCTCCAGCCAGGCATACCGCCGCTGACCATAGCAATGGATAGCAATGGACAGCAAAGCAGTAGCGATGATGCTGGGGTAAGACGATGGTGGTACAGTATCCTTTAACACTCTATCAAAATTTCACCCCCTTATTCATTTCATGCTTAAGTTTTTTAATCGCGAAAAAAATCTCGACGCATTCATCGCCGCGAGCGCAGAGGAAGCGCAAACGGCCATGATGCTGCACAACGCAAACTGGCGCTTAGGTGAAGAACAGTCTTGGCATCTCGATCAATACACTGGCCAACTCCTTCTGACCTTCCAAGACGGTAGTTTTGCTATCGCGCCCGCGCAAGTGATTGGCTCCTTTCATCATCATGAAAACAGTTTTCTATGGGGCTGGAAACACCCCTCTGTTCTTCCCGCTTTACAAAAAAACGCAAATGTCGTGAAGGCATTTGGCAAACAGCAAAAAGTCGCTGAACTCACCAAGAGTCGGGTTGATTGCACCGAACACCGGGCCTGGGAATATGCAGCCCTTGCAATGCGTCTCACACAGGCCAAAGGGGCCTATCGGGTGATCGTGAAACCAGGTGTCAGTTTATTTTTGACCTTTGGGGAAGTACAAATCGCGCAAGAGGCTGCGGTCTAAAACTCCTTGGATAGACAAAGAGCGCGCTCGTCTAAATTTTTTGTCTACCGTGCAAAATTCACGAGTCAATTTAGCTCAAATCTTGATTGTCCTCGGTACAATACCCTATGCTTTCAGAATTCGACCTCATCAAAAAATATTTCAGCGTTAAGCCATTGACCCACCCGCAGCTGGCTTTGGGAATCGGTGACGATTGCGCTTTAATTAATCCGCAGCCGGGGATGCAGCTTGCCATTTCCAGCGACATGCTAGTCAGTGGTCGGCATTTTTTCCCCGACGTTGATCCGCGCAGCCTTGGACATAAAAGCCTAGCGGTCAATTTATCGGATCTCGCCGCGATGGGCGCATCGCCTTTGGGATTTACCTTGGCAATTGCCCTACCCGAAGTGAATGAAGCTTGGTTAGCGCCATTTTCAGAAGGTTTATTGGCGCTGGCAAGGCAATTTAACTGCCCTCTCATCGGTGGCGACACCACCAAAGGACCGCTCAATATCTGCATCACGATCTTGGGCGAATTACCATCGGGACTGGCTTTAAAACGCACTGCGGCGCAAGTGGGCGACGACATTTGGATCTCGGGTGCATTAGGCGATGCCCGCCTTGCCTTGGCCGCCCTCAAAAACGAAGTACGCCTCGATGCAGAGGCGTTTGCAAAGGCCGCAGCCAGACTCCACACGCCCACACCAAGAATCGCTTTAGGACTCGCCTTACGCGGGCTCGCACATGCTGCTTTGGATATTTCCGATGGCTTAACAGGCGATCTTGGGCATATCCTCGCCGCTTCAGCCGTAGGCGCTGAAATTGATGTGGATAGCTTGCCGATAGGCGCGGTGCTGGCCTCGCAAAAAAATGCGCTGCAAAGACAATTTGCATTAACTGGTGGCGATGATTACGAATTATGTTTTACGGCTTCAAGCACTCGGCGCTCGCAGGTACTCACCGCTGCGCAAACAGCCAACACCCCGGTCACCCGGATAGGCCGTATCGTTGCCCCAACAGGTCTGCGAATACTCGATAAAAATAAAAAAGAACTCTCGCTTGCGCTACAATCTTTTGATCACTTCCGTACCGACTAAATTGATCAGGAACCGACTCCGCACTTTCATCATGAATTCGTCTCCATCTCCATCTCCCGCTGCCCGCATCCGAGCTACATTCCGTTTCATGTGCGCGCATCCCGCTCATTTCTTAGCGCAGGGATTTGGGAGTGGTTTATCGCCCATCATGCCAGGCACTTCCGGCACCCTTTTCGCTTGGTTAAGTTTTGTCGTACTGAGCTTACGCTGGCCTCTATTTTTTACCCCTTTCAATTGGGCTATCATCATCGTGGTCGGTTTTTTTATCGGCGTCTGGGTCTGCGCCATCACGGGAAAAAATCTGGGAGTGCCCGATCATGGCAGCATGGTTTGGGATGAAATCATCGCCTTTTGGCTGGTGCTACTGTTAGTGACCCCAGCCTCGTTTAGTGTGCAGTGCTGGGCCTTCATCGGCTTTCGATTTTTCGACATGGTCAAACCACCGCCCATCGGCTACTTCGATCGCAAGTTTAAAGGAGGTTTTGGCGTGATGTTTGATGACATTGTTGCGGCGTTTTTTACGCTACTTTGTTTCGCTTTGTGGCGTAGTGGTTAAACCACGAAAAAAATCACCAATTGGGCTTCGACATAGTGGTAAAGTATTCCTACGAGGAAAACCACGGAGACTGTCGTATGCCAAATCAAATACACAATTCACTTGAGCTCGCCGAACGAGTCGGCGCCATTCTCAAATCCAAAAAACTCTTGCTCTCAGTGGCAGAGTCTTGTACAGGTGGGGGTATCTGTCAGGCACTCACCGAAATTGCCGGCTCTTCCGAATGGTTTGACTGCGGCTTTGTCCCTTACTCCAATTCGTCAAAGACAGAAATGCTGGACATTTCAGCCTCACTCATTGCACAACATGGCGCAGTCAGTGAAGAAATCGCGGCCGCCATGGCCGAAGGTGCAATCGCTAATTCTGAGGCGCATATTTCGCTCTCCACAACTGGCATCGCCGGCCCTGGCGGCGCGGTTCCTGGCAAACCAGTTGGCACCGTATGTTTCGGTTGGAAAGTAGGTGGCTTTACCCACACCGAACGCAAAGTCTTTGCTGGCAATCGACATGAAGTGCGGGAACAAACCGTGGTTCACGCATTGAACAAAATGTTGAAGTATGTGGAAGAAG
>JAHFQV010000220.1 GCA_023259175.1 Oxalobacteraceae bacterium | reverse complement strand
GACATCAAAGAAAGCTTTCGAAATTTCGGGCTGGAGACCAAGCCCATTCGCTGCAGCGCTCTCTCGACTTCCTTTGAAATCTGCTGAGTTGGAAGTGTAGTGCGCAACACTGCGTTTGCAAAATAGGGAGTTTGAATAGGGGTATCACGAAATCTAATATACCAACTTGAATTTAAGATTGACATCTTCAAAACAGTAAACTACAGTAGTAGTTCTACATAGGTAGTTTTAATGTGCTGTTTTCTTTGACCGATTTAAGAACGGGAACCATGATGTCTGACGACGAAAAAAAATCAGCTACGCTCAGTGAACCTCAGATGGTCCTGATGCGCATTTTATGGGCTAAACCCGGTGCAACGGTGATCGACGTAGTCGAAGCCATGCGCAACATCCGTCCACTGGCGCATACCACCATCGCCACCATGCTCATGCGCTTAGAAAAACGCGGGCTCATTCGTTCCAGTCGTGATGGGCGACAATTACTGTATAGCGCAAACTTTAGCGAAACCGAAGTGCAACGGTCCATGGTCGATGAATTGCTCTCTTCGGTCTTTTCAGGCAATGCCAAAGCACTCCTCAATCATCTCGTACGCGAAGAAGAAATCAAGTTTGAGGATCTTGAGCAGCTACGCAAACGGCTCAAAAACGCCGAAAAGAAAGAGGCTGTAAATGAATAAGCACGGTGCAGATATAGTCCTTATTTGGCTTTGTACTTACCTGTTACACAGCAGCTTATTATTGCTCGGTGCTCAAATCCTCGACTATTTCAAAGTCTTGCGAAAATTCGGTCTCACCGAAACCGTCTGGCGCTTCGCGCTCTTCGCCGGTTTGCTAACGACCTCGCTACAACTACTGATGCAAAGTATGCCGGAGTCTACGATGGCAAGCTTCAAATTCGAAAACCGCTATCCAGTCCCAAGCATTGCAGCGTCCACGACAACCACTAGGCCCAACTCAACATTGCCACCTCCAATTGCGAGGCAGCATATTGATTCCAATAGAAATACGGAGGCCGATACGCCAACTAAACCCGAAATAATCAAGGAAACTAGCGAGCGCAATAAGCTCAATTTGCCAGAAAAATTATTCGCCTACTCACGCCCCATCGTCCTTCTCTTTTTTCTGTGGATAGGGTGGCTGCTAATACGCTTAGCGATCAGCATTACCCGACTCAATCGTCTTACGTCGAGTATGGAGCTGCTGCATCGCGCGCAACTACCTCACTTTTTAGAGCAGTTCGAAAAAACTCACGGCCTATGTTTGCGCTTTCGCCTCAATCATATTTGGCATAGTCCTTTTGTAGCGCCGGACGGCAGCATTTGCATACCACACTGGTGCTTAAATCAACTCAGCGAACGACAACGCGTTGCCATGCTCGGCCACGAACTAGCTCACCTAGTTCGCAAAGATATTTACTGGCGGATTGCGATCGAACTGGTCACAGATATCTTCTTTTTTCAAGCCTTAAATCGGGTCGCGAAAGCCAAACTCATGCTGCAAGCTGAACTCGCATGCGACCAACAAGCCGCCCTTCTATCGGGGCATCCCAACAACATGGCGCAAGCTCTTTTCGCCTGTGCCGAATCATCGTTTCAACACGCACTACCTAAGCATGCCATCGCCATGGCACAAGCTTCATCCCTGCTCATCCGTATGAATCAACTTCTAAACGAGAATATCATGCCAAACGCAAATGCCCCCACATCACGCCTCACCCTTTTATTTAAATTCAGCGCACTCATACTGATTGCCGCAGGTCTTATATTGGGCTTGCCAAAGATGGGTTTAAGTAACCCTATCATTCAAAAAACTAGCCAAACGACGATGCCTGTAAGTGCTACGAGACCAAAGCCTAACAGCACCCCATTAGCCACGACAAATTCAAAATTGGATCTCGCAACGGCCTCTTTAGACAAGCGCGTCGATAAAGAAATTTCGCTGAGTGTAACGACACCGCCAGCCACACAAAGTGCAGCGCCGGAACTCCAAAGTCAGGCCAAAACTCCGCCCGCTATCGAAGTCAGCGACCAAGAAAATCCGAAGCCTGTGCCTAGCCAAACTGCGCTTTTCGAGGATGCACAACTCGCATTTAAACAGGGCAAATATGAAGCGGCCTATACCCTATACACCCAGCTCGCCGAGCAGGGACACAACGCAGCGCAAACCCAAGTAGGCGAAATGCTGTGGTACGGCGAAGGAGCTCCGGTACAAGCTGCGCAAGCGAAAATCTGGTTCGCAAAAGCAGCGGCTGCCGGTAACGCGCGCGCGCAGGCTTTCTTGGATTTGTTTGCAGAACGAGATCGCAGAAAAGATGAAATCGCCTATTTCACCAAGGCCTATGACGCAGCTGAAATACAATGGGATGAGGATAGATGTGGGCGCTCCATTTTTATTAATTTCTCCTCGAATAGCGCTGATCGTGATGTATTAAGACGCTACGACTCCTGGCAGCACTGCTACAACAAATATACAAAGAAATTGGTAGAAGCGAGTCAAAAACAGTTCGCTGCGAATGACGATCTCAAGCGCATCATGACGAGCGAAGAAATTAAACTAGCCACTCAGCTCGCCCAAAATCTTTATGAAAAAAACGCTCAATTGAGCATTGCTGCCAAGAAGGAAATCGAACAAAAAGTCGATCAATGGGAGAAAAATCTTCACGCCTACGAAGTCACAAGCACACTTTGGACTGCGAACCGTTACGACGATCAACGCTATATCGAATCACGCAATTATCCAACCGGACCAGGAAACCCTCATGTTGCTCCAGAAATCGTTCCAAAGCCGAATGTAGAACAGAAACAAAAATAATCAACTAGGGCTGAATCCAAAGTTCAGCCCTAACTACAACACGATTACACAAAATAAGAAAACTAATGCCGCCTAGCCCACGACAAACCAAATAAGGGTCGCAGGAGCTTTATTCTGCGCACGATTTCAAAGCCCA
>JAHFQV010000219.1 GCA_023259175.1 Oxalobacteraceae bacterium | reverse complement strand
GAGCCAGAACCCGAAGTGCGTAAAACAAATCAGCTACCACCGCCAGCGAGTGACCCTTTCATTGCGCCACCGGAAATTGAGATTGCAATTCCAACCGAACCACCACCTACCACCATTAGAGGTACAAATATTCGCCCTCCCGAGGTAGTTTTCGAAAGCGGGCCTGGGGGCGGTGTAGTCGGAACACCGCCCAGCGTCACTCCCCACACGCCCGTCCACATCAACGCCAGCGTCGATGCGAAGGCCTGCGAAAAACCAGCCTATCCGCCCAGCGCTCAACGCTTGGGTGAAGAGGGTGTGGTGAGCCTTTCCATGTTGATCGGTGTCGATGGTCAGGTTTTGCAAAGCAAGGTCGATCAAAGTAGCGGATCGCGTGAACTCGACAACGCTGCGATACGTGGACTGCGCCTGTGTAAATTCAAACCGGGAACGCTCGACGGTGTCGCAGAAAAAGGATGGACGCACTTGCAATACGCTTGGACACTGAACGAATAGCGTGATTTTAGACAATCCCGACACTGCAATTTCCACACACGCAACAGCGGCCAAGGCCGCTGTTGTTTTTCTTCGCTAGGGAATCGTCCAAAGAAAAAACCTCGACTCTTTCTAATTCCAAGCTTCAAAATTTCGCTCAAACCCAAACCAATGAATTCAGTTAAACTTATGCCCTGATGCACCATCGCGTACATTCACGCCAGCGTCATATCCCTGCCGAAATCGTTTATCTGAATATGCAAATTCAACTATTCGCGCCACCCAAAGAATTGCAGAATTTTTTTCTGCATTCGGCTTTCATTGAATTAAGCTGTTTAGAAGCGAGCTTGCCGGCTGGCCCTTGTCCCTCCATCATGCTGATGGTTAAAGGTGAGGCGCGTGAAATTTTGGATGATGGGCAAAGCGTGCTTGCGCCGCGCTTTATTTTTCGCGGCCCATACACGCGGCCAGTACGAATCGCCTACACGCCCGATGTGCGCTGTATTTCGGTCTGCTTCAAACCTGGCACTTTGGCCGATTGTAGTGAGCTAAAAGTGGCTAACTACCTCAATGCTTACGCCCCTATGGAAGAGATTGCCGATCCAGTTTCGGTAAAGACTTTACTCGACTTCGTCTCGGAACAGCATCGCATCGACGAAACCATGCACGCCTTCCATCAATTCCTTCTACAAAATTTCTCAGATCGTAAAAAGCGGCTTTCCGGTCAAAATTTTTTAGCGGCACATCAAAAATTATTTTCCCCACTGATCGACATCGCGCTCTATTTCGGCATCGGCGAACGCCAGCTCGAACGTCGTGTCACCGATGCGTTTGGCCTAAGTCTCAGAAATCTAAGGCGTATCGCCCGCTTTGGTTTTACCCTCTTGCGTCTGAAAGAGGAACAGGCTAACTGGGGCGACCTAACCCGGATTGCTCATGCAGCGGGTTATTACGATCAGGCGCATATGCACAAAGATTTTGTCGAACTCGGTGGACATGCGCCCGCAGCGCTGCTGCAAAAAATTGCCAGTCAAGACCCCGCGTTTTGGATGTATAGGATTGCGCTGGACGATTTCAAAAAAATGTTTTATGCGGTTTGACCGAGGTCATCTCTTGAAAAAATCGGCACCAAATGACGACTCCTTACCATTTTGTCGCGTCCAAACAAGTATGCGATAAATAGTTCAGGCAAGCTCTTGCGCATATTCACCGAGATTTTCCATTAGGATTTGTGATGATGACGGATGCACTTTTCGAGACAGTTTTGCTGCGAATGAGGCGCCAATAGCTAGCTATTGGCAACGAAGAGCAACAAAAATGGCCGAAAATGCGCCGTCAACGCACAAATAGCACCGCAGGTGCGCCTAATGGAAAATCTCGGTTCATGAACAGGAGAAAAACGTGCAGATGAACGACATCCTCAAACAAGATCATTACATCTTAAGCCAACTCGATACCGTCGCCGATTTGGCACGAACCAATAGCCTGTGGTACCTCTCCTTTGGTTTGGCTTGCTGCGCGGTAGAAATGATCCATGCGGCCATGCCACGCTATGACATGGAGCGCTTCGGTATGATTCCACGCGCCAGTCCTAGGCAAGCTGATTTAATGATCGTGGCTGGCACACTGACCAATAAAATGGCCCCGGCCATCCGTAAAGTTTATGATCAAATGGCAGAACCACGCTACGTCATTTCGATGGGCTCTTGCGCCAATGGAGGCGGCTATTACCATTATTCCTACTCGGTAGTACGCGGCTGTGATCGGATTATTCCGGTTGATATCTACGTACCTGGTTGCCCGCCGACGGCAGAAGCGCTGATGTATGGCATCTTGCAACTTCATCGTAAAATTCGTCGTAATAATACGATTTTGCGCTAATTCGACTCACCCGAAACGCGCGTCTCAAATGCCAAGCCATAATAGGAACGTCCAGCAAAATCAAATTGATCAATGAGCTGCATTTTCAATTTTTTCGTATGAGCGAAATAGGATTGCTGATTGAGCTGATTAATAAAAGTGACCCCTATCGGAAATTTTTGCGCAAACTGTTTTCGCATCAGATCAAATAAACGCTGAAACAAAGCCTGACCGCGATAAGCCGAGTCAATACAAACCGGCCCGTATTGAAACGAGGTCTCTTTGGAGATGAGCCGACCATTTAAATTCAATGAGGCAAGGCGCGTTTCCATATACGGAAAAATCGGCCACTGGGCGAAGAAATCCCAAGTTCCGGCGAGCACATAGGCCACTACAGTTTCCCCCTCCACCGCTACAAACACGCCTTCTTGTAGTAGAAGCAGCGCAATTTGTTCATGGGTGAAAGCGGTCGTCACGAATCCCTGCAAGCGCTCTTCTTCATTTAACCTAGAAACGGCGGTTGGACGGGTTTGAGTGTGCATTTTTCCGCCCATCTGGCAAGGCGCGACGACGACGCAACCTCCACGTTGATAGGAGGAGTAACGAAGTCCAGATGGGCGGAAAAG
>JAHFQV010000218.1 GCA_023259175.1 Oxalobacteraceae bacterium | reverse complement strand
ACCACCACCTCGCCCGATCAACCTCATCTACCCCCATTCACGCCTACTACCATCCCGCACCAAAAACTTCATTGCGATGATGAAGCAAGCCAACTCTAGCAGCCGCTCCTAGAAACGCTAGTAAAAGTCAACTTAGCCCTAGCCATAAGCAATAACCAACTCAAAATCGAGACGTCAGACTGATCGTTTTTCGGTTGGATGCGGCCAGAAGGGTTGGGACCTGAGCCATCGTCAACTGTATAAATGAATGAATGAAGCAAAAATTTTCTCTCGTATGAGAGCACATACTAGTGTTACTACATCGATCAACTATTGTCGCAGAATCGCGCCAGGGGCGATCTCTCATATCTACTATCGCACAGCCAAAAACCGCTTCAGAAACGCGAGGAATTCTTCCTCACAATAAAACACGGTGCGACCAATCCACTCCCCCCGTCACGCGATCACTACTCGAGCGTGAACGACTCGCCCGAAGGCGAACCGTCGTGATCTGTGAAATCGTGCTAAATGTTTTTCCGGGACATTTGTTGATTGTGCAGGAAGAATGTCGGAGCGACTTTTCAAAGTGTCGTTTCGCAACCAATCCCTGTTTTAAACTTGGCGAATAAAATGTACTTCAATAGATAAATTAAAAAGCGATGTTCTGATAAAATATTGCCAAACACTACCGCGATTATCGACTGCCAATTTAAACGAACGAATGTTCATCTCCTCATGAAAAAGTCAAATTTTTTTGCATTCCTTTATCTCATTTTCCTCAACCTCTTCTTATGCGCAAATTCATTTTCGCAAGTAGCGCCAAGTTCATTTCAGCCTGACTTTCTCGCCGAGACAAAAGGTGGTGAAGTACTCTCCGTTGATAAATGTAAGCCCGAGTATCCATATGTTTCTTTAAGAAATGAAGAAACAGGGATAGTGCGAATTTCCTTCACCGTTGACATGACAGGACGTACAAAAGACCTTTTATTGATCAAATCAAGTGGATTTAAAAGACTCGACGCAGAGGTACTTAGAAAAATGAAAAATTGCTTGTTTCGACCTTTTCGATTCAATAATTTTGTCTTTGAGCGTTCTATCACCATCAACTATCACTGGGTACTCAACTAATGAATCCAAATTTCAAATGCATCGGGATTTTCTCATTATGCTTACTAATAACATTCAACACTTGGGCTGGAACATCGTCGCTCCTAGTCAGAGAAGATTGCAGCGCAATATCCGGCCTGCCATATTCTAACTACCGTGGAAAGGATTTATTACTCGACTTTCAATCCCTAAAAGACAACCATCCGCAGGCAGCGAGCCAACTCTTTGAGATGTTTGCTTGGTCATTGAGATCAAAGGATACTGAGCTTAGCAATCAATTGATTGATAGGAATTTAAAACAATTATTTTCCATGGAAAATAGGGAATTAGCTGTGAATCAAATTCTCGGCTATCAGAAAAATTTAACAAAAACAGGATGGTGCGAATATGCGGAACGGTATCTACTTTTAGGTCTGGAACTTTCAAAAAGCATCAACGACCCTGCACATGAAAAACGCGCGTCTTTAACCATGAGTCTCAGCGAAATATATGAGGAAAATGGGCATTACGGCATCGCCAAAGACTTACTCATCCAATTGATGGCAGAAATAGAAAAAGACGATACGAATAATTCCGTGATCCCTCTAAAAATCAGTACGCTCGCCACAGACCTTAGCCTTCGAAACGGCGATGCAGCGACCGCATTAAAATATGCGAGAGAATCCTATCGATATGAGCGTGCGATGAACAAAAAAGAGGTCGTGTCAAATGTAAATTTGGCGGCACGACTTGCTTCTGCCTACTACCTCAACAAAAACTATTTCCAAGGGGATTGGGAGTTTGAAAACATTAACCCTAGCAATAAGGCTGACTTTTCCCAGCTATTCAAAGGGAATGGTGCCTCAAACTATGATCAGGAATTGGTAGAAAGATATAGTACCTCCCCTGAATTAGCACTGAATTTGGGTGAGTCAAAAATTCAAAGCTATAAAAATGAACTCAGTTCTGCTATTGAGCCTCGTTCACGCAATCGCCTCGAGTATCAATTAGCACGAACGCTGTTGACGTTAGGTGAATTTTGGCAGGCAACCCACCAAATTGAGAAGGCAAAAGCAGCCTATAACAATCTAATAACGAACGATATTTCCACATTTCAGTACACGATACGGAGGAATTTGGCGTATCAGCTTCTGGAAGAGAAAAACGCCACCGATGTTCAAGAACACGTAATTTGGATAAGAAAAAATTTTAATACGCTGTTTGGGTCGCCAAGCCATGTTCAACCAGAATCGATAGATTTCTTTTTGATTCAAGCCGTCACAATGCAACTCGAACATAATGCGGCTGAGGCTGAGAAATTTTTCTCACAGTGCTTACCGATCGCTAAATTTTTTTCCTCATCGAATTCACCTCGTCTCGTAAATATTATTTCAGAGCTTGGACAAGTCCAATACGAACAGGGAAAATTTGATGACGCTCGAATAAATTTAGAACAAGCACTTGAACAACAAATCGCGCTAGCTTCAAATCTAAAAAATGAGAAGAAAATTGCTGAACGATTGCTTACGGCCTACACATCCTTAAAATTGACTACATTGGCGAAAAATCTTGGCGAACGCTACGGAATTGAAATCGAGCGAACTTTGCCTCAACAAAAAGGTAAACCGAGTAGAAATCGCGAAAGCAATTAATCTATGTAAGACAGAAAAAAACACTCGGAACTCGACAGGATCTAGCCATCAACGATGCCGAAAAAAGAGGCCGAAATAGTGAAGACCCAGCGAGGTCTAGGCTTTTGGACAAGCGATACGCTTGATTTACTCAAAAAAACAGGAAGCCCCCAAAATGCTCGACAAAAAACAAGCGCAAGCGGCAGGTGATGTTATTTTGCAGGGAGCGCGATGGTACAAGCCTAAGCCCAAAACCGACAATGAACATC
>JAHFQV010000122.1:8293-9624 GCA_023259175.1 Oxalobacteraceae bacterium | reverse complement strand
TCGATGTCTTCGCCCAAATAGCCGCCCGGATGGCGCACCAAACCGTTACTGCGATAGTAGTGGTAATACGAAGTGTTGGGCGCAATCGGAATGATGGCTTCGAGTCCGGCCACACCGGTGGTTGCCGCTGCCAGTGGAATGGTGCCGTTGTAGGAAGTGCCGGTCATGCCGACTTTGCCGGTGCTCCAGGTAGCAAAGACTTGCTCATCACCGTCGCGGCTGGTAAAGCCTTTAGCACGGCCATTGAGCCAGTCAATAACGGCTTTAGGCGCGAGTTGTTCTGGCGCGCCACCTACGGTTGGGCAGCCTTGCGAAAGACCGGTACCGGGCGCTTCTGAATGCACGACAGCGTAGCCGCGGGGTACCCAAGTGTCGATTTCCGTGCGTGAAATTTCTGGATGATCAGGTGTGAATTCGGCTGCGACGTTCGTGATACGTGTTGGTGGCGCTGCACCGATTTCCTGCTGGACATTCCACATTTTTTGGTTTTTCATCGTACCCGCAAAATAGGGCGAAGATTCATAAATGACCGCCACCTTTAAGCCCTCTGATTCAGTTTGCAGTGGGCGCGTGACATCGACATGCATACGATCGAGCTTGCCATCACCGTCACTGTCAAATTCGGCTTCAACCCAGAGTTCTTGTTTAATCCATTTCGTTTTGTCCTTAAAACCCTCGATGATTTGCGCTTGCCCATTGTGGAAGACAGGTAGGGTTTTCGTGGTGTTTGCGGCGTCTTGGGCTTGGCTTGGCTGCAGCGTGAGTAGGAGTGACAGGGATAAAATATGAACTAGCTTCGATGGCTTAAAAGTGAGGTCAGGTATCATGAATAGCGCTCAAGAGTGGGAATGATGAACGGGTATTATCACTCAAAACAATGCGGCAAATATATTTATTTTTTTTGCTCGCTTTGCGTGATTGCGGGCGGCTTCTGCTGAAGTTGGGTATTGGTCGGCGCACTCCTAGGGCGTGATCGCGGTTGCCGCAAAAAAATCGGTAAATTTTGTACAAAAGCGGTCAACTGACCATGTAATGTCAAACGTGAGGTGTGACTCCGTAATTCACGTGACACCGTGGTTCAGGCTCGGAGGTTTAAGGCATAGAAAATGCAAAGATAGTTTTGATAAGACTGCGCGAAATGCAGTACCGATTTTCAAAGGTGCTCGGTGTTATACTGAACAACCCCGAACAATACGCCGAGATTGTCCATTAGGCGCGCCTTGGGTGCTTTTTGAGCGTTGACCACAAACTCATCCGTCACCATCTCAAACCCTAATGGGAAATCTCGGATAAGCTCATGGCCAATTGATTGGCAAACAAATTTCAATCAT
>JAHFQV010000122.1:0-8193 GCA_023259175.1 Oxalobacteraceae bacterium | reverse complement strand
TAGGCGCGCCTTGGGTGCTTTTTGAGCGTTGACCACAAACTCATCCGTCACCATCTCAAACCCTAATGGGAAATCTCGGATAAGCTCATGGCCAATTGATTGGCAAACAAATTTCAATCATGGAAGTTTTCAGGTAATGCCGCTAGACTACGCCACGCTCGACAGCCTACGCACCCACCACCCAGCGTGGCGCTTACTCAATTCGCCACATGCGCCTTTAGTGGCAAGCTTTTTACAGCGCGTCTTTGTGGCTCCCAATGTGCGCGTTATTTCCGCCGCCGATTTAAGCGAAATGCTAGAAGATGAGCTGTATGTCTTGCGTCAGCAATTAGGCGATTCCAGCTTTCCTAAGCGTGCGATTGAGTATTTGAATGATTGGGCGGCCGCCGACAAAGCGTGGCTGCGTAAATTTTATCTACCAAACTCGGACGATGCGCAGTTTGACTTAACGCCTGCCACCGAGCGCGCAATTGCCTGGTTAAGTAGTTTAAGCGAGCGCAGTTTTGTCGGCACCGAATCGCGTTTGTTAACCTTGTTTGATTTACTCACGCAAATGCGCGAAGGTAGTGAGATCGACCCAAGTAAACGCGTCAGCGAATTACATAAAAAGCGGGATGAGATTGATGCTGAAATTAGCCGCGTATTAAGTGGTGATTTGGGGCTATTAGACGACACGGCTTTAAAAGATCGCTTCCAACAATTTATGCAAATTGCGCGTGACTTGCTCACGGATTTTCGTGAAGTGGAACACAATTTCCGACGTCTAGATCGACGGGTACGCGAACGTATTACTTTATGGGAAGGCTCGAAAGGCGCTCTGCTAGAAGAAATTATGGGCGAGCGTGATGCAATTGCCGATTCCGATCAAGGTAAGAGCTTTCGGGCATTTTGGGATTTTTTAATGTCTTCGCGCCGTCAGGAAGAATTAACGAGCTTATTGGAACACGTCTTATCACTCGCACCGATTGCGGAACTCAAGCCCGATGCCCGCACCCGCCGTGTTCACTACGATTGGCTAGAAGCGGGCGAACATACGCAACGCACGGTGGCCCAACTTTCGCAACAATTACGACGTTTTTTGGATGATCAGGCTTGGCTTGAAAATCGGCGCATTATGGATATTTTACGCAGCGTAGAAGCGCAAGCTTTGGTGATACGGCAAACACCGCCAACAACACAAAGTCACAGCGCATTTATGCATCTACCCGAACTCGCCGCCGCCATCGAATTACCTTTAGAGCGTCCGCTGTACACGCCCAGTATCAAGACCGTGATTAGCCAAAGTCTTTTGCAAGTGGGCGATAGCGATTTAGATGCCAGTGCACTGTATCAGCATGCTGTGGTGGATCGCGCCTTACTCAGTCAACACATTCGACAAGCTTTGCAAGTCGAAGCGCAAACTAGTCTGCAACAGCTGATTCAACAACATCCGCTGCAACACGGCTTGACTGAATTAATCGCTTATCTACAATTGGGCAGCGACGCTTTTCAAACTGTAGTGGATGAAGAAACCATTGACACTATCAATTGGAAAATGAAGAGCCCAGATGGCATAGAGCACCACAAAACAGCGCAACTACCCCGCATCATCTTTGTCAGATAAATTGATCGAATCGATATGGATACAGCAATCACAAACAACAGCGACAGCAGCAACAGCAACGAAAGCAGTCATAGCTCAGAACATTTAGCATATTCTACAGACTTGGGTTTATCCAGCTTATTGATCAAGCTACTCAAAGGTGTGGTGTATCGCGATAGCGAAGAAGTGCTGTGGGGCGCACTGCTGAAACTACAGTCACGAGTACGGGATTATGTCGCTGTATTGCAGTTAGAATTAGTGCTAGATGAGGCGGAGGGTTATGCCTTTTTAAAAAGTATCGCGGCAAGTGAATTAGATGATGACGACACCAGCGAAACATTATCATCGGCGGTCAAGTTAACACCAATTCCTAGGCTCATCAATCGTCGTCCACTCTCTTTTCCAGTCAGTTTATTATTGGCGCTATTGCGTAAAAAATTGGCCGAATTTGATGCCAGTGGCAACGATTTGCGATTGATCTTAAGTCGCGATGACATTGCCGAATTAATCCGTGTATTTTTACCCGATAGCAGCAATGAGGCGCGCCTGATCGATCAAATCGAAACGCATATTAACAAAGTCATTGATCTCGGTTTTTTGCGTAAATTGAAAGCCAACAACGGCCCCGTGCATTACGAAGTACGCCGCATTCTCAAGGCCTTTGTTGATGCGCAGTGGTTAGCCGAATTTGATGCGCGTTTAGCCGCGTATCAAGCCCTGCTAGAAGGTGACGAAAAGGGCGACGACGAATTCGCAGCAGACGCGAAAGGGCGCAGCGATGACTGACGATGCCCCACTAGCAGCGGATTTGTTTGAACAAATTGATCAACCTGAGCTCACGGTATTACGCGAACAGTTAATCAAATCAAACATAGAGCAGCATGAGCAAATCCTATCCGGCTTTCGATTGCAGCGCTTGGAAGTCTTCAACTGGGGTACCTTTCATGATCGAGTTTGGACCTTACACACCGACGGAAAAAACGGTCTACTCACAGGCGATATTGGCTCCGGAAAATCGAGTCTCGTTGATGCCATCACCACGCTCTTAGTCCCGGCGAATAAAATCGCTTACAACAAAGCTGCCGGCGCAGACCATAAAGAACGTAGCCTGCGATCCTACGTGCTCGGCTACTACAAATCCGAACGCAATGATTTGAATGGCAGCGCCAAACCCGTTGCCCTACGTGACCATAACAATTATTCCGTCATACTCGGGGTATTTCACAATGCCGGCTACCAACAAACCATCACGCTGGCACAGGTGTTTTGGATGAAAGAAGCGCAAGGCCAGCCTGCACGTTTTTTTGTCGGTGCCGAACGTGATTGTTCTATCAGTGCCGACTTTGCCAATTTTGGTAGCGACATCAATCAACTACGCAAAAAACTCAAAAAATCGGGCGCGGATATTGAAGATTCTTTTCCTAAATACGCGGCTTGGTTTCGTCGTCGTTTTGGCATCGTCAATGATCAAGCTTTAGAATTATTTCATCAGACAGTTTCAATGAAATCGGTCGGTAATCTGACCGACTTTGTGCGGCAACATATGTTAGAGCCATTTGATGTCGCCAGTCGCACCAGCGCTTTAATCGCCCATTTTGATGACCTCAATCGCGCCCATGAAGCGGTACTCAAAGCCAAGCGCCAAGTTGAGCTACTCACGCCCTTGGTAGCCGATAGTGATAAGCAACTCAGCTTAGCATCCGACATTGAACAGCTACGCCTAGCCCGTGATGCCTTGCGCGTCTATTTCGCTGGTTTGAAATTGCAATTATTCGCCGAGCAAATTCTGCGCTTGCAAAACGAATGGCAGCAACACGATCAACATATTCAACAAGCAGACACGCAACGCGACACTGCGCGTCGCCATTACGATGAACTCCACCTAGCGATTGCCAGCAACGGTGGCGATCGTTTAACGCAACTCGCTAACGACATCCGCGCGCATGAGCAACAGCTACTCAAGCGGCAAGACAAAATGCAGCGTTACAGCCAGCATTTAGCCAACATACAGGCGGAGCCAGCGAGCACATTAGCGGCGTTTTTACAGCAAGCCAATTTACTTAATTCCCTACGTGAAGAAGCACGCAGTCAAGATGCCGATCTCAGGAATGATGAAGGCGAACATGGTGTAGATTTACGTCAAAGAAAAGTCGAATGGGACGCGCTAAAGACCGAAATTAATAGCTTAAAACGTCGTCGTAGCAACATCGACGATAGGCAAATTCAAATTCGGGCAGCGCTGTGTGCCGCCTTAAAATGTCCTGAAGAAGCGATGCCATTCGCGGGCGAGCTCTTGCAAATTAGGGAAGACCAAGGCGATTGGGAAGGTGCGGCAGAACGATTAATGCGCAGCTTTGGCTTAGCCTTATTGGTGCCAGACGAGCATTACGCAGCAGTTGCGGAATGGGTGAATCGCAATCATCTCAATCAACGCTTTGTGTATTTTCATGTGCGAGCACAAAGTCGACGCGATACGCCTGAACTAAGCAAAGATTCATTAGCACGAAAAATCGCCATCAAACCCGACTCCGGTTTTTATCCGTGGTTAGAGCGTGAAATTGCGCATCGCTTTGATGTCGCCTGTTGCGTGACGCAAGAGCAATTTCGACGCGAAACCCGTGCCATCACGCTGGCTGGGCAAATCAAAGACCCGACTGGCCGGCACGAAAAAGACGATAGGCACAGCATCGCCGACCGCAGTCGCTATGTACTGGGATGGAGTAATGCTGAAAAGATCAAAACCCTGGAAAAGAAATGTCGCCAACTTGAAGCAGAAATGGGCGAAGTCGCGCGCTGCATGGCAGAGATCAAACGCCAACGCGAGACTTTAGATAGTCGTATTGCGACCCTCACCCGTCTTGAGGAATTTTCTGATTATGAAGAATTAGATTGGGCGAGCATTTCAGTTCGCCTAGAAAATTTGAAAGACGAACTCACGCGTTTGGAAAACACCTCAGACGTTTTGCAGCAACTCAAGCAAAATTTAAATACGGTCAAACAACAGCTAGCGTCCTTAGAGGGCGGCTTAGATCAACTCAAACAACAACGCGCGACCAACGAAGAGCAACAAAGGCAATTCACAAAAGCGCGCGAGCAGAGTTTAGCGATACTTAACAACGCCAATGAAAGCATCCCAGCCGAGATCGCCCAAGCACTCGACACTTTACGTCTACAGTCCGCACAAAAAAATGCACTCAGCATCGACAATAGCGATGAACAAGAACAAAATTTAAGAACGAGTCTACAAGCAAGCATCAATAACGAAGACCAAAAACTCAAACGTCTACGCGATAAAATTTTGCTCGCGATGCACACGTTCAAAACCGAATTCAAACTCGAAACGGCGGAATATGATGCCAACATAGACGCCGCGTTTGAATATAAAAATTTACTCACCCAACTGAGCCACGACGACTTGCCACGCTTTGAAGCGCGTTTCAAAGATATGCTGACGATCAATACGATTAACGAAATCGCCAATTTTAATGCCCAACTTGGACGCGAGAAAGAAACCATTAAAGATCGCATCACCCACATCAATACTTCCTTAACCCAGATAGATTACAACCCAGGCCGCTACATCGTATTGGAATCGCAGATCAGTCATGATGCCGACATTCGCGATTTTCAAGCCGAGCTACGTGCCTGTACCGACGGCAGTTTAACGGGCTCGGAAGAAACGCTTTATTCAGAAACCAAATTTCTGCAAGTCAAACGCATCATTGACAAATTCCGTGGTCGCGACGGGCTCTCAGAACAAGACAAACGCTGGACCAATAAGGTCACCGATGTACGCAATTGGTTCTTTTTTGCTGCCAGTGAACGCTGGCGTGCCGATGATACAGAGCACGAACATTATGCGGACTCAGGCGGCAAATCAGGCGGGCAAAAAGAAAAACTCGCCTACACTATTTTGGCGGCCAGTCTCGCTTACCAATTCGGCCTAGAATGGGGCGCAACGCGCTCCCGCTCCTTCCGCTTCGTCGTGATTGATGAAGCCTTTGGACGTGGCTCGGATGAGTCGGCGCAATATGGTCTTAAACTATTCGCACAACTCAATTTACAACTGCTGATTGTCACACCACTACAAAAAATTCACATCATCGAACCGTATGTCGCGAGCGTAGGATTTGTACACAATGAAGGCGGTAAAGCATCGATGCTGCGCAATCTGTCGATTGCTGAATATCGAGAGCAGAAGGCAGCATTGTTGCCATGAGCGGGCAGAACTGGAGCACGCCTAAGAGCCTAAAAGAGCAAGTCAAACGCCTGTGGGAGCGTGGCGAATTATTGCGTCAGCTCGACAACGATAACGGTGACGAAGACAAGGACAAAGCAAACTATTTCCCCTTACGCCTAAGTTTGAAAAGCCCGAGTTCCAGCGAACTGGTCGATCAATTCGAACAAGTTCGTCTGTGGATTACAGAACTGATCGCGCTGCCCGCGATACGAATAGAATGGCGTGAAGTGAACCACCGCATGCTTGGCAAACAAAAGATACCGCAGGCGGTCTGGCTAGATAGTGTAGAGCTAGCCGCATCACTCATTTCGAAACAAGCAGAAGTCAAACGCTATGCTGCCTTAATCGACATCACGCGCCAACAGCAGGCGAGCGCCCTAGCTTGGTTGCGCCAATATCCTTTGCGCGCCATAGAACTGAGTGCGAACTGGCCGCAATTGCTAGCCGTGGTCAATTGGCTGCTACAACACCCACGCCCAGGGATTTTTTTGCGGCAAATTGATTTGCCTGGCATTCATAGTAAATTTATAGAGGCGCACAGAAATGTTCTCGGCGAATTATTCGACTTAAGTTTGCCAGCAAGTGCGATCGATAGACAAAAAACGGGACGATCACAATTCGCTGAACGTTACGGTTTTCTCGACAAACCCCATAAAATTCGTTTTCGAATATTGGATCCAGCGATAGAATTGATTGAGCACTCGCGACAAGCCGACGTCAGCCTCGATGCCGACAATTTTGCGCGACTACAGCTACCCTTAACAAGGGTATTTATCACCGAAAACGAAATCAATTTTCTCAGCTTTCCACAACATACAAGCGCTATCGTTATCTTTGGCGCGGGCTATGGCTGGGATGCCTTAGCGCAAGCACATTGGCTGCAGCGTTGCGAGCTACTCTACTGGGGCGATATCGACACGCATGGTTTTGCCATTCTTAACCAACTGCGCCATTATTTTTCGCAAGTGCGCTCGATATTAATGGATCAGGCCACACTGATGCGGCATCAATCGCTGTGGGGAGAAGAACCCAAACCTGTGTTGCACGAGCTCGATTTACTCACACCAGAAGAACAAAAGATATACGACCAATTGCGTGACAATTGTCTACAAAAAAACCTGCGCTTAGAGCAAGAACATTTGGAATTTGCATGGGTAAATAGGGTGATCAACAAGATCCAGATAGGCGCGTAGGGCGGGTTAAACTCCGCAAATGCGCGCTCGAAAAACAAGCCTTTTCAATTGAAATATTGCGCGGATTTTGGGGCTTTTTACGAGGCTGGGTTTTTCGAAAACGTATTCAAAACTCTTCGATCAAATTTCTATCACCGTGCTCAAAGTTAGCGGAACGGCGGGTTGTAAGCCACCCTACTTTTCTGGTCGAAAGTAGCGATGTCGGCATAAAAAATTTTGCCCCCGCTATGGCGCTGCAATCCTCAGCCTCGAAATATCCTACGCTGTAGAAAGCTTTCGTAGTCTTGGCGTTCAGTGCAGATCAAATACACATAAATATGTTGACGACTTTTTTCGATCTCATACACAATCCTATTTTTCTTAGCGACCACCATTTGTCGCCAGTGCGTCATTCCAAGCGCCGCGAGTTCTGGTATCTCCGCCCCAAGAAAAGGATTTTCTTCTAGCATTAAGATGCTGTCGCGAATAGTCAGGTAGATTTCGTTTGCCAATGTTGCTGAGAACTGATTTTGGATGTAAGCATGGGTGCGCCGTAGGTCCTCCTCCGCGTCACCTAGGATATACACCGTGTAACTCACCCGAGTATTTCCTTATCCATTTTTGCAAAAACTTCGCGCGCGGGTTTGAATTGACCTTCTTCAATTTGCTGACGACCCATTGCCAATATTTTGAGCAATGCCATCGTATTTTTAGTGGCCTCATAGCTCTTGATATCTTGAATGACACAGGTCGCTTCACCATTTTGGGTAATGATAAGCGGCACCTGCGTGTCGGTCATTTCGGTAATCGCTTTGGCGGCGTTATCTTTGAAATAGCTGATCGGTTTAATTTGCTCGGAAAGGCGCATTGTAGACTCCAATGAATACATGGTACGCAGGTCAGTTTAAAGTCTTAATTTAGACCTGTCAATGTGGGTCCTTGAAACCAATCATATTGCGGATGATTCGTTAGGCCGTAATTTTTTCGTGGAGTGGGTTTGCGTAAGCCTAAGCCGAGGGAAGCGCGGATTTATTCGATAAGCGCGAAACACCATTTTTTTAAGAACCTGAATTTTCAAGCTTGTTCAACGAAAAAATGGAGTTTCCCTCCGGGTTCGGCACAAAAATTAAACTCATGGGCGATTTTGGCAGCAAATTCCCTTGCTTGGCACCCTGCGGAAATGTTGCTACCAAACTCAT
>JAHFQV010000030.1 GCA_023259175.1 Oxalobacteraceae bacterium | reverse complement strand
GACGACGACGCAACCTCCACGTTGCTAGGAGGAGTAACAACGCCAGAGAGCCGAAAAAGTGTGCAATCATGTTCGTAGCGTACTCACCTAAATGGTGAACAGAATTTACTTCCAAAGCCCATGTAAAATCAAACACTTATAAACGATATTGAGCGGTCAATTGCCGTTTCTAGGTTAAAGGCTGATTTTACATGTTATTCCTCAATTTTATTTGCTTGATTTTACTTTTCTAATTCACCCACTTTGGAAAAGCTGTCACCGTTTGGCTGAGTTTTTAGGCTGCCATCGTATGCACATTTTTATCCCTGCCTAAATCTATTTCCGCGCAAACAAAACCGCATTCATCGCTCAAACCTTTACCC
Organism: Oxalobacteraceae bacterium; assembly: GCA_023259175.1. GTDB lineage: Bacteria > Pseudomonadota > Gammaproteobacteria > Burkholderiales > Burkholderiaceae_D > Undibacterium. The sequence continues at coordinate 37,022 of JAHFQV010000030.1, read as the reverse complement.
AAAAAAAACGGCGCACCCCGAATGGAGTACGCCGCTGTGATGAATGAATTTCGCGTGTATTTTAAAACACGGCTACCATCGGTCTTGCGTCCGCAGACCGATGGCATTAGCCGCTTATGGCTTAGAGTAAATCAGCGTATAACTACCAGTTCCCGCATAATTCACAACGCGATAACGATAGTAAGCGGCAACGTCGCTGTAGCTAATGTTTTCGATTGAAGTCGAAGACTCACTCGCCGCGACTTGTACCCAAGTTGTCCCATTCCATTTATCGAGGTAAATATCGAAATCGGTTCCGGCTGGGCCAGAGAGACAAGCTTTGTGCGTTCCGGATATCGTCGATTGGTAGTAAGTTCCGCCGGGTTGAATTTGGGTTTGACCTGTCGCACCTGTGAAGCTTCCAGTGATGGTCGTACCGGTACATCCACTGCTACTTACCGTGACGCTCTTACTGAGGCTATTGGTCGCACCTTGGTTGTCCGTGACGGTTAAGCTCACATTGTAGCTACCGGCTGTAGCATAGCTATGACTTGGATTGGCAGTTGTCGCACTGCTTGAATCACCAAAATTCCAGGCGCGGGACGCAATCGTGCCGTCGGCATCGGTGCTGGTATCGGTAAAGCTGGCGGTCAAGCCCGAAGTGCTGCTCGTGAAATTAGCCACGGGAGCCTGATTTGCAGCGGCCACGGTGACAGCTTTCGTTAAGGTGTTGGTCGCGCCTTTATCGTCCGTAACCGTCAGGGCGACATTATAGGTACCTGCAGCGGCATAAGCATGGCTAGGGTTTTGTAGAGTGCTGGTTGCCGTGTCGCCAAAATTCCACGCGTAAGCGGCGATCGTGCCGTCGGCATCAGTACTGGTGCTGGTGAAATTCACGTTCAGTAGATTGGCCGTTGAACTAAAACCAGCGACAGGTGCTTGATTGCTTGATCCTAGGAGTGTGACCTTCCATGCGCCACGGCCATAAGTTGCGGCGACCATGACGTGTGGTGTCGCGCTAATTTCCAAATCTTGCACAATCACACCAAGCGGCAAGCCTGCATTAAATGGCACAAAATTGTCACCACCGTCGTTACTTTCATACGCACCGATATCGGTACCTACAAAAATTCTTTGCGTATTCACAGGATCAATCGCAACAGTATGTGCTGGCACTGCTGGCAAACCAGCACCGACCGCACTCCAAGTATTTCCGCCCGTAGTTGAGCGGAATAAATGACTACCGCTGAAGTTAGAGCGCGTGACAAAGACCCGCGAATTATTGTTTGGATCAATCGCGATATCAGAGACACGTCCCGCCGCCAAATTGCCGGTCACATTGCTTAAAGTGGCACCCGCTACGCCCGCATTGCTGCTATAGAAAACCTTACCCGCCGCAGTACCGACATACAAAATATAACTCGTTCCATTTTGTTTCGGTGCTAGTACAGTTGGTGCGCCCCCCAAATTACCCGACAAGGCAGACCAACTAAAACTGGCAGCCGAAGTCGTACCGACGTAGACTACATCTGACGATGTCCACACTTTCGTGCCAGCCGTCGCCATCGGTGTCACCCAAGGAAAATTGGAGGAAGAAGTCAATCCTGTGGTGGGCAAATCATTGAAGGAGTTATTTGCCCCGCCTGTCGTGGAACGCACGATGCTCGGATAGCCATTGGGATAGCTCGTTTGCAAAACCACGTTCGGGTTAGAGGGGTCGATTGCATTCATAAAGCCGTCGCCACTGGCGTAAGTCAGACCCCATAAATTACTGGTAGTACGACCCGAGGAAGAGTTGTCTTGCGCGCCGCCAAACATCCGGTCGCCCGAGGAAAAATCGACCGCCACGTCATAAAATAAAGTGACGTTTAAGTTTGCGTTCAAATTGACATAGTTAGTACCACTATCATCACTACGCCAAACACCGCCATCGGTGCCCACCCAGAAACGATTGGCATTGGTCTTGGACCAGGTCAGGACATGGGTATCTTGATGCACTTTCTGTCCCGTGCCCCAGCTTGATGTGAGATAAGTCAGTGTGGTGCCGCCATTGGTAGACAGCGCGTGGCGAATACTACCCACCAAGATTTTATTTGGATCAGTCGGATTGACCGAGATGGCTTGATTGTAGGTACACTGCCCCTCGCAGGCGCTACTGTTTGCCGTGGTCCAGCTGGCTGCGCCGTTGGTGGTTTTAAACAGCTTCGCCCCATTCAAGGCATACATGACCTGAGTATTACTCGGTGCCATCGCCAAACGCATACGACCCGTTGCGGGGGTAATGCCCGAACTCGAAGTAACCCAAGTCGCACCACCATTGGTCGACTTACTGACACCCACGCCCTGCACCGAAGCAAACACGGTATTGGTACCGGGGACAAACATCATATCCTCGACTTTTCCTGTCAGCACTTGGCTCCAGGTATTGCCACCGTCCGCGCTACGATAGACACCGCCGTTAGTCAGGCTACCGTTCGCATCACAAGAACCAAAGCCGCCCGCTAAAATTTGATTCGCGTTGGCGCTCGAAACCGCGATGGTGTTCACAATACTTAAAGGCATGACGGTACTTCCACTGCCATTTTTTTGCGTCCAACTCGCACCACCATCGGCACTCAAGGATACGCCCTGTCCCAAATAGGCACCGAGACAGCCTTGATTTTTGTCGCCAGTACCGACCCAAACCCGACTACTATTGCTCGGGTCTATCGTAATGGCACCGATCGGCAAAGTACCGACTTGATCAAACATCGGTGTCCAACTGGTGCCACCGTTAATGGTTTTCCAGACACCGCCCGATGCACTACCAAAATACACAATATTTTCATCATTAGGATCGGGCGTGATGGCATTACTACGGCCAGACACTTTTCCAAACGACCAGCCCGCCATATTCATCGCGGAAGGCCCCATCTCGCTCCAAGTTTCACCGGCGGCAGTAGCGATGGCCATGCGTTGTAGAGACTTGGTGCGTAAGGCGTGTACCTCTTGCTCACGCTGTTGTTTGGCATTCGGTTCCGTGCTCAGACCACGCACGTCAGCTGCCCATTTCTGACGCTGTTCTATCCGCCAGCCTTCATTTTTTTTGTCGTCAGCACTGTAGCCGAGTACCGGTGCCATTGCCGTCATACTGACTAGCAAAAGTGCGCTGATTTTCTTTCGATTGCTTCTTGTTTTCATTTTGTCCTCCATTATTTTTGTAAGTAAGACCGCTACACAAGTATCGCGAGCGGTCTCTTGATGAGCTGCCTCATTCATGCACCTCCCCCACATTTTTCAAACCAAATTCCCCAATTTGAATTTGAGATGTTGTCAGATAAACTTTTTCCGACTGCTCAGTTACCGTCCCTACTTGACCGCGGCACCCATCACAAACCTTGGACAAGGAAAATCACGAAAAATAAGCCGGCATGCGCCAGCAGTACCGCAAAACCGCTAAAAACTGGCTTTAAGGGAATCTGGTTTTTCAGTTGTGGTTTCTAATTCTAGCAACGGCAATATGAAAAAACAGAACTAAAATCCGAACATTTTTCGCACAAAGACAAACAGAATAATATTCTGAAAATTTGAATTTTATAAAAATATAAGCGATGCAAAACAAAAATTAATTGATTAAAAATAGCTTGTTTTTGAAAAAAACAAAATTTAATTTTGTTTCCGTAAATCCACTTTTAAGCCAGCCGTTGTATAAATAATGAATCCTTTTTAGAAGTACAAGAAAATTTACCTCGCCCAAAGAAAAAGCCACTAGGGTTTGCGTAACAAACGCCAGTGGCTTGAGGCAAAAAAATCAGTGACGCGCTCAATTACGAGCAACAGCGGCTCTAGAACTTAAATCGCGCGGACAGATTCAACGAACGTGCATCACCCGGTGCTACGCCGCCATCGCCAGTTGCGTAGCGATACCAACGCGCATTTGATGCGTTTCCAATATTTGCCTGCACTTCAAATTGTTGGGTTCGATAGTAGGCCAGCAGATCGAGGACAACTTTTCCAGGCGCCTGATTAGTATTGCTGGCATCGGCATAAAAGGCGTCACGATAGCTAAGCCCGCCGCCAAAACCAAAGCCTTTCAACGCTGGCGCTTGCAGATCATAACTAGACCATAGACTGAGCTGATTTTTCGAGGTGCCGGGCACTTGCTTACCAATCACGGCTGCATCATTCACCTTCGTCACGACATTCACATACTTGGTCAGCTCCGCATCTTGATAGGCATATGCCAAACGCAGCTTCCAGCCCTGCATAGGACGCGCCATCAATTCAACATCAACCCCACGGGTTTGGGATGAGCCTAAGGTTCCGCTTAAGCCATTTGCCGTCTGAAAAAAGTCGAAACGACGGGTATCATAAAAAGCGATATTGCTCGATACTAGGCCATTCAAAAAGACAGATCGATTTCCGATTTCCCATTGGCGCGAAGTCTCAGGTGCAAACGCGGTACGCCCCATCTCGGTCGTAAAATTAGAAAAACTGCCGCCCGCAACGCCCACGTAAAACGAGGTCTCAGCACTGGCTTGATACACTGCGCCTAGTGATGAATTTAACTTACCCGAGCTAACACTCGCGATCTCGTGTTTAATCTGTGCTGGCTTGCTTACAAAAGATTGTTTGTTGTCGGCCAGCGTAGACAAGAATGCGCCACCGGCATCAAATAAACTATTGTAGTCACCCGCATCGTCTATCGAGTATCGATCATAGCGAATCGAAGCGCGCATTTTCCACTCTTTGGACAAAGCCATTTGGTCTTGCAAATAGATGCCTGATTGCGCCGATTTTACATCGCGTTTCCAGGCCAAGACTTCATCTAAAGCCGCGTTACTGGTCTCTGGCAAGACGGGTGCAAAAATATTGGCAATCGGCGCGATCAAGGCTTGTTTGCGCATCGCGGTGCCATCGGTTTGACTCCAGGCCACACCGGCCATGACTTCATGCGAAGCGGTGCGCCATACCGATTCAAATTGCGCATTACTGTCATGCAAACGATCTTGCTGATCGCGCCAAGTTCGATTAACAATCTGGGTACCAGTCACTGGATCATTCAAACGCCAACTGGGTACGTTGCGCAAGAAATCTAAATCCCGCTTGCCGTAAGCAAGCGCCGCACGCAATGTCCATTCTTCATTGATCTGCGCCACATGCTTTAGGGACACACTATCGATCTTACTGACACTCTGAGAAAACGGTGTGTAATAACGATTTTCTTGTGGCACATCCAAAATCATATGATTACGAAATGGCATACCAACTGAATCATTATGAATAGTCGAATCAAGATGCCGAAAATCCAAAGACGTCACTTGACCGGCACCGCTTGCAAACACAAAGCTAGGCAAGAGCTCAATCGTTTTATTGCCATAGCCACGATAGCCGTCGGTATCCAAATAGGAGCTAATCAAACGGTACTTGATGGGAGCGGACGAGGAAGTCTGATCGCTACTTGAACCGCTCGCGAGAGGCCCGGTTAAATCGAGTTTCAAATGGCGCTCGTTAAAGCTGCCAAGACCAAAGTCGACCGACTGCGCTGCCTGGTTTTCCGGCTTTTTGCCTACCAAATTAAGGAAACCGCCAGGCGCGCCACTGCCATACAGCGCGGAACCTGGACCCTTGAGGACTTCGATTTGCTGCACATCCGTTAAGGTACGCACATACCCATTGACCGCGGGTCCATCAGGCAAACCATCCCGTAAAAAATTGACCTGTAAACCACGCGCCAAGTAGTTATTGAAGTAGCCGTAATTATTCGTACTGCTTTGCGTCAAGCCGCTGACGTTTTTAATCGCCGCATCGAGCGTGAGCGCCCCTTGTTCTTGCAAAACATCGGCCGCGACAATACTCAAAGTCATCGGCACATCACGCAGCGCGACACCCGATTTTGCACTCGCGATTTCGCCTTCAAAGCGTCCTGAGATTTCAACCTGCTGCACCGCTTTTTTATCTGCCTCGACATCGTTTCCTAAGCTGGCATTTTGTGCTTGTGCCGACATACTGCAACAAGCCGCTGCCACCGCCATCACTATCGTGCGCATCGGTCGTTGCATAGCCATCGTTTTTCTCTTCATTTCCCCATCCTCCCATTAATATTTTTATCGTTTTTTGTCTCAAGCATCCGATCTTGTACGGCCATTTCCCAACGTCGATAAAGACAGCAAAAGCTGAAGTACGACACTTTTAACTGAATTCAACTGAAGTTTTCCATCACACCCGTCGACGACAATTTTTGTTTGCTGGCGGCGCACTTTTGTTATTCATCGTACTGAGGTGGTACTTATCATTTGCCATACCTGACGAGTGATCAACATCAATACCAACAAATCCCGCAAAAAATCTACGTCATCATTACAAGTCCAAATGAAAACCCCAGTGGGATGAATGAGATCGAGCATTATAAATACGGTATCCGTGATTGCGACAAAAAGCTTCTTCACGCAAACAATTTTGCGACACTCCAACAAAGCTTCAACAAAAAACACTTGATTCCGTCTTAAATTTGTAGTTTGAGCCAAATAAAGCAGAAGATTCGAAAAAATTCCCACCGAGAACCAAAATGAAGTTTTCAATGCGGTAAATCATTGCGCATTTCGATAAATAAATTTTGTAACAGGGCTTAAAATTGAAACGGAATGCCATTTTCGATCTCAATTGAATCCCATATTTTCCATCGAAATTCTCGAGAATGTGAATGCACTTTCCAAGATACACCGATTCAAATTTTTCTACCCACAACAACGTCGCCCCCAGATTCTCTTAAGAATAGTGTAATCTAAAGCCTTCTCATCTCCACGAGCCGTTTTTATGAAGAACTCTGCGAAGACCGTTGCCCTTGTCGGAAAATACAATGCCACTGGCATGACCGAATCGATACAGGAATTAGCAGCGTTTCTCGCCAACGCCGGACATCGGGTTATTTTTGAAGCAGAGTCTTCCCAGGCGCTTGCGGTTCACCCTTTTGAAATCATGTCGGTGGCCGATATTGGGCGCTGTGTTGATGTCGCCGTTGTGATTGGTGGGGATGGCACGATGCTAGGCATTGCACGTAAGCTCGCCCCCTACGAGATTCCACTCATTGGTGTGAATCAAGGTCGCCTCGGCTTTATTACCGACATTCCGCGCGACCAAATGATGCCAGCAGTCGCTTCAATTTTACAGGGTCAACACATCGCTGAAAAACGCAGCCTGCTGCAAGCGATTGTGGTACGTGAGGGTGAGCAAATTTTTAGTGGTGTCGCCTTTAATGACATTGTTCTTTCCCGTGGTGCGGGTTCGGGCATGATCGAATTAAAGGTGGATGTCGATGATCATTTCATGTACAACCAACGTTCAGATGGTCTGATCGTTTCCACACCCACGGGCTCGACTGCTTACGCGCTTTCTGCGGGTGGTCCCATATTGCATCCGAGCTTGCGCGGCATTGCTTTGGTACCGATTGCACCACATGCTTTGTCGAATCGTCCGATTGTTTTACCCGAGAGTAGCATCATTAAAATTGAGATCGTAGCGGGTCGTGATGCGAGTGTGAATTTTGATATGCAGTCGTTTGCAAACTTAAACCATAAAGACCAGATCATCATCAATCGTTCCACTCATCAAATCACCTTTCTGCACCCAGAGAACTGGAATTACTATCATACGCTACGCGAAAAACTGCATTGGAATGAATATCCTTCCGTTGCGGGTGCGCTCAAGTAATTCACCTCTTAGGGCGATTGCATAAAGCTGAGGTAAAATAAGCCCCTTTCATTGACCGTTTCCCACTCAAAAAAACTTATGCTGCGCACGCTTGCAATCCGTGATTTTGTCATTGTTGATTCCATCGAACTTGAGTTCTCGTCTGGCTTTACCGTCTTCACTGGCGAAACCGGCGCTGGAAAATCCATTTTAATTGATGCGCTCGCGCTCGCACTGGGCGGGCGAGGTGATGCGAGTATGGTGCGTGAAGGCGCGCAACGTGCCGATATTTCTGCCGAATTTACCAGCCAAAACGAAAGCTCAGCCTGGCTACTAGCGATGGATTTTCCAGACGAAGATGGGCAGATTATTTTGCGTCGCATCATCGACAACGCAGGTCGCTCCAAAGCCTATATCAATGGCATCACCGCCACGGCATCACAATGTCGCGAATTAGCTGAGTTATTGGTGGACATTCATGGTCAACATGCGCATCAATCTTTACTCAAAACCGAATCACAACGCGCGCTTTTAGATCGACAGGCAGGTTTGCAATCGGAGGTCGCCGAAGTCGCACAACGATATAAAAATTGGCGTGACATCAGCAAACAAAGAACTCAATTTGAACAGAACGCAAAAAATATTTTACAAGAACGCGAACGACTGGAATGGCAATTAACTGAGTTTGAAAAATTGCAGGCCAAAGAGGGTGAATGGGATGCGATCAGTCAAGAACACAGTCGCTTGGCGCATGCGGCAAGTTTAATCGAAGGTGCGCAAGAAGCCGCTGATTTGATTGCAGAATCCGACCATCCTGTGCTCTCGCAAATATCGGGTCTCTTGCAACGTCTAAGCAAACTTCAAGAGTTCGATCACAAACTGCAACCGGTACTGGAAGCCTTAGAATCGGCACGCATCAATCTGCAAGAATGCGCTTATGCCTTAAACGATTATCTGGGGCGCGTCGAGCTTGATCCACAACGTTTGCGCGAAGTTGAATTGCGAGTCGAGCAATTGCACAGTACGGCAAGGCGTTTCCAGGTGCAACCGAATGAATTGGCCGCAGCCCACACACTCTGCGCGGCACAACTAGCGCAGCTATCGGGTGCGAGTGATATGGAAAGCCTGCGATTGCAGGAACAAAAAGCCTATGATTTTTACGAAGTCGCGGCCAAAAAACTGAGCCAACAACGTCAAATCGTCGCCCGCGATTTGGGGCTGGCTGTTAGCAATGCGATGCAAGACTTAAGCATGACTGGTGGACATTTTGCAGTGGAATTACAAGCATGCGAAGCGGCAGCCCACGGTTTGGAGCAAGTCGAATTCATGGTCGCCGGACACGCGGGTGTGAGCTTGCGACCGCTGGCAAAAGTCGCTTCAGGTGGCGAGTTAGCGCGTATTTCCTTGGCCATTTCCGTCATCACTTCCTGCGCTACCGCAACACCTACTTTGATTTTTGATGAAGTCGATAGCGGCATAGGTGGCGGTGTCGCGCAAGTCGTTGGACGACTTTTACGACGTTTAGGGCAAGATAGACAGGTTTTATGCGTCACGCATTTGGCACAAGTGGCAAGCTGTGCGAATCAACATTTCGAAGTGAGTAAAACCCAAACAGAAAATCAAACTTTTTCCCACATCAATGCCTTGGATAACAAAGAGCGGATAGAAGAAATTGCCCGCATGCTCGGCGGCCTAGAAATCACGGCAACGACGCGCAAGCATGCGCGCGAACTTTTAGCTTTATAAATTACCTCAAGCGAAAATGAGCTTTTTACCCGAACCAGAATACATCCACGGTAGCAGTCAAAAAACGGCTGTTGTCCTAATCAACCTTGGCACACCGGATGCGCCAACGCCGTCGGCGGTGCGAAAGTATCTCAAAGAATTTTTGTGGGATAAGCGCGTCGTCGAAATCCCACGACTCATTTGGTGGCTGATCCTGCACGTTTTAATCTTGCCGTTTCGTTCTAAAAAATCAGCCTTAAAATATGCCGCGATCTGGACTAAAGATGGCTCGCCACTCTTAGTCCACACGCGCAAACAAGCGGCACTGTTGCAAGGTTATTTAGGTGAACGTGGACACGAAATTCATACGACATTTGCCATGCGTTATGGCACGCCTTCGATTCCAAGTGTACTCGCAAAGCTTCAATCTGAAGGCTATCAGCGTATCTTGATTTTACCGGCTTATCCGCAATATTCAGCGACCACCACGGCCTCTAATTTTGATGCGGTTACTAGCCATTATCAACAAGTGCGCAATTTACCTGATCTACGTTTCATCAAACAATATCACGACCACCCTGCGTATATTCAGGCACTCAAATCCACGATACTCGCTTCATGGGAAAAACACGGGCGCCCTGAAAAAATGGTGATGAGCTTTCACGGCTTACCTAAAGCATTTTTAATGCGGGGCGACCCCTATCACTGCCAATGCCATAAAACCGCGCGCCTATTAGCCGAACAACTTGGCCTACAGCCTGACGATTATGTCGTAAGTTTTCAATCACGTTTAGGCCGTGCTGAATGGTTGCAACCCTATACCGAAGCCACGGTCGTCGCGCTAGCGAAGCAGGGCAAAAAACGAATTGATGTGGTCTGCCCGGGCTTCTTAGCCGATTGTTTAGAAACCTTGGAAGAAATCGCGATGGAAGTGCGCCAAGCGTTTTTAAGCGCGGGTGGAATTGAATTTAACTATATCGAGTGTCTGAACGAATCACCCACAGGCATACGCGCTTTGGCCGACATTGTGGAGCAACATGTATCGGGCTGGCCAACCAACATGACAGCTAATATGCGCGCCGCCGAAAAGCATGATGCCATGTTGAGTCGGGCGCAAGCGCAACAAATGGGCGCGCCTCGCTCATGAACAGCTTCGTCATTGGCGACGTACAAGGCTGTTACGATCAATTGATCGAACTCATTGCGAACATCAGGCAAATAGACAGCACGGCGCGTTTATTTTTTGCAGGGGATCTAGTCAATCGCGGCCCGCGTTCTTTAGAAACGCTGCGCTTCGTCAAAGGCTTGGGAGCGCAAGCGGAAACCGTATTGGGCAACCATGATTTGCATTTACTCGCCGTCGCGTATGGTGTTCGCGCTGCGCATACAAGCGATAGCTTACAAGCCATCCTCGATGCGCCTGATCGCGAAGAATTACTCACTTGGCTCAGGCATCGCCCATTGGCTTTGGAAGTGCATTCCCATTTATTGGTGCATGCCGGTGTCTATCCTGATTGGAGCGCCGCACAAACCCTAGCCTTGGCGCAGGAAGTCGAATCTGAACTTCAGGGCGAGCATTGGCTAGAACTTTTGCGCAATATGTATGGCAATCAGCCGGCTGCATGGCGTGAAGATTTAAGCGGGTACCAACGCTGGCGCTGCATCATCAATGGTCTAACGCGTATGCGTTTTTGCGAACGCGATGGTGCGATGGATTTTGGTTTAAAAGAAAGTGTGGAGCAAGCCCCGCCCCACCTGCTACCGTGGTTTGAATTGCCGCAACGCCGCACCCAAACTACGACCGTGGTCTGCGGTCACTGGTCCACCTTGGGACTGGTTTTGCGCGACAATCTCATTTGTTTAGACACGGGCTGTGTATGGGGAGGCCAGCTAACGGCGCTACGTTTGCAGGACAGGCGACTCATTCAAGTGGCTAGCCCGCAACATCTCAAACCCTTTTAACGTAACGAGCACTACCCGCAGATTTACGGACAATCTAAAGCCGCTGCGATCAGTTCTCGTGAAACCTGGGCCAATTCACGGCGATGTGCGCCTAGGGTGGGTATCAGCGGTAGTTGTATCAGCTCCGCCGTAATTTCGCCGGTCTGCAAAATTAATTTCATACTCTCCGCAAAACTCATATCGCCAATAAAATCAACTGCATGATTGAGTTGCCCAGTCTTGTCCACGTAGCGTACTGCGAAGGGCAATATGGGTACTTGTGCTTGTATCGCAGCTTCAAAAAGATTGGCGTGAAAAGGGAGAAGTGCGCCTTGTGATCCGGTGGTTCCCTCGGGGAAAAAAGCGACACGATGCTGCTCACTGAGTTCACGCACCAGCCCTTCATAAATGCGCCGAACTTCGCGCTGTCGCCCACGCGCCAAGAAAATCGTACCGGCTTTAAATGCCAGCCAACCCGCAATCGGCCACGAGCGAATATCCGATTTCGCGACGAAATGATTAGCCTGCCAAGAATTGATCACAAAAATATCCAACCATGAAACATGATTGGCAATGATCAAAGCATGCGGTGCAACTTGTCCGCCACTTTGATCGATCATTTTAAGTTTAACTTTACAGATCACAAGCAATTGCTGTGACCACAGGCGCACCAGGCTTTGCCGTCTTTGCTGAGAAACAAACGGGAATAGAAAAGCGCATTTAAACAGGCCAATAAAGACATGCCAAAACATTCGGATAAAGCGGAAAATAAGCATGTTCAACGAAAAATAGGCGCTACGAAAGGCGAGGCTAAGGCCCGACATCGTATCAATAAAAGTGGGTTTAAAAAGCGCGGTAGGCAAGCCGACCAGCGACTATCGTTGCCTTCACGACGGCCGGTAGTTCGTAGTGTAAAAATGGCGTATGTTTGCCTTGGCTCGCTAAGCTCTGGGCAGTGACCGTCCACCGACTTTGTGGGTCAAACAAACACAAATCAGCCTTTGCACCGACTTGCAAACGACCACAAGGCAAACCGACCAAAGCCGCAGGTGCACTCGTAATTTTGGCTAAAGCTTGCGTCAAACTAATTTGACCGCGACTATCATCAGCCCACTTCACGGTCAATGACAGCAATAACTCTAAACCCGTTGCGCCAGGCGAAGCTTCGGCAAATGGCAGGGCTTTTTCATCGTCATCCACTGGCGTATGGTCTGAGCAAATTGCGTCTATCGTACCATCAGCCAATGCAGTCCAAATCGCATCACGATCACGCTGACTGCGTAATGGAGGAGTTAAGCGTGCGTTGGAATCAAAGTAGCCGATATCCGTATCCGTCAAATGAACATGATGAACGCCAACGTCACAGCTCAATGCTAAGCCTTCTTTTTTCGCTTGCCGTACTAATTCCAAACCTGCCGCCGAGGAAATACGACAGAGATGCACCTTCGCTCCTGTGGCGCGCATCAATTCAAACAAAGTATGCAGAGCAATGGTTTCCGCCATCACTGGAACACCTGACAAACCTAAGCGCGAAGCCAAAGGTCCGCTGTGTGCCACACCCGTTTTTCCGAGAAACGCATCTTGTGGACGCAACCAAACGGTGTAGCCAAAGGTGGCCGCATATTGCAAAGCACGTTGCAAGATATTGGTATCGACAATGGCCTGTTCTGCCTGTGAAAATCCAACGCAACCGGCTTGCGTTAAGGCCGCCATTTCGGTGAGATTTTGTCCCAGCAATCCCACCGTCAGCGCACCCAATGGATACACATGGGTTTTGTTTTGTAACTTGGCGCGTTGCTTTAACATCTCAACCAAACCTGCTTCATCCAAAACAGGATCGGTATCAGGTGGACAGACTAAACTGGTCACGCCACCCTTAATCGCCGCTTGCAATTCCGATTCCAAAGTCGCTTTATATTCAAAACCGGGTTCACGCAAACGCGCACTTAGATCGAACAAGCCCGGTGCTAACACCCAGCCATTGGCATTGATCGTTTCGTCGGCTTGAAAGCCGGTAGGGGCTGTCCCTATCGCAGCAATTTTTCCATCGGCTACAAATACATCGCACACTGCGTCCAACCCGCTGGCTGGATCGATCACGCGACTATTTTTTATTTGAAGACTCATCTTGATTTCTTTCTGCTGCATTATTTTTTGTGCTCGACTGATGGTGCTCAACGCATTTTAGTGAACCCATCCATATCCATCCAGACACCACTTAATTTTTTGTTCCAGCAACGATACTCATGACCGCCATTCTGACTGCGATCCCAAATGTGACCTGCGGCAGGATCACCGATTGCGGGCCATCAGCGACCGCAGAATCAATTTCCACACCGCGATTCATTGGGCCTGGGTGCATAACGATGGCATCTGGTTTTGCAAGTGCTAGGCGTTCTGGTGTCAGGCCATATTGTTTGAAATATTCCTGCGTCGAGGGAAGTAAAGCGCCGCTCATGCGTTCATTTTGCAAACGCAACATGATGATGACATCAACCCCGTGCAAACCCTGATTCATATCGGTAAAAACACGCACCCCCATTTGTTCCAGCCCACTCGGCAGCAAGGTCTTAGGGCCAATGACACGCACTTCGGCGGCACCCAAAGTGGTTAATGCATGAATGTCAGAACGCGCCACACGGCTGTGCAGCACGTCGCCAACGATAGCGACCGTAAGATGGCTAAAATCTTTTTTGTAATGCCGGATGGTGTACATGTCCAACAAGCCTTGCGTAGGATGTTCATGCCGTCCATCACCGGCATTAACGACGTGAACATGGTGTTGCTTAGTCGCATTCAAGTGCTGCGCAATCAGAAATGGCGCACCTGAAGTCGCGTGCCTGACGACAAAGAGATCGGCATGCATCGCAGCGAGATTGTCGATGGTATCGAGCAAAGACTCCCCTTTGCTGGCGCTAGACGCTGCAATATTGAGATTGATCACATCAGCGGATAAACGATTGGCTGCAATTTCAAAAGTAGTGCGCGTGCGGGTGGAGTTTTCGAAGAAGAGATTGAAAACACTTTTGCCATGTAGCAGCGGTACTTTTTTCAGTTCACGCTCACCTTCCGCGCTCAAAAAACCAGTCGCCGTATCAAGTATGTGCTTGATCGTCGCATGCGGCAGTCCATCAATGGCGAGTAAATGTTGTAGCTCACCGTGTTGGTTTAACTGAGGATTTTTCATGTTATTTTTTTTGTGATAGTCGTTTTCTAAAACAATTTATTCGATGGGTTTTGCTATCGCAGACCATCAAACCGTATCAAAATACTGCTGCAAAATCAGGGCAGCGGCTTGATCATCAATATGTTCGCCACGTTGATGCGCAATGACGGCAGAGCTGTAACGTTCGTCCACCAACACCGTCGGCACCGCGTAGCGTCCCTCAATTTGATTTGCGAATCGAGTACAGCGTGCCGTCATTTCATGGGCAACACCGTCTGGATGCATGGGCAAGCCGATCACGCACAGCACCGGTTGCCACTCGACGATCAATTTTTCAATTGCCTGAAATTTAGCTTCATTACTCTCGCCATGAATAATCGTCAGGGCTTGGGCTTGTCGGGTCACACTATTTGCTATCGCTACACCAATGCGACGCAAGCCAAAATCAAATCCCAAAATACTGCCTTCGCAGATTTCCGCCTGTTTTTTACTCATGTTTTTAAACGCGGCTCCATGCTTTTTTCAATTACAGATAGTACGATCACATCAGGCATGTCCGGCAACCGTGGCTAACATGGCGGGATCAAAGCCGAGTAACTTCATCGCCGCAGCGAAACGCTCTTCGACTGGCAGATCAAACAAAACGCCCAAATCCGCTTCTACCGTCAACCATCCGTTATTGAGTATTTCTTGTTCTAATTGCCCTGCGTTCCAACCTGCATAGCCTATGCTAAGCAATAATCTTTGTGGCGCATTACCTGCCGCGAGCGATTCAAGAATGTCGCGGGAAGTGGTAAAGCTCACCTCTTCGGTCACTTTCAGGGATGAAGAATACGCTTCCGAAGGGGTATGCAAAACAAAACCACGATCACTTTGCACAGGTCCGCCAAACATCACAAGATTTTGGCCTAAGGGATGGGAGTTGGGGATAATTTCTAATTGGAGATCAATCCGATCAAATAAATCTGAAATGGTCATATCGGTCGGTCGATTGATGACCAAACCCATCGCACCGCGCTCATTGTGTTCGCACACATAAATAACCGTTCCACCAAAAATCGGATCCGCCATGCTAGGCATAGCGATCAAAAAATGATCCGTGAGGTCGAGTGATTTCTGCAAGGCTTTCCCTTGTCCAAATTGAAAAGGTGCCGATGTAACGAGTTCGTCGAGGTCGATTTCCTCTTCATCAAACTCAATCGTGAATTTAGAAGGTTTATGCTTAGTCATAGCGCTATTTTAGCAGCTTTAAGTCAAAACCGAGCGGTGGATTCCTAGCGACAAATTCAAATTTGAGTCGAATTTCACAGTAACCATTGGGGCGCGCACCGACTATAGGGCAAGCCACATAACAGGCACAATAGCTGGCAACATCCCCATTGCTACGCAATCTAAACATGAACAAGTGCAAGGACTTGTTCATGTTTAGAGAGTAAACCTTTGGGCTTTTCCGCTACCGACCCAGCGATAAATCGGTGCGAACTCGGTTCAAAATGGATCAAACCGACACTTGCTGACTCACAAACTGGGTAATTGCAGCGAGCAAATCATCTTCACGATAAGGCTTACCAAAATACGCATTGACCCCTAATTCGGCCGCGTAATTACGATGTTTGTCGGCCGTGCGAGAGGTGATCATGATGATAGGAATATGATGAGTACGCGTATCGCTACGCACGTTACGGGTCAAATCGAACCCATCCATCCGTGGCATTTCAATATCCACTAGCATCACGTCAGGCGTAATCGATTGCAATTGCTCCAGAGCGTCAATACCATCCTTGGCCAGAACCACTTGATAGCCCTCGCGCACTAGCAAGCGCTGCGTGACGCGACGTACCGTCAAGGAGTCATCGACCACCATCACGATATTATGCGTGCGCAAACCTTGAACAGGTTCGGCTTGCGCCTGTTTCGCCGCCAATTCTGCGACCGCGCCCATTTCTTGTGGCGCGTCTTCGTGGCTAGTTTCAGCTAAACGGGCGCGTTCGTGTTCAAGTTTTTGCGCCAACGGTACCGGATTCAAAATCAAAACGATATCGCCAGAACCCAGAACGGTTGCACCCGCAATACCGATCATGCGCGCCAACTGCGGGCCTACGTTTTTAACCACGACCTCGCGGTTACCAATAATTTGATCCACGTGAATTGCAACCCGGTCGGTATCGCTCTTCATGATCAAAATAGGCGTGTATTGTTGTGCGTCGGGTGTTGCGTCGCGTTCGCCCAACATACTCGGCAAATAATGTAATGCAACACGATTACCCTGCCACATCACCGCACCGTCATTGTAGGCATTGGCCAAGGCTGGTGCTTTGAGCTGTTGCACCTGCTCGACCAACACCGATGGCACTGCAAAGGTTTTTCCGCCTGCAATTAAGATCACAACCTGCGTCACCGCCAAAGTCAAGGGTAAGTGAATCGTAAAATGCGCGCCCTGCCCTTCAACCGAAGTCACCGAAACACGTCCACCCAGCGAAGCAGCTTCAGAGCGCACCACGTCCATACCAACACCACGACCCGCTAATTCGGTTACTTCGCTAGCAGTCGAGAAGCCAGGTTCAAAAATCAGATTCACAATATCCGATTCATTCATATAGGACTCGTCGGTCAACAAGCCTACCGTTTTGGCCTTGTCGCGTATCCGTCCTAAATTCAAACCTTGTCCGTCATCGGTGAAATGAATCACGACTTCGTTACCTTCTTGCCGAATTTCGATCAGCAATTCACCGACTTCGTTTTTGCCTCGTCCAACCCGATCTTGACGGCTTTCGATACCGTGCACAATCGCATTACGTAACATGTGCTCAAACGGTCCAACCATTTTTTCCAAAACGCTGCGGTCAATTTCAACCGAAGTTCCGCGTATGTCGAGGTTGACACGCTTATCCATTTCTTTTGCAGTCTGACGGGCAATCCGGAACAAACGTTCTGACACGCTAGAGAAAGGAATCATGCGAACGCGCATCAAATCTTGTTGCAATTCACGAGTTAACCGTGCTTGTGCATGCAAATCGATGGTGGCACCTTCAATCGTGCGATTGAGTGCTGACTGGACGGTGGCGACGTCGCTCACACTTTCGGCCATCATCCGAGTTAATTCTTGCAAACGGGTGAATCGGTCAAATTCGAGCGGATCAAATTCACGATCACCCGAAAATGCCATGCGTGAAGTAATTTGGGTTTCCGCTTGAATCTCAACTTCACGCAATTGGGCGCGCAAACGACTTACGTTTTCGGTTAATTCCGACAAGGAGAGTCGCAAGGTATCCACTTCGTTTTCAAGCTTGGAACGCGAGATTGAAACCTCACCAGCCTGATTCACCAAACGATCCAAAATATCGGCACGTACCCGAACCAAAGGCACAGGGCCTGAAGCGGCAGCAACTTGCGGCGCAGCTTGTCGCGCCACATGGGTCACGACCGCTGTGCTGGCCTTGGGTGCGGCGGAACTTGTGGTAGCCACCGCTGTAGAACTTGCTTCCACTTCCTGCGTCGCAGTTTCCTTGGCGTCCGCGGAAGCGGCCATAGGTTCTTGCAAGGCTTCTTGGAATTGATTCAATTCTTGTGTGACGCTCAGCTCTTCCGAGACCACAGGTGGAGCTTCGACGAAGGCACCTGGATGCATCAAGCGATCAAACAAATGCATGGTGTAATCGTGGCGCGATAACAGATCATCCAATAAGTTTTGACGAATCGCACCACCGGCGTGCATCAAATTTTCGATACGGGTTTCCATATCGTGCGTATGCTGACCTAACTGCATCGCACCAGCCATACGTGCACTACCTTTGACTGTATGCATCAGGCGCAAAATTGACTGCGGTATGCCAGCATCTTCGGGCCGCTGCTGCCATGAACGTAGCAACTGTCCTATCATCGGCAAGAGATCGCCACCTTCTTCCAAAAACACAGGCAGCAAGTCTTGGTCAATCTCATCGCTAATTTTGAGTTCGATTTCTGAACTCGAACCAGGCTCTTCCTGAACCCGCGCTGGACTTACCTCAGGGATCGCAGCTACCGTCGTTTGCTGTGGCGCTTCAGGTGTAATTGGTGCCGCTGGTGTAATTGGTGCTTCAGGTGTAGCTGGTGCGGCAGGTTCGTCAGCTGTGATTGGAACAGCAGCGCTACCCTCCTCAGGCACCGCAGCAATTTCAGCGGCTAGTTCTGGCTCAATCGACTCAACTTCCGCGTCTAAGGCCGGGGCAGCAGCTTCTAAGTCGATCGCTTCAGTGGGCGCTTCAGTGGGCGCTTCAGTGAGCGACTCACTGGCAATTTCACTGGCAATTTCAATTGCGATTTCGACGACATCCGCCTGAGCTTCAATCGGTGCTTCCAACAAATGAGAATCGAGGGTCTCATTGGTCGATGTAATGTAGGAAGCATCAAACTGCACCGATGAGCGTGCGATGATTGTTTCTAGCAATTGCTCCAAAATGGCGTTTTGCTCGGGTGCATGCGGCGCAAGTTCGGAGACACCAAATTTTTGCAGCATCTCTTTGACGATGACCACCGTTTGATCAAGCAAATCAAATTCGACAACATCCAAATTCACAGGATGGCGTTCCAATCTTTGCAGTACATTTTCCAAGCTATGTGCAAGCTCTTGCACCGAGTACAAACCAACCGTCGCCGAGCTACCTGCCAAGCTATGCGATGCGTGCACCGCATGACGTGAAACAGGGCGAGTAGGCTCGTGCCGCCACTCAGCAAAATCTTGCGCCAAAAAGCGCACGATTTCATCCGTCTCGGCCATGTAAATGGTATGCAGAGGCAAGCTAATTTCAAGGTCGCCAATGCGCTTAACATTGTCTTGTTCTTTGTTTTCTGGCGTACTCAAATCTGGGAATTCAATAATCTGAGCGCTGGTTGCGGGCGCCTCTGCCAAAACTTCTGGCATTTCATCAGCCGTATCCAAATGTGCTTCGGAAGCTTCCAAGACATCCGCCAATTCCGCCGATGGATTTTCTTCTGCCGCTGACAAAGTAAGCTCGTCCGCAGTGACGCTTTCTTCCACTGGAAGCACTAATTCACCGGCGATTTCAGCTACAAATTCGCTAGGGGTACTAGAAACCATCGGTGCTTCAGGAGTGAGCTCCACCGCCGTTTCAAGTTCAGCAGCCACGATCAATTCAGGCTCGGCCATCAAATCTTCATCACGCAAATCAAGGCTGATTTCTTCGATCTCTGAAGCTGGCACCATTGGTAACACTGGCGATGCCTCGACTGCAGCATCGAGGACCGGCACATCATCAAATGCAGGATCAACGCTTAACAAGGCCTCCATTGGTGCTGCATTCGGTTCTTCTAATGGCGCATCAGCGGCCAACAATTCTGGGAGCACTGGCGCTTCGAGAATCAGTTCAGGCATGTCCAAAGAAACCAATTCTTCACTACTATCTTCTGCTTCAAACACCGGCGCAGCGAAGGCTTCTTCGCTCACAGGCTCAGGCTCTTGCAGCGATGGGATCGCCTCTTGTGACAATTCAATCGTTTCAAGACTCGGCTCGAAAACTGGCTCAAGTCCAAGCCCAAGTTCGTCCTCAAGTTCGTCTGCTATTGAGGCCGTAAGGATAGGCAAATCAGCTTCACTTACAGCAGCAGGGATTGGTTCAGTTGAAATGCCGACTTCGTCTACCAAATCTAACGCTAGCTCATCCAAAACTACGGCATGCAAAGCTTCAGACTCATGCGCGGCCTCAAGTGCAGGACTCGGCGCCTCGACGAGATCGGATGCAGGCACAACTTCTGGCTGACTTTCGACCTCGGGAACTGGAACTGGGGCTGGAACTGGGGCCGCGGCGGCGGGTTCGCTGCTAAATGGCATGCCTTCTTTGACTCGATCAGCCGCGGCGATAATTCGATCAGAATTGCGTTGCGAAGAACCTGTAGTCTTGAGTTCTTCAACCCAAGCAAATTCTTCATCGGCGACGTAATCTAATAATTCATACAGGGCATCGGTACCGGAACGCGATTCGGACAGCCATAAGTTCATGACTTGTTCTACACTCCAAGCGCCTTCACCAAACACCATTAGGCCCACCATACGGCCACTGCCTTTAAGTGTATGGAAAGAGCGGCGCAAGCGTATCAGGTATTCCTGATTTTCAGGTTCATGCCGTGACAGGGGAATATTTTCGCGCACCGCTGCTAAGACTTCGTCAGCCTCCATCAAGAAAATTTCCAATAACTCAGCATCGATTTCAGCTTCGGTTTCTGGAATTTCCTGTGCCGCTTGTATCGTGACGACTTCCTGTGGGTGCGCCGTTGCGGCCGCGATCTCAGTGAGTGCTTCCGTTGAATTACTGAGGTCTGCGTGGGCTAATAAGTCGATGGCGGTGTTAGCGCGGGCACTCGCTTGCGCATCATCCAACAATGCCGCATACGACCTTTCGTGATCTAAAGAATCTTTAAGCTGCGCCTGCAATTCGGAACTTTCGGGCGCGGCCACCAAGGAGGCGAGCAGACGATCGGATTCTTTCTGTTGTTCGACCAATTCCTGTTCCGCGGTGGCGGCGACAGTCGCTTCGTGATTTGCCTCGAGCGCAATCGACGGCAGCAATTCTTTTTCCGGTGCTTTTTCGAGCATACGTGTTTCGAACACGCCGGTTGCATGATCGTAACTGAAGCGCTTTTTCGCCAACTCAGGTTGATTTTGCAAGGTCTCAATAAAGAAGGACAAGCCGCCCACGTTTTGCGCAACTTGGCGAAATTTTGCATCCAGCTCTGGCGATTTTTTACCTTCGGAATTTTCCGTAAATAAACGCACTGTAGCCCGCGTATGTTCAATCGCCGCGACCGAATCGTCTTGATCCAAAATCGCTAAAGCCCCACCTATCTGCGCCAAGACGTGATCGACTGGTGCCAATACCGTGAGATTCGAAGGATCACGGAAATGTTCATCCAGCGCTTTTTCAACTTGCTTAAGACTAATTTGAAGTTCCGACATCAACGCGCCCATGGTTTGACGCTGCTGCGCTTCGCGCAGAATATCGCCTATCCAAGTGGCTTGATTGGCCGGCGTTTGTCCGGCTGCGACTTCTCGCATCCGTACCGACATTTCATCAGCGCGTGCCGCGAAATTAGCGGGTAAATGCGCCAATTGGTCGAAAGAATTTTCGACAAACAGCAAACAAGTGGCCAATTCTAGCCCCATGCGTTCACGATTACCCGGAGCACCTGCTTGCGCGGCGATGCCATTGAGTTCATTCAATAATTTCGCTAACGAAGGGTTGTGGAGCGCTTTCCCTGTTTCGGATAAATCGCGCATTTTTTGCGTAAATTTATCAAGTATGCCTGCGTCGCCACTGGACAAACGCCCCCAGAGATTTTTAACTTGCGAGAGCTGTTCCTTGGCGGCGGCAAGCACAGTCTGTGCGACCAAACCTTGCTTACGTTGGTCGTAATCGGCTGGAATATGATTGTCGAGCTGATACGCGCGACGAATCTGCGCGGTAAAGGCAGAGGGTTGTTCAACTTGCGCAATGAAAAATAAAGCATCGCGCAAGAGCCGTTCAGGAATGCTTGAGTTGCCTTCGACCAAACGGCGAATCTGTAAATTGATCCGTCCCCAAATTTGCTTAACGTGACGCTCATCCTTTTCACTGACGCTCACGGTCGACTCTGCAAAAGCACGCATCACAAGCCAAAAGGCTTTGGTTTGCGAACTGGTCTGGGCTTGCTCGATTTCGTGTATCAACAAGCCCATTTGACGTGCCGCGTCTTCTTTGGCACTGGCATTTTTACTGGTTAACACCGTGAGCAATAATTTTTCAAAACGCAAGCGTATCGCACTGTAATTTAAGGCCTTTACGTGTGTCGACAGCGTCAACTCAGGAATTTTTTCCTGCACAGATAAAGACGGAAAAAACAAATCGGCGGGATGTATTCTCTCCGCGCCTTTTAACTCCAGCAAGCCACGATACTCGGGAAAAAGTTTGACCGGTTGTTGCGGACTACCCGCGAGCAGGTCTTCGAGATAACGCAAGATCGCATAAAAAGCATCGGTAATTTTCGCGATGTTTTCTTTGGTATTCTCAAGCTTGCCTTCTTGTATCCGCTCAACGAGTTCCTCCACCGTCTCAGTGACGATAGAAACACCCTCGACCTCCACTACCTGCAGAGCGCCGTGTGCTTGATGCAAAAAACTTTTAGCTTGCAATAGCGAAGTTGAACGTGCATCGGCATCTTGGCCGACCGATTCGCTGAGCAATTTACCCGCATTTGAAAGCGAATCTCTTAATTCCGTCATGACCCACGACAAGGGTGCAATATCAAATTGCTCTTGTGCGTTTCCCGACGATTGAGAAGAACCTGATGTCATTCTTTAACCCCGCAAACTCTTTTGACGGCAAATCACATTCACCGCCATGCATTCATATTCTGACGATACACAAGTATCGCCAGTTGCCGAAAATCAGGCCGCTACCCGGAATCGCGATACCGAGTTTTTTAGTTCTTCCGCCAACTTAGACAAGTCTTTAATGGAGAGTGAGGTTTGTTGTGTACCGTTCTGCGTTTTTTCAGTGATGGTCAAAATATGTTCAATATTTTGTGCAACGCCGTTAGCGGATGTTGCTTGCTGTTCGGTTGAAAGTGAAATACCTTGAATCAGTTCCGCAAGGCGGTTTGAAACGCTACGAATTTCTGACAAAGCGGTACCCGCAGCATCAGACAATTTGGCTCCCTCAACCACACCCTGCGTTGATTTTTCCATCGCGGCAACCGCATCATGGGTATCCGTTTGAATCGTTCGCACCAAGGCACCAATTTGTTTCGTCGCTTCCGCTGAACGTTCCGCCAAGCGCTGAACCTCTTCCGCAACCACGGAGAAGCCTCGACCCGCTTCACCGGCAGAAGCCGCCTGAATCGCCGCGTTCAACGCCAACACGTTCGTTTGTTCGGTAATATCGGAAATCAGTTCTGTGATCTCACCAATCTCTTGAGAAGATTCACCGAGACGTTTAATACGCTTGGAAGTTTCCTGAATTTGTTCACGAATTTCGTTCATGCCCTTGATCGTGTTTTCCACCGCTAAGGCCCCTTGCTCCGCCGCCGCAACTGACTGCCGCGCAACCTCAGCGGATTCATTTGCAGATCGGGAGACTTCGGTAATATCGGTCGCCATCGTCGCAATCGCCTTACCTGCATCAACGATCTCTTGCGCTTGTTGATGAGAAGCTTCTAGCAATTCATCTGAAATATTTTGCGCTTGGGAAGACGCAGCGGTAACGTCAACCGCTGTTTGTGTAACCCGTCCTACCAGTCCACGCAACTCTTCCACCGTATAATTAACGGAGTCGGCAATCGCGCCCGTGATGTCTTCAGAAACCGTCGCTTGCACCGTTAAGTCACCGTCCGCAACTTCCTGCAATTCGTTCATCAGTCGCAAAATCGCTGCCTGGTTTTGTTCATTCACCAAATTCGCTTGTTCCTCTTGACGCTGCGCCAATTGCATTTGCGCATCGGCCTCCATACGGCGTTGGTTCGCTTCCTTCGCACGATTACGACTGTCTTGCAAGAGCACCAGCGCAATACCCATCGCAGCGATCAGGGCTAACACACCGCTTAACATCAAGAACCAGAACTGAATGTTGGTTGAATCCTGTTGCTGCGTGTAGGTTTTTTCAAGAGCGGAGATTTTTTCCTTCAGATCTTCGTTTTCATTAAAAATCTGTTGTTCAGCATTTTTCGCATCAATAAACAAGGAGTTCTTGGTCAAGATGTTGTCCACGTTTTTCTTGTATTCGGCAAACTCCGCTTGTAATTCTATGAGCTTGGCGCGAATTGCAGGAGCAGTCGTTGCTGTCAATTGGCTGATCTGACTACCATTTAAAAAACCGTCAACGGTATCACTAAAAGTATTTGCATCTTTACCGAGCAAGAACGCTTTCTCAGGATCGATACCTTCCGGTGTCATAAACTCACTCGCGCTTCGCGCCAAACGTTGAATCAACATCGGCAAAGTACTTGAGGCGAAAATCTCTTGCGGTGTCGCATGGCCTTGCACTTTTTGGGTTGCGATCTCACCTGCCAAGGCTTCGATCTTCGGCGAAGAGACATTCATGTTTTCCAAATTTTGTCGGAAGTTCGCCAACTCGCCCTTGGTTTTCAAAATAACCGACGCTGAGTCATTGGAACGTCCCCAAGCTGTTTTTGCTTTTTGAAGTTCTTTTTCAAGCGCCGCGCTTGGCTTGGAAATGCTACGGCCTTTGTAATCACCACCTTCGAGTAGCACTTTCAAGTCGAAGTTAATCGCTTTCTGACTTTCTTCAAGTTGACTAAACGCTTTAGGTTTGCCGTAGATCGCATTCGGTGCCGCTTTACCGATCCGTTGCGAGTGCATCAAAATTTCGCCGGAAATCTGCGCTTGAGTCGAAATCAAAGCAGATTGTTTCGCATTCCACCAAACGAATACCGCAATCAACACCAGAGACAGACCCATCGCAATCAAGAGGTAGCGGATTTGGCGCTGCAGCGGTAAATGCCCGATCAAAGGCAGGCGAATATCGCGGCCTTTTTCGAGTACGTCACCAATCATAGTCGCGTCGATACGATCGATGGTGCGCTCTTCAATTGGAAGCTCTTCAGCTAGAGGTTCGTCAAATTGCAGACTAGGTTCTTCTGGCACAACGAAGGCCACGGGCTCTTCGACCATGCGCACATTTAGCGCGTCTTCGACATGTGCTTCGAGATCGCCATGTGCATTTTCAACCGTCTCAATCGCCGCTTCTGAAGGGACGTTCGCAAGATCAAGTTCCTTGACCTCTTGCTCCCCAGCCGGATGTTCTTCGTTATTAAATGCCATACCAAAATCTCCTAAACGATTGAAAAGCTATGCTTTTTTTTCTGACTTACCTTAGCTATTTTAGCTAAACCACGCCGACCCAATTTCACCACTTTTTTTTCATACACAAACACCGCAACGGCGCGGTGCCATTACAAACCAATGTGTAGAAAATCTTGATCCTGCACCAGCAAACTCAAACTTAATTGGGACCAAAGGTTTCCGTCCGCATCCATAAATTGATTGAGTATCCACGGCTTCTGCGGCTGAACTGCAGTACCGTCGTCACCTTTTACTTCGACCGCTTGCATCTCATCGGCATTACGTAAACCGAGCACTTTAGACACTAAAAGACCGCTATTAAACGACAAGGTATTCGAGAACGCCAACACCCGACAGGAAGAATCTTGAAACGTCGGCTCACCCATACCAAACAGCGAAAAATCAATCACGCTGGTCAAGCTACCCCGCACATTGGAAACCCCTAAATACCACGCTTTCGTCAATGGCACTTTAGTGAGATTTCCGGTACTAACGATTTCACCGGCTTCGCGCAAATCGATTAAATAGCGAGAGCGCCCTATCATCACGCCTAGCTGATTGGCGCGCACATGGGCACCCGATTTCGCCGCCTGCATGCGCTCCATCAATTGCGTTTGAAAATCGCGCAAGCGTGCACGACGAGCGACGTGACCTGTTTTAGCCGGGGCAGCTTCAACTGCCGTTGGTTCGCGATTATCTTGTGTCATAGGCTGGTCCGATTAACCTAAAGCGGCAATCTTTGCCAGTAGCTCTTGCGGATCAATCGGCTTAACCAAATAATCGCGCGCACCTTGACGTAAGCCCCAAATGCGATCTGTTTCTTGATTTTTGCTGGTGCAGATAATGACGGGCACGTCTTGGGTTTCTGGATCACGCGAAATCGCGCGTGTGATCTGAAATCCATTTTGCCCCGGCATCACCACATCCATCAAAATTAACTGTGGCTTGTCTGCTTTAATTTTAACTAAAGCTTCTTCACCATTTTCTGCGGTCGACACAGAAAAACCATTTTTAACCAAAATATCGGTTAAGAAGTAACGTTCAGTTGGGGAGTCGTCAACGATCAGAATTTTTTGTATAGCCATGATAAACCTCAAATAAAAATAATTTAAACCTAACCTGCCGCGACATCCGAAGTGTATTTACGCACAGTTTTTAACAAACTGTCTTTGGTGAAAGGTTTCGTCAAATATTCTTCCGATCCCACCATCGCGCCTCTCGCACGATCGAACAAGCCATCCTTGGATGACAACATTATAACGGGTGTATCGCGAAATTTGGCGCTCTTCTTAATGAGGGCGCAAGTTTGATAACCATCTAGGCGTGGCATCAAGATATCGCAAAAAATGAGATGCGGGTGAGTATCATTAATTTTGGACAAGGCATCAAAACCGTCCTCGGCAAGCACCACTTTATAACCAACTTGCCCTAAAAAAATTTCCGCGGACCTACGAATCGTACTACTGTCGTCGATCACCAATATTCTTAAATTTTCGTTACCGTTTGACATTGACATGAGTCTATCTCAGAGTGAAAAAAATGATTACTACACAGCACTGTAACAAAATTTATCAAGCTTGCACCAATTTTTGCACGAATCCTCACTGTGAAACAACAATAGCGAGCGAAGCAGCATTATGTTTAGCACGAGCATGCTAAAAAGTGGCAAGATACTTCTTCAAACTAGAATTTGCAAGAGACCTTAGCACCCAACTACAGCTTAGGTCGAAAATCAAATTTCAACCATTTCAAAATCATCCTTACGTGCGCCGCACTCAGGACAAGTCCAATTCATCGGCACATCTTCCCAGCGGGTACCCGGCGCTAAACCCTCATCTGGCGCACCTTGTTCTTCGTCATACATCCAGCCACAGATCAAACACATCATCGTTTTGAATTTCAATTCGTTCATCCACAAAAAAATAATACCCATCAATCAGGGAAACCAGCACCTAACATTCCATCACGACTTCTAGGGAAGCGCGAATTTATTCGGTATGCGCGTTCGAGCCCAAAATCGGATGAGTTTGGTAGCAACATTTCCGCAGGGTGCCAAGCAAGGGAATTTGCTGCCAAAATCGCCCATGAGTTTAATTTTTGTGCCGAACCCAGAGGGAAACTCCATTTTTTCGTTGAACAAGGTCAAAAATTCTGGCTCCTAAAAAAATGGTGTTTCGCGCTTATCGAATAAATCCGCGCTTCCCTAGGCCTAAGCCAACATGAGCCAATTACTTGCTTAGCCCACATCACGGACAAAGTAGCAACAAAATCGGAAAACGCGCGAATTAATTTTCCCTTGCGAAGTTCCAAGAATAAACAATCTTCTCACTTTTCACCACAAAATTCTTTACAGCATCTTTACATGTAAATTCAACACGTAAAATTTCCCATATTTACATGTTAAATTCAGCCGTCTGACGTAAGCCGCACCAGCAATAATGGCTGGCGCGATCCTTGCTTACGATCAGGCTTGTAATTTGCCACATGTGTAAGAAGTGATTTCAAATCACAGTTGCACCACTTAAAGATAATGTTTTGCCACAAGTATTTCATCTTATTTGTAAATTTTTGTTTGAGCCATGACTGGTATTGTTCGAATGCGGATAAACTGCTCGCTTATGCTGATTTAAAAAACAACAACTGAAAATCCGGACGTAACAACAGCTGAAAATCCGGACGTATTTAGCTTTTCCTTTTTCCTTATTTTTTTGTGTGCCTTTTCTCATGTCCTTAAACGATACTTTTTTCACCCGAGCTCAAAAAACAACACCCGGCGGTGTCAATTCTCCGGTACGCGCATTTCGCTCCGTTGGCGGCACGCCCCGCTTCGTTCAACGCGCCCTCGCAGCCCATTTTTGGGATGCTGACGGCAAACAGTATATCGATTACATCGGATCGTGGGGGCCGGCTATTCTTGGACACGCGCATCCGCAAGTCATCAAAGCCGTACAAATAGCGGCGGAAAATGGCCTTAGCTTTGGCGCGCCAACTTTAGGCGAAATCGAAATGGCCGAGGAGATTTGCAAACTCGTCCCCTCCATCGAACAAGTACGCCTAGTCTCCAGCGGCACAGAAGCGACCATGAGCGCATTACGCCTCGCAAGGGGCGCCACTGGGCGCGATAAAATCATCAAATTTGAAGGCTGTTATCACGGCCACGCCGATGCGCTGCTAGTCAAAGCAGGTAGTGGCCTGCTCACCTTTGGCAATCCAACCTCAAGCGGCGTACCGCAGGATTTCACCAAGCATACCTTGGTGCTGGACTACAACGATACTGCGCAATTAGAACAAGCCTTCCAACAATTTGGAGATGAAATAGCCTGCGTTATCGTCGAGCCAATCGCGGGAAATATGAATTTAATCAAAGCTCACCCCGAATTTTTACAAAGTATGCGTAAACTCTGCACGCAATACGGCAGCATTTTGATCTTTGATGAAGTGATGTGTGGCTTTCGTTCTGCATTAGGGGGCGCGCAAGCTATCTACCAAATCGATCCGGATTTAACTGCACTGGGCAAGGTCATTGGTGGTGGTTTGCCGGTAGCCGCCTTTGGCGGCAAAGCAAACATCATGAAACACTTAGCCCCTTTGGGCGGCGTCTATCAAGCTGGCACATTATCGGGCAATCCCGTCGCGGTTGCGGCCGGTCTAACGACACTTAAATTAATCCAAGAAGACGGCTTCTTTAAAAATTTAACGGAGCGCACACGCCAATTGGTTGACGGCATCAATCTGCTAGCGAAAAAACACAATGTTGACTGTTGCGCCGATGCGATAGGTGGCATGTTCGGGCTGTATTTCCGCAAAACGGTACCGACTAGTTTTGCCGAAGTGATGCAATCAGATGTGGAAACTTTTAATCGCTTTTTCCATCTGATGTTAGACCAGGGCGTGTACCTCGCTCCATCTGCATTTGAAGCCGGTTTCGTCTCTGCTGCACACGATCAGGAAATCATCGAACAAACACTGCAAGCTTTTGAAAACGCGCTAATACAGCTACACGATAAATAGAGATTTGCCGCAAAACGATCTTTGTTGAAAATCTCAACAAAGCTGCTTTGGGTGAGTCAAAAAGAGTTCGAGGAGAAAGCAGATTGTCCCCACGAAATCTGCCATTTCGAAATTCGTACAAGTCTGAATGTGGGGAATGTACGCTATGGGAAAACTTAACAATTCCCAGCAACAACACTGTTAACTTTTGCAAATTCATGTTGGATCACTACGCATTGTAGAGGAACTCCGACATACTGAGCGGTATCGTTCAATACAATTTTTTTGATCCTAGTTGAGAATAAAAATGCCTTTAAACAAAAAAACAATAAGTGTCGCCGTGAGCTGTTTGCTGCTCTCAGGATACGCGCACGCACAGGTCCAAACGCTCAAAGATATCACGCAAACAGCCGTCCTCACTAACCCCGAGGTTCTTGCGAAATGGCACAATTATCTTTCGGCTAGTGCGGGCAAGGACGCGGCGACAGGGGCTTTTCTTCCCAACCTCAATTTTATCGCCGACGTAGGACGGGATAATCGTGACAACCGCTTGGGTAAAACTGAGCTCAATCGAAATTCAACCAAGTTGAGCTTAAACCAGATGCTTTACGACGGTTTTTTCACCAGCTCTCAAGTGAAACAATTAGATCATGTGCGCAAAGCGCGCCTGTATGAGCTACATGATGTTTCCGAGAACATCGCCTTAGAAACCGTTCGCGCCTATGCCGATGTAATCCGCTTTCGTAAATTGGTAAGCTTATCGGAGGACAATTATGTACGTCATCGTGCTGTCTTTGAGCAGATCGAAGCCAAAGCAAAAGCAGGTATTGGCCGCCGCGTCGACCTCGAACAAATTGCCGGCCGACTCGCCTTGGCCGAAGCCAATTTGGTGACTGAAACATCCAATCTACACGATGTTAGTGCTCGCTTCCAGCGTTTAGTGGGCACAGCGCCGGCAAAAAATTTAGATGTGCTGCCCGCACTGCAAAGTGGTACCCCTTCCGATATCGTTCGCGCACTTAATGTCGCCTTCGAGAATCACCCTGCACTCTTGGCCAGTATCGAAAATATCTCAACAGTTAACGAAGCGGTCAGCTCACGCCGTTCGACCTTGCAACCGCGTTTAGATTTTCGTGCCAGCGCCGAACGTGGCAACAACATCGACTACGTCAGCGGCAGAACCAATAACAACAGCGCTGCTGTCGTGTTAAGCTGGAATTTATTTAACGGTGGCACTGACAAAGCGAAAATACAAGAGGCGGCGGATCAACTCAATCTTGCCCGCGATATGCGCGATAAAACTTGTCGCGATATTCGACAAACCGTCGCAATCGCCTACAACGACACGCGAAAATTAACAGACCAATTAACGTATCTCGATCAACACCAACTCTCTATCGAAAAAGCACGCGATGCCTATCGTCAGCAATTTGACATTGGTCAACGTTCACTGCTCGATTTACTCGACACTGAAAATGAATTGTTTCAAGCCAAACGCACTTTTTCCAATGCTGAAGTTGATCTTTTCGTGGCCTATGCAAGGACCCATGCTGGCATGGGTCAATTAAATAAAATCTTGGGATTATCGACTAAGGACGACACCCAAGTTCGCACTTTAAGTCGTGCGGATACTGCGGATTTTGTGTCTGAAAACTGTCCGAGTGAGGCGCCCACTTTATACGTAATCGATAAAGCAGCACTCAATCGACGTGCGACAGAGGCAGTCAACCAAAACAATCCACTCAATCCAGCTCCATCGACCGACAAAGCGCCGAACCCAGCGCCTACGCCAAATAATATCGCAGCCAACACCACCCAGCGCGATATTAAAACCCCTGCAAATGCAGGCCTCACGGACGAGCGCCGTGCGAGTTCACGCAGCCACCTGATCCTAGCGCTGGGGCAGTGGCGTGACGCTTGGCTCAATATGAATACCGAATCGTATTTCTCATTCTATTCCGCCAAATATACCTCACGTGAGTCTTGGAAATCGGCGCGTAAAGCACGGCTCCTAGGCGCACAAAAAATCAGCCTTGAGCTTTCGGACATTAAGCTTGAAATACAAGATAACACTCACGCCACAACCAGTTTCGATCAAGCCTATCAATCCCCCAGCTACCAAGACGTTTTGCACAAAACGCTGTATTGGGAAGAAATTAAAGGCAAATGGCAAATCGTTAATGAGGTCGTTTCAGGTGATCACGCCAAACAATGGTGAGTCGCTGCAATAAGTTGATATTTTCCGTAAAAGCTTGAGATCAACGGGGTGGTTTTGCTGGCGAGGCCATTTGCTAGCAAACTCATCCCTCATTGTCGATTTAGGCAGCAAAACCCGCGCAAAATCTAATGCACTCATCCCCAATTGAGGACTCACGCTCCTTGCGGGCATCCACGCTTCTCTCGAGCGCGACGCAGTGCGTTTGTTGCAAACTAGACGCAAGTTGCAGCTATTTTTCATGTAGGCGCAGGAAATAGTTTCCGTAGCGCAGTACACTACATTTAACCGAGATTTTCCATTAGGATTTGTGATGGTGATGGATGCACTTTTCGAGGCAGTTTTGCTGCGAATGCGACGCCAATAGCTAGCTATTGGCAACGAAGAGCAACAAAAATGGCCGAAAATGCGCCGTCAGCGCACAAATAGCACCGCAGGTGCGCCAAATGGAAAATCTTGGTTTAACCGAGATTTCCATTTGACTTGACAAATAGGGAGCCACGATCACGCCCCCATGCTAAGCCAAAGGGAAATCTGAGTCTAACCCAGACTTTCCAAGAAAACTATGCCGCACGCCCAAACCACACTAACTCGCTTGCGTGGCCTCGTCATATCGGTGTTGTTTCTGGCTCTATTGGCAAATGCATTTGGAATTGATTTAAATCGACTGCGACAAAGTTTTAATTTCAACGGTGGTTCCGAAAAGAATTTTAACGACTGGCAGAATCTGATTACGGAAGCGGACAGCTTACCTATCGAAGCTAAGCTGCAAAAAGTAAACCAGTTCTTTAATCGAAAAATCATCTATACCGAGGATATGGAGTTGTGGGGACAAACCGATTATTGGGCGACACCGATGGAATCTCTAGGTAAAGCGCGTGGCGACTGTGAGGACTATGTGATTGCGAAATATTTTAGCTTACGCAGCCTAGGTGTCCCTGATCAACAGCTACGTTTAATTTATGTCAAAGCGAAAGTGGGGGGGGCGCATAGTACGGTACAACAAGCGCACATGATACTTGCGTTTTATCCCGATCATAAATCTGAACCACTCATTTTAGATAACCTCATTTCTGAAATACGCCCTGCATCGCGGCGGCCCGACTTAAACCCTGTTTTCAGCTTCAATAGTCAGGGTGTTTTCACCGGCAATACGGCCAATGCCGATCTTGGAATCGGAGGCACTTCTCGGCTAAGTCGTTGGCATGAATTATTAAATCGCGCCAGAAACGAAGGGTTTGACTAGGCGCTCAAGAACTGAATTTTGTGAAGGAAATTTTATGTCCATGTATCGTCAACTCTATGTCGCGATCATACTGTGTACCTTGCTTGCCTTAGTCGGTAGCCTACTTGCGTCGGTATTGAGTACCCGTGCTTATCTGTCCGAACAGCTACGGATGAAAAATATGGACAATGCGACCGTAATCGCCCTCTCGATCAGTCAAAAAGACATCGACGCGATCGATCTCGAATTAGTCGTCGCCTCGCTCTTTGATAATGGACATTACGCCTCCATCAAAATCTTAAGTCCCGACGGCGTGACGATCGTTGAACGGCATTCGGTCGAAGAGTTTAATCCAGTACCCGATTGGTTTAAGCGTCTATTCCCAATTATTTCCGTTCCAGGATTAGCGCAAATCAATAGCAAGTGGACACAAATTGGCACCATACAATTAATTTCGCAAAACGGAAATGCCTACCAAACGCTTTGGAATTCATCGCGGGAAATGGTGGCGGCACTGAGCATGTCTGCTTTCATCGCAGCTTATCTCGCCACGCTGGTTTTGCGTCGTCTCAAAAAGCCCTTACAAAAAGTGATAGAGCAAGCCCAAGGTCTAAGCGAACGGCGCTTCATCATCAACGAAGAGCCCAATGTCCCAGAATTGCGGCAACTCACCAATGCGATGAATTCCGCCGCAAACTTATTGAAAAATATTTTTGCCGACGAAGCGAAACGAATCGAAACGCTCAGGCAAATGACCAATACTGATAGCGTCACTGGCCTCGCCAACCGTACCCATTTTATGTCTATGCTACTGACCATGATGGAAGCGGAAAATGCGCCTCCTGGCGGGCTCATTATTCTGCGAGCGCAAGGACTTTCTGAACTCAACCAACATATTGGACGTGCCAAAACCGATGAACTACTCAAGAAAATAGGTCGGTGCTTTGTCGAACATCAATGCGATATTGCTGAAGGATTTTCGGCTCGTCTCAACGGTACAGATTTCGCCTTGCTGACCCGCGAACCGAATATCCAAGCGCTAGCCCAAAGACTATTTGAGGCACTTTCTCAAGAGTCCTTCGCGCTAGCAACAGGACTCAAATTTTATATCGGCTACAGCCAATACGAATACGGTATGGCGCCGGGAAGTCTGCTTGCGCAAATCGACGTTGCTATCGCAACCGCCGAATCAAATGGCCTCAGCAGCGTTTGCGGCGCGACACCGCTGAATATCGAACATATGCCCAAAACCAATGATGATTGGTCCAAACTCATCCTACGTGCATTGAGTCAAAATTGGGTGAAACTCGAATTTTTCCCGGTACTCAACAAGAATGGACTACTCGATCACAAAGAGTCCGCCTTACGCTTGATGTTTGGTGGAAAATGGTTTCCCGCTGGTCGCTTTTTTCCGATTGCAGAAAGACTAGGATTAAGTGCGCGTTTAGACTTAATCGGTGTCAAACTCGCACTCGAAGAATTGCAAAACTATTCGACGGAGCGTGACATCGCGGTCAATCTCTCCATCAAATCTTTACAAAATGCCGATTTCCGCTCGCAACTACGCTTGATACTCGCCAGCAAACCACTACTAGCGAAGAACATCTGGTTTGAAGTGAGTGAAAACAGTGCCTACGCCAACGTCGATACGATACGCACCTTTCATCGTGATGTGCAGGCCTTCGGTTGCAAGATAGGACTGGAACATTTTGGCAAACAGTTTGTCAAAATCAACCTCTTACATGAGCTGCAAATTCATTTCGTCAAGATCGATGCGAGCTTCGTGCGCGGCATCGAAAATAATACAGGTAACCAAGAATTCGTCAAAGGCATCAGCAATATTATCCATCGCCTAGGGATGCAAGTATTTGCAGAAGGTATCAACACCGAAGCTGAAATGCAGGCGCTACTCCTACTAGATTTAGATGGCTTAACGGGTCCTGCAATCGGCCGGTCTTTACAGGAGTAAAGGAGGCGATACAGTGCCGTTCGCCCTCCCGATTTTTTGACCGCAGATTTGACAAATGCATCTGCGGCGGATGTCGCTAGGGAAGCGCACTTATTAACACTAATCGCGCTTCCCAAACTCGATGTGGCGTACATCAATCCGTAATCAATTTCCCCTTCGTAATCAAGTCATTGATCACTTGCAGATCGGTGGTAAATCCACTCGTCAAATTCACGCCACTAAAGACAATTTGTTGCAGCGAATTATTCGTCACATCCGCAAAACTTCCGCCTGTGGTGTGACCGGCTGTGAATAAACCCGTGGTGTTAATGTAAGCAGTCGTATTGGTGCCATCCCAGCTGAAGTGAATGAATTTATCCAGGGTCGCAGCAGACTCGCCGACCAGTAAATCTTTCAAATCCAAGCGATCACCACCGCTGACGTAAGTGCCTGTTGAAAAATCAGTGATCGTATCAATCGCCTGAATGGCATTGGTTCCGTTATCGTTCAATTGCCATTTAAAAGTATCGGCCCCAGCCCCGCCCGTTAAAGCATCATTACCACGACCACCGATAATCATATCGTCGCCTAATCCAGCACTGATGATATCGACACCTGCACCGCCGGATATCCAATCTTTGTGGCTTATACTGTTGATGGCATCGCCGTTGATCACGTCACCGGTCTTCGTATTGTTGGCGTCAACCACATTATCGCTACCATAGAAGAAATCGTAGCCATCCTTATTCATGCCATTCAAAACTTTGAGGGTCAAACTTTGCGATCCAGAATTGGCAGTAGTGCCTCCAGTTTCAGTCGCGGTAGTTGTAACCCCTAAAGTTACATCGCCTGAGAATGAGGATGGCAACTGCAGCTTTGCCGCAGCAAATGCTGAACCGGGGACACTTACCACCCCACCTACTGGTGTGTACACAGATACGCCGGAGACGATTTGCGAGCCAGCAGGAAGTGAAGCAAATCCAGAGAAGTTATAACTCAAACTTTCTGAACTATCGGTATCGGTCAGAGCTCCCGTCACATAACTTGACAAGCCAATTTCAGTCAAGCTACCCGAACCCGCATTCCCCGCGACAGCACCCTGATTTTCTGTCATCAGGATATTATCGATCATTGCGCCTCGTCCCCCAGCGGCATATTGTGCGGCATCCGTGACGACCTGAATCAATTGTGAACCGCCCGCGCCGACAAAACTAAAATGAATATTCTGCCAGTTCAATACATCATTCTGACTAATGTTTGAGTAGCTCGCCACTTTCACGCCACCAACATAAACCGACATAATCGTAAAGTCATTAGCAAAGCCATTTCGGCCAGCGTAATCGAAAGAGAAGTCATAGACGTGACCTGCCACCGTCGTTACGGTACGGCTAATTCCTATAGTCTGAACAATCGACTGCGCATTATTGAGTTCCAGCCAATTTGTTCCGCTTCCTGCTTTCGCATTCACCGTATAAGCCGTATTACTAAATGCCGTCATTGAATCGCCAGTCGACCAAACTTCCATCGCATTGGTTCCCCCAGTGTATGGATCGGTGCCGCCCGTTGTCGCATCCATTCGGGTCCATCCACTCAAAGGATTATTTGCAATACTCGTCGACGTGGTATTTGGATTCAGCGTCGCTTGCGTCAAGCCAGTATCAGAGGCTTCCCAAGAAGTTTGCAGAGACGAAACCTGCGTAAAGTTTGTTGTGTTAACAGTGGGTGTATCGACGACTGGTGTCACATCTATCGTTAACGTTGAAGTGCCGCTGGTATGTCCCGCTGCGTCAACGCCTTGAAAGGTAAATGTCGCATAATCATTCTTCAAATTTCCCACCCCAGGCGAAGCAAACACACTATCGCCTGATTCATTCGCAGCCGGTGTAAAACGCAAATTATTGGCAGTCACCTGGGCCTGAGTAATCGTCAATCCGAGTGCATTTACCCACGTTGCACCATTAAAGAACTGTAAAGCACCAGAAACCGGAGCCGAAATAATTTTCACGCTCAAAGCTTCTCCTACGTTCGCGTCACTGATACCAAAATCGTTCCAACCAAAACGGTAAGTTGCTGCAGAAACAGATCCCGTCCCAGTAACGACGGCCGCAGCTTCCTCGGAAATTTTCACTGAACCAGAAGTTGCAGTCGGGGCAAAATCGTTATCGTTAATCGTTGCTGTTCCGAGTGCAGAGGCATTGGTC
The DNA here is from genome assembly GCA_023259175.1 of Oxalobacteraceae bacterium. Lineage (GTDB taxonomy): Bacteria > Pseudomonadota > Gammaproteobacteria > Burkholderiales > Burkholderiaceae_D > Undibacterium. Next base: position 136 of record JAHFQV010000030.1, on the reverse strand, counting down.
GTCGATCCTGCTGTTCGGGTTGCAGTCAATTGAAAGGTCTCACTCGCTTCAATCGCAGTATCATCCACAATCGGTGTTCTCACCAAGACACTGCTTTGCCCCGCAGCTATCGTCGCTGTCGTACTGTTATTCCATG
>JAHFQV010000121.1 GCA_023259175.1 Oxalobacteraceae bacterium | reverse complement strand
ATAAAGCTAAATCGACGCATTATTGATCCGTGTGTCGTTGAGGTTTAAAGGGTTCAATTTCTGCGAGCCATATCTACGGTGAGTCTTCGTTTCCGAAATAAAGTGCAAGTACTACAGCAAGAATTAAAATGCATATATTCAGAACAAAGACCCAAAAGCCAAGCTTAGTTATTCTACGATTGCAAACCTGAAGCGCGGACACGACCAAACATGCTAAATAACTGAACTGAAAAAGGATATAGATGAGCCGAACTGGCAAGCTTGAATACGCATTTCCACAAACTAGCTCCTTGCCACCAGAATTCATGGGGGAACAAAACAGCAATGGGAATTGATCTTGAAGAAAAGTGCTCAGCGCTAGGAATGTTGTCAGCAATACGAGCGGCAGCCAAGATGAGAAAGAACGGGCAAATTTTATTTGACTGGTCATGGCGACAAAGGACGGCGCTGAGGCACGTTAATCGAACTCATTTCAACTCCTCGATGGTTCTAGTGAATTGTGGCGATCCTAGTGAGATAAGTTTTTCTTCGAATTCGGATTTAGATAGCGGGCCCGTGACACTTTCATTTGGCTCAGCGAACTTGCTATCACGCGCTATTTCAAGGATGAAGTAATTTGTGGTGGCCTTGTTATTCGATGGATGTTGTTTGGCGATGATAAATCGTTCATTCCAACCCACGGAAAATACTGTGTCCGGTATGCGGCCGATGCAATCGTTCTTCTCCAGTGTATAGCAGATGCTCATTTCTTCAGGGGTGTCGACAGCCACTAGGCGATAAGGCCCGGTGAGATGTTCGTCATGCACAAAGCCGCAGCCCGCAAGACAGGCGACAAGCGTTCCTCCAAACGAAGAGGCGATTAATGCCCGCATCACGCGAAGGTTCATCACGAAGTTCATCGCCGAACAAGGAGCGCATAAAAACTTTCGAGTCGTAATTCGCATTGCGCTTGCCATAGCCTAAGTTTTAAATAGAGCCGCGCGCGGCGGCTTTTTGATGGGCTTTGTCACAGGGGAGTAGGCCTGTATCAAACCGTGTCGCCAGCGACAGGTTCGCCTGCGACTACAATTGAAGCCTTCACGGAAAAGACGGCTTTAACGAACACCTGGACTAAGTCGCTCTCCGGATCCTCTTTTGCCAACGGAGCCGAAAGCCAGAGAGTCCGAGTCGGCGCAAACCATCCGGTATTTCGATCTCTGCACTCACCGTCAATATACAAGGTGGTGCCACGAGTCCAGGTATTTACGACGCGAATTTTGCGTCCCTTGACCACTGCACCCCATTCTTTTACTGGCATATCGTCCTCGCCGCTTGCTGGTTAGTGTGATTTATTTTTTTAAAATAAAAGTATGACCGACAGCTTAAAGTTTTGCAATTTTTTAATTAGTTCAAAGCCCAACTTGGGTTCGGCGTAGTTGCCCATAAGTAATGCCAATGCTCACTATCCGTCGTCCTATCCAAAAAAATATTCCTAGCGAAAGTAGGGTGTCAATAGCCTAGGGAAGCGCGGATTTATTCGGTATGCGCGTTCGAGCCCAAAATCACCCATTTTGAGCCGAACCCGGAGGGAAACACCATTTTCTCGCTGAACAAGGTCGGAAATTCAGGTTCTTAAGAAAATGGTGTTTCGCGCTTATCGAATAAATCCGCGCTTCCCTAGCGTATTGCACCGTCCAAGTAGTGGGTAAAAAGCGGCGAAGCAATTTAATTGTGGATTGAGCCGCTTCGAGGAAAGGTGGTTCACCGTGATTGCCCGTCACGCGGTTTTAGCTTGCGACGTAGACGCAAAATATGGGCACTCCACACCAACACCGCAGGTAGTAAGGGCAAAAGTCCAAATCCAAGAATACTCCAGAAAATAGTGGCATCCCTAACGCTAGGGGGAATGCCAGCAATAATGCTTTCCGCGAGCGCCAAGAGTGAGGTGCGCAATGAGAATGCAACTACCGCTAGCGAAACAAAAATCGCAAATGCGAATAGCCAAAGTAGTCGATTGCCTGACCCTGCGAACGCAAGGCAAATTGCGAGTGTGGTGATAAGTATGCCTGCTTCAAAACCAAGACTCCAGAATATAAAGCTCACGAGAAGCACTAAAATAAATGTGCCAAGTCTCTTCATCACTTGCAGGCTCAGACTATCCATTTTTACTCGCTCGCTTTCTAGACTTACGAAAAACAGCCGCTGGCGTTGTTGAGTTCGTCGCTTGCGCTATTAAAGGAATTCTTTTCATAGTTATCCCAGTTGTCCCAGTAGCAGCGGAACTACAAATGCTGCTAGCGATACGGAAATCCAAGTGCCGATTTTTGCTGGCGCAGCACTCTTCGATTTGGATCGAAAGTGATGAATCGGAATGAGCACGAAAACTTGCAAAGCCAGCGCAATAAACGACCCACCAAGAGGAATAATAATACCGATGCACCCATCACTTTGACATCGACGGCCGAAATTTGCAGCGACGGCAGACAATAGAAATATTACGCCCGCTATCACATACAGATAAATGGGTATCGATTTTTTTTGGTCGGTATTCATAATTTTCTCGTGAACCTCAGCATATTTAATTTGACGAAATTGGAGTTTAACTTTGGACGTGGAAGAACGCAATTTCTGGTAAATCGCTCGTAAGTTCCGAGAGACTGATCCTGTCATTGGCCTTTATGATTTGGCGGCTTGAAACCTGTGACTATCGAACAGCCCAAAAAAGCTGTTCGCAGAAAATTGAAATTCACAATTTCCTTTCTACGCAATAAAAGTGTACTTCCAAAGCAATCTTTCCCCTCCCAAAAAAATACCTCAACTCAGGTGAGAAGGTATCGCGCGCATGTCGGACAGTTTTTCCACTTCTCGACACTGGCTAGAGTGATGAGCGTGATGGCATGCTTTTCTCTTGATGAAAAACTCTGCAATCATTTTTTTGTGCAGTCCGTATTTCTTTGATCAACGCTTCTTTGAGTTTTTTTGAGGTATTCAATTTGGGTCGCTGGTTTTATTGCCCTCGCCAAAAAGCCCGTTCCTCGCCGCGTATGATTTCTTAGCTCTTCGATGCTGAACGCTTGAGTACCCAAGCCGGCTTCCCTTCACGTGCAAAGTCTACCGGAATGGTGGCTTAGCATCATTGTTTTCCTAGGTTTGCGGCGATAAAACCAATGGCTATCAGACCCACCAAAAACGTCCAACCAAAACGGGTCATGAACGGTATCGGATTCTCCTCGAGTTTGGCTTCGACTTCATTCGAATCTAGTTCCACACCGCGAAGACATACGTCACAAGCGAGATGATATTTTTTCTCCGTTACCCAACGCAGGTAATAAACATGCGCATATTTATAGCGAAGAAATATTTTGAAGGAACGCTCTTTCTCGCAAGTTGGACATTCACGTATTTCTACTTGTCCTAAATCGGCACCACCGCCACCAGAACCCCAGATAATCATTTATAACTCCCTTTAGAAATGTGCGATGCTGAATAAATAGTTTCTTTCCGTAGCACCGAAAACGCAAAAAATAAAATCCGCACCGACCTTGTCGCGAATAAGCTTTATTAGGCCGTCGCGATAACTTGCCGATAGCCTTGCCAATTGTATGCGAAGTGAGCGCTGCATCGCGGTCCGCCAAGAAAAAAATTCGCTCAAATGCCGCCGTGCTATGTGATCTCAAGCGTGAAGCGCTTTTATGTTGTCGTAAGGAGGCGCTTATTCAGTTTGGTCGGGCATGAGCGAGTGCGAGGTCGTGATGATTTGTTAGAGATTCCTTTCTAATCTCTTTTTTGTGCGCTCATGACCCTTCGTATTCATAGAGAGTCCCGCGTATTTTTTTATTCCTAGGGTCGGTCGATTTGATTCGAACATTCCAGCTTGTAATTAAACCGTCACGTTGCCGTGTCAGGCTTTCGAGGTCTGCAAAGAAGACAGACAAAAAGCAACCGCGATCAGACATTGCCATTCAGTCGAGTTCGAGCCTTTACCTAATGGTAGCCGTTCAGGCCAGTGCAAATGGATCGATTTTATAACTTAGAAATGCTGTTTCAGTGGTGCGCATAAACCCAATTTATTCGCTCAAGTTCTGATTCATCGCTTCGCAAAAAACATGTATGGAATAGGTCACACTGACCGAGCCAAGCATGAGGAAGAGGAAAACATGATTCACCTTAAAAATATTCGACGGCATGCCGGAGCCATTGGCATATTCGTGCTAATCGCATTGAATCTAATCGCTAATGTAAGCGTGTCTGCCGCTATTTCAGATCATCACGAATTTGAGGCTAGTTTGCATGTGCCTTACCGAGCAGTAGCCAACGGACGTGTGGGCGACGAGTCTCGCAGGTTTACTTTGAATTTCAGTTTTCCGTTGAACCGCAAAGAGCAAACGGTCGTGTGGAAGCTAGACCTGTTGACCTCCACCGCTCGTGTTGTCCAAAGCTGGAATGGAACCGAGAAATTACTTGGCCAAACAGTGCTAAAACAAATCGACTGGCCGGGAAGGACAACAGCGCATGCTAACGCTTTGCCTGATGGTGTATATCAGCTACGTTTAACGGCGGCTGCGGTAGAGACCAATGAAATCGCCGCCGTTGCAAGAAAAGCGGTTCCGCAAATGGTCAATGCGGTTTTGCTTCATAACAAAGCCGCAGTGATCGAGCAATCATGGCCTATGCAAATTGGCGTCGCTAATCAAGTTGCAATGCCAGCTTTTGCTGCGATGAACACAGCAAAAAACGCGCGCAATATGAGTGGTCCACCAACATCGAACACGGCTATGGCGCCGGCGGTACCGGCAACGAACGCACTGCCTTACACGGTGTACTACGGCAACCTCCATAGCCAAACCAATCATAGCGATGGTGGGGGTAATTTGAGTACGTGTGTAGGAGCGCAGAATCCGCAGTCAGCAGCCTTTGGCCCAAGCGATGCTTACCAATATGCTTTAGATCGCGGCCTCGATTTCTTGATGACATCAGAACACAATCACATGTACGATGGTTCTGACTCTACTAATGTCAACGCCAATCCGGTCGCTGCAAAAAATCTATATCACTCGGGGTTGACTCTCGCGAGCAGCTTCAATTCTAGCCACCCTAATTTCCTAGGCATCTACGGTATGGAATGGGGTGTCATTAACAATGGTGGACACATGAATATTTTCAACTCCAATGAATTATTGGGTTGGGAATATAACAGCGGTAACCAACTTATCGCGGACACCTTAACCACCAAAGGCGACTACGCAGGCTTATATACCTTGATGCAGCAACGCGGCTGGATTGGCCAGTTTAATCACCCAGCGACGAATGGACAATTCCAGGTCAACGCTGTGCCACTGGCCTACACTGAAGACGGCGACCAAGCAATGGTTGCCTGCGAGGTACTGAACACGGCTGCATTTTCGACCAATTCGACTGAAACGGAAACCGGACGCAGCAATTATGAAGCCGCATGTAACAAAGCCTTAGAGGCGGGCTACCACGTCGCCTTCACGACAAACCAAGATAATCACTGTGCAAACTGGGGTGCCTCCTACACCAACCGTAACGGCGTCTTGATTCCAAGTGGGATGCCACTGAATAACGGGAACTTCATCGCAGCCTTGAAAGCCCGTCGCGTGTTTGCGACCATGGATAAGAATTCGCAATTAGTGCTAACCGCGAATGGCCATATGATGGGCGAACGTTTTAGTAATTCCGGTGCCTTGACCCTTACGACTAATTTTTTCAATAGCGATGGCCATACCGTTGCTGCCGCTCAGATTTTTGAAGGCGTACCAGGCCGTAATGGAACTGTGACCCAACTCAGCAACACCGCTGTAACGACAATCACACCTGTTTCTGGCGAACATTTTTACTACGCCAAAGTTACGCAGGATGATGGCAACATCGCGTGGAGCGCACCGGTCTGGATTAGCCAAGGAATCAGTACAGGGGATGCAACCGCACCTACTGTTTCTGCCACAGAAACTGGCACTAGCGGCACCATCACCCTCAATGCATCAGCAAGTGACAACGTCGGTGTAAGTAAGCTCGAGTTCTATGTTGATAGCATTTTAAAAGGCACAGTGACGACAACACCCTACCGACTGTCGCTCAATTCGACAACGCTCAGCAATGACAGCCATAGCTATGTCGCCAAAGCCTATGATGCTGCGAACAATATTGGCACTTCCAGTTCCGTCACTTTTAATATCAACAACCCTGTCGTTGACACGGCTGCGCCAACCGTAAGCGCCAGCGAAGCTGGTATCAGCGGCACCATTAGCTTAAGTGCTACCGCCAGCGATAACGTCGGCATCAGCAAAGTAGAGTTATATGTCGACGGCAGGTTAAATTCCACATTCGCCAACGCACCGTATAGTACAAGTTTTAATTCCAACACAATCGCTAACGGCAATCATATTCTGGTCGCCAAAGCCTATGATGCAGCAAACAATATTGGAACCTCATCGGAAATCAGCTTTAACATCAACAATACAGCTTCCAAACAATTGATCTTGAATGGAGGTTTTGAGAGCGCTGCTAGCGCTTGGAGTGCGACCAGTGGCGTGATCAGCAATGACACAAGCTTTGCTACGCATACGGGTACATACAAAGCTTGGCTCAATGGTTATGGTGCGACGCATATTGATAGTCTCTATCAGCAATTCACGATCCCTAGCACCAGCACTTCTACCACGCTCAATTTTTGGATAAAAATCGTGTCGAACGAAACCACGACGACTAAAGCATCCGACACTTTACAAGTCCAAATTCGTAGCAGCAGTGGCACCGTTCTAAGCACACTCGCCACGTATTCCAACCTCAATAAAGGAGCAAGCTACATCAACAAATCATTCGACTTGAGCGCGTATAAAGGTCAAACGATTCGGGTCTACTTCTTAGGTACGGAAGGTTCAATCACTGCAACCTCCTTCCTAATCGACGATGTGAGTGTGGTTACGCAATAATTTTAAGCCTAGGGAAGCGCGGATTTATTCGGTACGCGCGTTCGAGCTCAAAATGGGATGAGTTTGGTAGCAACATTACCGCAGCTTGGCTGGTGCCAAGCAAGGGAATTTGCTGCCAAAATCGCCCATGAGTTTAATTTTTGTGCCGAACCCGGAGGGAAATCCCATTTTTTCCTTGATCAAGGTCGCAAAATCAGCTTTCAAAAAGAATGGGGTTTCGCGCTTGTCGAATCGATCCGCGCAGCGCTTGGCTTTTGTTATATTCGTCCCCTTCCTCGTTGGCAATTGCAAGCATAAGTAAGCAGGGGTTGTAAGGCTATTTTTAGCATATATCGGAAACCACGTTGCTTCCATCCTGCCCGAGAAATAAGCCTCGAATTGGCACCTTGCGCCCCAGTGTTACGGACAGGTCCGAGACACATTTGTCATTGTGAGCTTCTGAAAAAAGCAACTCAGACAAAAGGGAAAAGCTCGTTCAGAATACGAGCGTTTTCGCTTTCAATTTGTTGATTTCCTTCTTCGGTCAATTCATCCAAGGTCAATATTCAATGCGCACCAACAGTCTTAGGGCACATTTGTATTGTCACTATTTATCAGGTCTGTCAGGCCTGACAGGCCTGACAGACATGGCGGCTTGCGTATATTGACCTGCACCGACCATTAGAACCCACGATTGAAATGGCTTACCGTTGCGATAAATGGCATAGGTGCGCGTGATAGAACCATTTTTAGACTTTTCATGCGTTTCGTCAATTCTGAACGAAGCGTCAGTAGGTGGTAGCCAAGTCTCAAATAAAGCAGTTAACTCGCTCGAGTCAATGCGCTGCACAAACACCGTACAGTTCCCATCTTTTGTCAGCGCTAGTGCAAGCAGAGCATTCTCATCGCCTGTGGCCCAAACCGTTCCCGCGTTTCTTCGCAAAAATTTATCTGTTTTGCTTTCAGGTAAAAGCGTCAATTGCATCTTGTTCGCGGCACTGGAGACGATATCGTAGTTGCCACCGCTGGGAACGCAAACGCCTAAATAAATTTTCATGGTAAGCGCCGCAAAATTTGACGGTAGCTCTTGTCCATGCGCGAAATTTGACAAGGACAACATTAGAATCAATACTTTTAAGCAGGTGATTTTTCGCATGATGTTTTCCTTTTGTAGTCCAAGGATTGAGCCTCGCTTTCGCATGGCTTCATGATCACATGAGAAAAATGTCGATGAAATCCATTAGAGATTTTTGTTTGCGTAAGTGAATATTGCGTTACCGAGAAACTCGACCATTTTGGGGTGAAATGTATTGTGATAGGTCTTCATATCTGCGTTTTCTTCGTAGAATAATGCCAGTCCAATGTAGGCATCTTTTTTGGGCGGATAGAATCGCGCAGCAATTTCGCAGTGACGCGCAATGAGGGCTTGGGCTTGGGGTGATGAAGGATGGGAAGTATCCACGATTAGTGCCATTTCCTGATACAAGATATTCCAGTCAATATGGACCTGCGCCTTATCAACGTGGGACCAATTGTTGGTTTCGGAAAGCGATTTTGCCTGTTCAGTCGCAAGCGCATTTCGACAGGTATCAAGATATTTCTGATCTGCTTGCTGTAAATTCATTTGTGAAATCATGGTCTGGTATAGGACTCTCTTTGGGTTGCTCACACACGCTTCGATTGATAGCGATCAAGGATGGTACTCGTGTTGAAAGTAGGGGGTCAATAACGTAGCGAATGGCAGCGTCCAAGGGGGCATATAAACAACGCCGACGCGAATTATTTGTGGATTGAACGACAGCGAGAAAAAGCGCCGCGCGATGATCAAACAAGATGCTGCGCAATACCTATGGCGCGATGGATGGGGTACGAATAGACTAGGCTTTAGTGAGTTGGAAGCTCAAAGCGCTTGGCCAACACGCAAAAGATTACCGTCTTCGTCGACGACAGCAAACTCCCTCATGTCCCATGGTTTGTTTTCAATGGTGTCCATACGCGGAATGCCTCGCAATGGCAAATCTGCGGCCAAGAATGCCTTATACAAGGACTCAACATCGGCGACTCTTAGGTAGCAGCCAGCCCAAGACTCTGCGGGAACAAGGTCGGTGTGAAGAACAAAATGAAGCTCGAGATCACCTCGAGTGAGGATGGCATAGGCATCACCCGCTCCAAGAATTTGACCCTCAAACCCAAGTCGGCCGTAGAACGCCAGCGTGCTTGGAAGCGACCGACTTGGGAGAATAGGAATAGCGAGATCCTTGGATTTCATCGGTGGTAAATGAGCAGCCTAAGGTGATTTTATTTTCGAACTAAAGAGATAAACGACAGTCAGAAAAAATGCAACTTGTTTCAACGCACCTGGAAGCCGCGTCGAACTAAAGCGGATGTGCCTATGTCGCTTAAAAACAAGGAATAAAGAATCTAGAAAACCTGTAAATTAGTGAAATTGACGAAAAACCGCTTATTGCGTATTCAATCTATCCGATAAGAAAAGGGCTGCATCAACCAAGCTTCTATATTCGAACCAAAAAGAGAATTTAGAACTGCGTACCTATCGGCGTGCAAAAAAAGACGGTGCGACATCCCGCAAATTACTCGCGCCTGTAAAATATGGCACTGAATCAATTTAATCTGACCCTATTGATCATATGATCTTTATTGTGATCAATGCGAAGACGAACGTAGGGTGGGCACAGCTTCACCGTGCCCACGCGTAATCATCCAATGAAGGAAGAGAATGTTGTCATGGATAAGAAATTCATGAGCACCGCGTGGGCACAAAATCGTGCCCACCCTACATG
>JAHFQV010000217.1:511-3029 GCA_023259175.1 Oxalobacteraceae bacterium | reverse complement strand
AGAGCGTCCATTGCTGGATTACGTCCTGCCCAATGGTATAGCGAAGATGTGGATTTTGTACAATGAAACTTGAAGAAAATTTGGGTGTTTAGGCGGATTTCTAAACAAATATGGGTGGAAGTTAAGTCTGCGCTTGTATGAAAAGCGGCAAGCTTTAAAACCTGCCTGAGGATTTACCTATACGGCATCTATTTTGTCATGACTCGTAAGTTCGTGATAGAAGCAAAAATGTGATGTCGCTTGTGATTTGGAATGGTACATAGCTATGTCGGCTCTTCGTATCAGAATTTCGACGCTATCGCCATCGTCTGGGTAGATGGCAATGCCGAGACTGCCACCGACGAAATGTTCTTGTCCCTGCAAAATAATGGCTTGTTCGAAAACAGTCATGATTTTGTTGAGGATGTCATTTACAGCCCGTGTCATGACAAGGTCGGGTAGGATGATGATGAATTCATCGCCACCAACCCGTGCCACCGTATCGCCTGCACGTAAGGTGTTTTGAAAGCGTTTTGCAACCGCACGTAAGACGATATCGCCTTGGGCGTGGCCTAGCGTATCGTTGATGATCTTAAATTTATTCAAGTCGACGAACATAATGGCGACTTTTCCCGCTCCGCGCTGGGATTGTTGAATATGATGGCGTAATCGATCTTCAAATAAATGGCGATTGGGGAGACCCGTTAAATGATCGTGCGTGGCTAATTCTAAAAGTCTTTCCTCAGTGAGTTTGCGATCACTGATATCGTTGATCGTTCCTGTGTAACCACTTAGTTGACCGCTCCTGTCGAAGGCAGCCGACAGATTTAGTTCTAACCATATCGGATCTTGCTGTCGATTGCAGATACGCACTTCCATTGTTCCTTGAGGATTTTGCTTGTCGAGTTTTTTGAGCCATTGTTCGTAGTGGCTTACATCTTCGTGAAAAAGGTATTGAGCAATGTGCTTTCCTAAAATGTCTTCTAGCTTATGACCTAGCATACGTGACCATGCGGCATTGATCACCGTCACGTTCCCAAGTGCGTCTGTCTGAAAAATAATCTCTCGCACAGCATCCATCACCAGACGGAGTTGTGCTTCACTGGCGCTTAACTGCACGCTGAGTTTCTTTCGTTCGATGGCAAATAGGATGGTACGCATTAATAATTGCGAATCGAATTCGCCTTTGACCAAATAGTCTTGCGCACCGACAGCAACGGCGAGCGCACCTTGTGAACGATCGTGATTACCAGTCAATACAATGATGGGCAGGGATGGGAACTTTTCCTGTACTCGATGCAAGGTGTCGATGCCGTAACTGTCGGGCAGTGACAAGTCCAATAAGATCACGGACACATCGTCGCGTTCGAGTACTTGCAATCCTTTTTCGACATGTTCTGCGCCGAGTAATTGGTATGCCGAAAAAGGTTCGATAAGAACTCGCACCAAATCGAAATCGCCGGGGTTATCCTCAATAAATAAGATTTTTTTCGAGCTCATAGGCTTAGTTGGGTAGGCGCACGGATTGAAACCAGAACTCATTAATGCCGCGTATCAGGCGCATAAATTGATTCAAATCGCTAGGTTTGCTGACATAACAGTTGGCGTGGGATTTGTAACTTGCATTTATATCGGCTTCGGCGTGTGAACTCGTTAATACGATTACTGGGATAATTTTTAGCTGCTCATTGTTTTTTATGAACTGCAGTGTTTCAAAGCCATTTTTTCGGGGGAGGTTGAGGTCGAGCAGAATAAGGTCTGGGCGAGGCGCGTTGCGAAATGGATGTTCTTGGCATAAAAAGGAAGTGGCTTCCACTCCATCTTTAACCCAGTGTAAATGACTTTTGCATTGTTCCTCTTTGAGCGCCTCGGACACTAAGAGTACATCGCCGGGGTTATCCTCAATCATAAGTATTTCGAAGTATCGGTCGTCTAGCTCGGTCATTTTGGTTCCCTGAGAGTGAAGTAGAATGTCGTCCCCTGACCCAGGGTGGATTCCAACCATAGTTGGCCACCAAAAAGCTCAACGATTTTTTTACAGATAGCAAGACCAATACCAGCGCCAGGAAAGTCGCCGCGTCCATGCAAACGTTGAAACACAATGAAGATTCTTTCGAAGTGGACCTTGTCAATGCCGATGCCGTTATCTTTAACGGACACTTTCCATCCGGAGTTTAGTCTTTCCACGGATATTTCGATTTCGGGCGGACTAGTTCCGCGAAACTTGATGGCGTTGCTAATCAAGTTTTGAAAGAGCTGAGTAAACTGAACTGTATTTCCCATCACCATTGGAAGCGCTTGTGCCTTAATTTTCACCTTATTTTCCACGCTGCTCAGTTTTAAGTTGGTGAGTGCTTGCTGTAGTGCTAGGTTCAGATCCACTGCCGCTTCATCATTATCTGTTCGACCGACTCTGGATAAGCTCAATAAGTCATTAATGAGTACCTGCATATTTTTTGCCCCGTCGAGAACGTAGTGCAAAAAAAGCTGACCTTGTTCATCTAGTTTGGCGTTGTATCGACGTTCAATTAACTGTGTG
>JAHFQV010000217.1:0-501 GCA_023259175.1 Oxalobacteraceae bacterium | reverse complement strand
GTAGGCAAATTGTTCGAGCTCGCGATTTGAACGCGCTAATTCCAATAAATTTCGATCAAGTTCATTTTGGATGCGATAACGTTCTTGAACCTCGTTGATCAAGGCCTGATTGATATTGTGTAATCGCCCATCTCTTTCTTCAATGTGAGTAAGCAATTCGTTCAGTGAGAGTGATAATTGACCAAGCTCATCGCCGTTGCCCTTTGCCAGACGTAAGGAGTAATCCTGGGTGACGATGATATTGTTGGTTAATTGCGCGATTTCGACGATTGGTTTGCTGACGCTATTTTGTAGTATCTGCGACACCCAAAGTGCTAGAGCCAAGGATGAAATTCCAACGATTAGGATGATCACGAAATAGTTGCGCATCCTCTCAATTCTTTGTAGGTTCTCGTAAATATAAACTGTACCGATAAATTCCGATTTTGAGTAAATCTCACGGTATAGTTGAATAGAGTCATTCTCGATGAGGTAGTTGGAGTGTTTTGGTTTTTCAAAGTG
>JAHFQV010000120.1 GCA_023259175.1 Oxalobacteraceae bacterium | reverse complement strand
GTATGACTTCATCGCACTTCGCCGAACTTTTGGACTATGCACGGACGCAAGCGCCGATTTATTCGAGTCGCCAAGAAGCGTTTTTATCTGCTTATTTCGAAAACACTGACCCCGATGAATTGCAAATGCGTGGCGTGGCTAAGCTCTATGCTTTGGCGCAAGCGCATTGGCGACTTTTAGAAGTGGCGCGTTCGCCTGCCTGCCCCAATATACGGATTTTTAATCCCTCGTTGGCAGAAGATGGTTTTGAAAGTGATCATACGGTGGTGCAGATCGTCAATGACAACATGTCTTTTTTAGTTGATTCAGTGACGATGGCGATTAATAGTACTGGACGCACGGCACATTGGATAGTCCATCCCTTGATGCGAGTTGCACGTAATGCGCAAGGCTTATTAAGAGACGATGCGAGCATCGTTTCGGCAACCGTCGCGGGGCACGAGCTGCCGGTGGAATCTTTGATTTTATTGGAATGCGATCGTATCGTCAGTAGTGAACAGCAGCAGGCTTTGCTAGCTGATTTGCAGAGAGTGTTGACCGATGTGCGCTTGGCGGTGAGTGATCATGCTGCGATGTTGGAACGCTTGCGGCTTTTGTACACTGCTTCAGAAAAATGGTCGGGAAATATTAACGAGGGCGCGGCTTTTTTACGCTGGTTGGAAGCGGGCAATTTCAATTTTCTGGGGGCGCGTAATTATGATTTGCGGCAGGACGCAGAGCATGCCAAATTAGTCGCTTTAGCCGATACAGGATTGGGTATTTTGCGCGGTGCGGTTGCGACTCAAGAGATTATTTTAAGTCCTGAGATCGTCACTTTGATCGCATCCCAAGAGACTTTGATGGTGACTAAGGCGATGACGCGTGCCACGGTGCATCGCCCCGCTTGGCTAGACTACATTGCGGTCAAACGTTTCGACGAAAATGGTGTGGCGGTGGGTGAAGCGCGCTTTTTAGGCCTGTATACGGCGGCGGCTTATGCTGCACCAGTTGTTGAAATTCCTAGGGTACGTTTGCGTACCGCGGCGGTGATAAAAAATGCGGGCGTGGTGCCTGGCAGTCATGCGGCTAAAGCCTTGCAGGCGATTTTAGATGACTATCCCCGCGATGAATTATTTCAAATTGATACCGCAACTTTGAGCGAACATGCCTTGGGTATGCTGCGCTTGCAGGAGCGGCAAAGAGTGCGCCTGTTCTTACGTCAGGATCAATTCGGACGTTTTACTTCGGCCCAGGTGTTCGTACCACGCGACCGATATAACACCGAGCTGCGCCTTAAAATCAGTGCGGAATTGATGGCTAGTTTAGATGGACTCTCCATCGAATACACCCCCATGCTCACGGACAGTCCTTTGGCGCGAATTCATTACCTGATACGCGCCAAAGAAAATGTCCGCGCGCCGATTGATGCACTGGCATTGGAGTCGCGTGTGGCGGTGTTGGCGCAGCGTTGGGAGGATGATTGCAGCGCTATTTTGTTGCGCCAATACGGTGATGAGCAGGGCTATGATTTGGCACGACGTTATGCCAATGCGTTTTCGACTGCGTATCGGGAAGATTTTTTGCCCAAAGATGGCGCGCATGACGCAGCGATTTTGGCGCAGCTAAGTCCAGCACAACCCTTGGCGGTGGAATTATATCGACCCGCGAATAATGCGCCAGGCTGTTTGCGTTTTAAAGTATTGAGTCGCGCTAAAGTGGCTTTGTCCGATTCCTTGCCCGTGCTCGAGTGCATGGGCGCACGGGTGCTGGATGAGCGTCCCTATGCGATTGCTGATGGCGGGGAAAATCTATGGGTGCATGATTTGGGTTTGCAGTTTCCCGAATATAGCGGTGCGATCATGTATTTTGATACTGTTAAAGCGCGCTTCGAGGAATTATTTATGCAGGTCTGGCATGGCGAAATTGAGAGCGATAATTTGAATCAACTGGTGCTTAGCACTTCGCTCGATGGTCGTTCTATCGTCGTACTCCGTGCTTGCGCGCGCTACTTCAAACAATTGGGCTTTGCTTATAGTCAGCACTATATCGAAGCGACTTTAAATAAAAATTCTTCGATTACCGAATTGCTCGCTGAGCTATTTGGTGCGCGTTTTAAACCTGATTTTTTGGGTGATCGAGAAGCCGCACAAAAGGAAATTCGCGATCACTTGGAAAGCGCGATGAGTCAGGTGGCGAGCCTAGATGAAGATCGTATTCTGCGTCAATACATCGCCACGATCATGGCGACACTAAGAACCAATTTGTGGCAAGCCGATGAGCAGGGTGCGGCCAAGCCGTATATGAGTTTTAAACTGAATCCTCGCGAAATTCCTGGCGTTCCCGAGCCCAAACCCTTGTATGAAATCTGGGTGTATTCGCCTCGATTTGAAGGGGTGCATTTACGCGGTGGTAAGGTGGCGCGTGGTGGTTTGCGTTGGTCGGATAGACCTGAGGATTTTCGAACTGAAATTTTGGGATTGGTGAAAGCCCAGCAGGTGAAAAATACCGTGATCGTTCCGGTGGGTTCGAAAGGGGGATTTGTGTTGAAGCGAGCACCCTTGAGTGTGGATAGAGACGCTTTTATGGAGGAGGGCATCGCGTGCTACCAGTTTTTTTTATCGGGTCTGCTCGACATTACCGACAATATCCTAAATGGTCACGTACAAGCACCGCAAAATGTAGTCAGGCATGATGCAGATGATCCGTATTTAGTGGTGGCGGCGGATAAGGGAACGGCGACTTTTTCTGATCTTGCCAATGCGGTTTCTGCACGTTATGGTTTTTGGTTGGGCGATGCATTTGCCTCCGGTGGTTCGGTTGGTTATGACCATAAAAAAATGGGGATCACTGCGCGCGGTGCTTGGGAATCGGTGAAGCGACATTTTCGCTCCTTCGGTCACAATACCCAGGAAACGCCTTTTACTGTGGCCGGTATTGGTGATTTATCGGGCGATGTTTTTGGTAATGGCATGCTATTGTCCCCGCAAATTAGACTCTTATTTGCCTTCGATCATCGTCATATTTTTATTGATCCTAGTCCTGATGTGGCTATTTCATTTGCTGAACGTCAGCGCATGTTTAACTTGCCCAGATCGAGTTGGGAAGACTATAACCGCACGCTCATTTCGGTCGGTGGCGGCGTGTATTCACGGTATGCAAAGTCGATATCGCTCAGCGCTGAAGCAGCTGCCGCATTGGGTATAGATCAGGCAGATTTGACACCGGTTGAGTTACTCAAAACCATCCTGCAAGCGCCGGTCGACCTGCTGTACAACGGCGGTATCGGAACCTATGTCAAAGCGAGTTACGAAACCCATGCTCAGGTAGGCGATAAAGCCAGCGATGCATTCCGCGTCAATGGAAATGAATTGCGCTGTAAGGTCTTGGCTGAGGGCGGCAATCTGGGCTGCACCCAAAATGGACGAATAGAATTTGCTCAATGCGGCGGTCGAATTTATACCGATGCGATTGATAATTCTGCGGGTGTTGATTGCTCAGATCATGAAGTGAACATCAAAATTCTCGTCGGCGCTTTGGTGGAAAAAGGCGCATTGAATTTGCAAGAGCGCAATGTGCTTTTAGCGTCCATGACAGACGAAGTGGGTGAATTGGTTTTGCTGGATAATTACTATCAATCGCAGGCCATCGATGTGGCCTGCTATTGGCCACTATTTTTCTTGGACGGTCAACAGCGCTTGATGCAGCTATTGGAAAGCCAAGGGCGACTCAATCGAGCCTTGGAGTTTTTACCGAATGATGAAGAAATCGCCAAGCGCTTAGCGCATAAAAAAGGTTTGACTGCACCGGAAAATGCGGTGGTGCTAGCCTACGCAAAAATGGCGGTGTTTGATGAATTATTAGCGAGTAATTTGCCTGAGGATCCTTTCTTTAGTCGTGCCTTGCGCGCCTACTTCCCCAAAATTCTCTCGGAAAAATATTCAGAGGCGATTGCGGCGCATCCACTTAAACGAGAAATTATCGCCACCTTTATTACCAATACGGTGATTAATCGTACTGGCGCGACTTTTGTTAATTTCATCGCCAGTGAAGCCGCAGCTTCGGCGGCCGATGTGATACGCGCGTTTACCTTGGCACGCGAAATTTTTGATCTGGAGGTCTTATGGGATCAGATAGATCAACTCGATTATCACGTCGATGCGCATCTGCAGTTGGATTTGCTTACGAAGCTAATTGCGATTGCGCAGCGCTCTTCCCGTTGGATGTTACGTGCACGGGGTTTGTCGGCGAATTTGCCCGAACTCATCGGTAATTTTCAGCCGGGCGCACGTGAGTTACGCAAGCACCTTGCAGAATGGTTGCCCGCATCTGCTTATGCTAATTTGCAAAATGCTAGCCAAGCTTTGATACAACGCGGCGTAGCCGAAGATTTAGCGCAAAATTTAGCGGCCTTGGAGTACATCTTTCCTGCGCTTGATTTGGTCGATGTCGCGCAGAGTACGAATAGTAGTTTGGAGCAGGCCGCTCGTTTATATTTTTCAGTCGAGGTGGCGCTGAATTTGCGGCAATGGCGTGATCAGATCAATCGTTTGCCGACCGATACGCTGTGGCAAAATCAGGCACGCGGCAGCGCGCGTGATGATGTTTATTCGATCGCCAAACAAGTCAGCAAATCGCTGTTAGGGCGTAAAGAAAACTTGAGCGATTGGGAAACGCAACATAGCCATAGCATACAACGCTTATCCCATTTGCTCACCACCATCACGACGCAAGCACCCGATCTCGCGCCAGTTTCGGTGGCCTTGCGGGAGCTGCGTAGTTTGGCTTGAGCTTCGGTTCGGCAATACCTTCAAGGATTACTCTTCGTCATCGAGTTCACTGCTGGGAGCGATGATTTTTCTTTCCGCATCAAGTTCGGCTTGTAGCTTTCCGGTTGCGAGTGTAAGTTGTTCAACGCTGACACTTTTACTGAGCTTGAGTGAGCTTGGATAAAGATCGGCCAGATACATCTCGTCTTGATAGCTGCCGGTATTTTTGTGGTGACTCATTAGGCTAAAACTCGACGAGAACGCCGCCACAGCGAATGCGATGATGCGAATGCCGCGGGCGTTTTTCTTGGAGACCGTAATGGCGTGAAAATACATGCCTAGGATGAGAATATAAAATTCCACATGGTTGGCATAGTGGCTCAGAAATTCCCACGAGAACATGAAACCCAGCAGGCCGCTTAGGCTTTCCCAAATTTGTAGACTCAAAAATGCGCAACTTGCGATAAATATGTGACGACCAAATCGAGTTTGACGCGCCAGTAGTCGATTGGCCGCCGCCCACAGTCCTGACCACACGATCATGACCAGGACAAAGCTCAGTATCGATTGAAGATAGCTGATAAAGCTGAAGGCTTCGAATTGGTTGATCCAAGTCGATGCGATCGCGATTAGACTCATCATTGCGATACCAGTACTGGCGGGACGCCAACCCTCCCAGTGATAGTTGTTGGTATCGGTTTGCTCAGGTTCGACTTGATAATCGGAACGACGCACGCGTAATAAGGTTTGCCCAAGGCGAATTCGCTCATCACCTTTTAAGTGGGCACGTTCGCATTTACGATGCTCAACGCTGATGCCATTTTTGCTTCCAAGATCGTGAATAAAAATTTGCCCGTCTTGATCTAAAGCGATTTGGGCATGATGCGGCGCACTGTGTTCGTCGTCCAAAATAAAGTCGTTGTCGTAGGCACGCCCTAGCCGTATCGGGAGGCTGGCAAATGCTTGGCGCTGCTCGACTTCACCATTGCGTGCTAAGGTTTCGATGAAATAGCGATGCATTATTTTTCTCCTGCCGCACGGTGTATGGACTTGATGAAATTTCGAATTAAGCGCATGCCATTTTCGTAGGAGACACCGCGTGTGTCGAGTCGACTTTGTAGTACTTCTTTGCTTTGATCGAGGCTAGACGTGATTAAGGTGAAATCATAGAGTCCCGCGAATCGTCGATAGGCGCGCACACAAATCACGGCGCGCATATCGCTGGAGGTGTTTTTTGTGAAGTCCTCTACGCAATGGAGACGGGTTAAGTTGGCCGTTTCCTTGCCACCGATTATTTCGCTTTTGAATTGATTGCTAATCAGGCGCGAGAAGCGTAGTGAGCTGACATTGTGGGCTTGAAAAAAATTGTGGGAAATAGCGACATGTCCGGTGTGTAGCTTATCCGAGATGAAGACTGCCGATTCCATCGCACAATTCATTTTATCCACACTGTAGCTGAGGCCGCTTTGATTATCCGCCCGTCCCCAGCAGCGCATTTGTTCTGACTCTCGCACTGGCACGAAATAGCTGCCTAAATGTTTTTGCGTCAAAGCTGTTTCTAGGATGTGATCGACCATTTTGCTTTGGTGTTCGATTAGTTGACGGCCGACTTCCTCACTAAAATCTTTGCTGCCGTTGGGATGGCGTTTGACTTGTTCGAGTAATTCAACCACGAAGCGCGCTGGGACTAAAAAACTGACCAATTCGCCGTCGGTGCGTTTAGCCACATTGACCCCGGCCAAGTTGCCATTGGCGGTGATATTCGGTCCGCCGCTCATGCCCGCATTGATGGGGCCGGTAAACAGATATTGATCATAAAAAGCGCGGCTGATAATACCGTTATAAGCGCCTTCTGAAATCGCGAAACCTAAATCGAGTGGATTGCCTAGCGAGTATAAATATTGGCCTTGCGATAGATTGACCAGTTGCTTGCTTTCGCTAGGAATTCGAAAAAATCCCTTGCCCTTACGATTGACACGTAGGATGGCAAGGTCGTGTAGGACATCTAAAGCCAGTAGTTGGATATCGCCGCGTAAGCCCTTGGTGTCGACAAATTCGCCGACATACACGGTCGGTTGCAATGCGATTTGAGAAATGACATGGTAGTTGGTGACAACTAAATCGCTTTCGCCCACAAAAAATCCCGAACCGACCGAGGCTTGTGTGTGACCGTTTTTAACCAAGACCCGTACCTGTAATAAATCCTCCTGTGCTGCCGCGTAGAGTTTTTGCGCGGCAGACGAAGGTGGTGCGAGTGGCGTAGCGGCGGCATCTTCCTGCGCATAGCCGCTGGTAGCGCCTTGGCTTAGAATTAGGCCGACAAAAATCAGGCTTAAAAGATGAATTGATTTGGGCATGCGCGTTTTCCTCGGTGCAAAGCGGTAATGCAGTGAGCATAAGCTGAGATATTTCAGATTTGCAATGGTTTTTTGGTTTTTATCTAAGTTATGTGGGGAAATCTGCAGGGCAGGTAGTTTGACAGCGTGATTCTATGAAGCGAGATCGAAGCTAGGGAAGCGCGGATTTATTCGGTATGTGCGTTCGAGCCCAAAATGGGATGAGTTTGGTAGCAACATTTCCGCAGCTTGGCTGGTGCCAAGCAAGGGAATTTGCTGCCAAAATCACCCATTTTGAGCCGAACCCAGAGGGAAGCGCCATTTTTTCGTCGAATAAGGTTGAAAATTCAGGTTCTTAAAAAAAATGGTGTTTCGCGCTTATCGAATAAATCCGCGCTTCCCTAGACCTGAAACGCACAATTCCCTCACGTTCCCAGTAAATTCTGGCAGAATTTCGATCTTCTTCGATGCCTAGACTGTGATTCATGTCATTTGCGACTCGCTCTTTTGATTTTTCCGCTATTGCGCCTGCGATGCAATCCTATGTTGATCGTCGAATTCTGGCCGGCGTTTCCTCTGCGGTTTTGTCGGGACAAAATTTGGTCCATCGCCATTGCTGCGGTTGGGCGGATATTGAACATCAAATACCACTGCGTGAAGATCATTTGTTCCGTGTTTTCTCGAACACCAAGCTGATTACCTCGATGGCGATTATGCTGTTGTTTGAAGATGGTTTGCTCAAGCTTGACGATCCCATCGAAGCCTACTTACCGCAGTTGGGCGCACGCCGGGTTTTGTTGCCCGGTGCGCGTGATTTGAGCCAAACTGAAGCGGCGCGTTCGGCGATCACGATACGCCAATTGCTGACCCATACTTCAGGCCTGAGTTACGGCTTACTCGATCACGGTAGCACCCTCTACAAAGCCTATGTCGAACGCAAAGTCTTGAATGCCTTTGAACCTCTATCGGTCTTGATTGATGTGCTGGAGGATTTGCCCCTGAGTTTTCACCCCGGTACGGCTTGGGAATATTCGATTGCCAGCGATGTGTTAGCGCGGGTCGTGGAAGTGGTCAGCGGCGATGCCTTCGATATTTTTTTGCATGCACATATTTTTTCACCACTAGGAATGAACGACACCAGTTTTGGTTAGCACCACACAAGCATTCTCGTTTAGCTGCCTATTACGCGGGCAGTGATCCTTTGAATATTTTGCAGCGCGAACTCAAACGATTGGACAAATCGCCTTACCCTGACGCTTTTCTTAAACCCATTGCGCGTTTTTCCGGCGGCGGTGGCTTGGTGTCAAGTATGGCTGACATGCAAAAGCTAATGCGGTGTTTTTTATCGGGTGGGCAAGCGATTTTGCAAGCCGAAACGATACGCATGATGATGCAAAATCATTTACCGGAGAATTGGGGCATCGCATTTCCAGGTGTTGGCAAAGTGCCGGGCAAAGGCTTTGGCTTAGGCGGCGCGGTGATGCTGAGGCCCTCTGATACCGATGCACCTGAATCGGTCGGCGAATTTGAATGGGGCGGCATGGCGGGCACACATTGGTGGATTTCGCCCCGTCACAATATTGCGGGACTCTTGATGACGCAAAGGCAAATGGCTTTTTGGCACCCCTATTCCTTTGAATTTAAACGCCTTGTTTATGCAGCGCTGGCTGCTCCTTTGGAAGCGGCTTAGTCTGTTTCCAAAGCCATCGGCAGATACGCCAGACCGTGAAGTTCTTGCACGGTTTCGCTCGTCTTAAATCCGATTTTTTCGTAAAACGGACGCGCGAAGAGCGAGGAATTAACCGTAAAAGTGTTTCCTCCCGGCTCAGCGCGTGCGAGGCGATAGGCGTGCATCCATAGCTGACGCGCATACCCTCGCTTTTGCGCCTGCGCTGCCACCATTAAATGATAAAGGTGGCGATGGTCACGCACCGCGACAATGCCCACTAGCTGTCCGTCTATTTCGGCAACGTAGTAACGGTAGCGTTCATCTTGGATATAGCCGCAAATGGCGACGGGTGTCACCGTTTCAAAAAACTTTTCCGCACCTGTGCCATCGGGCTTGAGGGTGAAAAAATGGGATACGCGAAGTATGAGTTGGCTAATCAGCCCGGCGTCCTCGAGGGTGGCTAGTCGGATGGCTAGCGGCATCGTATTTGGCATAAATTATCATTAATAAAAAATACATGACACCATTAAAAATTCTAAATGAAGGCAAGAAAGGCATATTTTTCACCGAATTTTCTGATAAATATAAAGAAAAATTTTAAAAGATGCTTTCATGTACTATTTTTTGCGCAAAAATTTTTGGAATACAACAGCATAAAAAATCATTTCAGCTTTCTTCAATTTGATTAAATCACAGGCGGCATGGCTTGCCAAGATGTGAGCCCCTGCACAATTTGTCAATAATCGCCGCATACATCCTAAAAGCAGATGTTCTATGTTGTGCTAGACAATATGTTCGCATTCGAACAGTTTCTCCTCTCGGAGACGGTTTTCTAAAAACCTCGCTTTGGAATGCACATCCAATAAATTCCGGAAAGAAATGATTTTGCTTTCAATTGAAAGGTATTGAATTGTTCTCAACGGACACGCTGGTAGCTCGACTCCGAAAAGTCACACCTTCAAAAAAGATCTAAAATAGTTCCAATATTTCCTTGATATATTTAATGAGGCAATCTACATTGCACTTGAGGTTCGAATTTTATTTTGAATTGGTGATGATGATTGTTGAGTAATTTTGCGAAATGCTAGAAAACTGCCTTTTATCCATTTCACTTACCCATCATTAATTCTTAAAAAAGCAAGT
>JAHFQV010000119.1 GCA_023259175.1 Oxalobacteraceae bacterium | reverse complement strand
ATCTTTAACACCCATTGCGTCCAATGCCATTTGGTAAAGTTGATGCCCCTCTTCGTGTTCGTTGCCATACAGCACAGCAGCTCCCATCAAACTACCAAATTGCGTGTCTTTCGTCAGTTCTAAGGAAGCGGCATTGATCGTTATTTGTCCATTTTCACCAATTGATCTATCGTAACTTCCGATAGCGCCGCCGATATCTGCGAACTTGCGATCAAATTGAATTTCTCCAGCTTGATAACGTCGATACAAATCACGCGCAACAGTTGGATCACTCCCCTTAGGCAAAATATAAAGCAATCTATTATCGCGATCTTCTTCGGGCAATGAATCTCGAATTTTTGCAATACGATCATCGAATGCATTCAACTTGTCTTGATTAGTGCTTAACTTTCCACCATTCACAGTCGCATCCGTGCCGTTAAAACCGACAGCACCGTCGCCCAAATTGATATCAAGTCCGATAGTATTTTTAGAAGGCGATAATGGCTTATTTAGGTAAGAACGGAGATCTTTCTCCATTTTTTCTTCTAAGATAGACATTTTTCTTCTAGAACTTCTTTGCACTTCTGAGCGTATTTTTGCCAAACGCTGACGTTCTGCGGTTTGCTCACCGTCAATACGGGGTAAATAGTCATTGCTCACCATGTTTTGTGCCGCACCTGACGCAACATCAAAACTATGCCCTAAGACTTTTGATACTCCACCAGCGACCAATTGAGTAATGCCAGTTATTGCATCACCAACTTTATTTAAATTGTATAACGCATCTTTTGGTGCATTGGCTCTTTCAATTTTTTCCAAATTTCGAGTTGCTTCTGTGATTTGCTCCGCGCTTGCATTAGGTAAATTTCCTAAGCGGTCGACCTCATCCCTAGCGGTATCGATTTGGCGAAGCTCTTCTTCCGTTTGTGCAATTTTTGTTGTCTGCAAATCGGTAGAAATATTTAACGCCTCTAAACTTGATTTCGCGTAGGAAGCGGCAAAGGCACCCACTCCACCGCCAATCGCGCCAGCCCAAACATCTTGATGGCGCAATCTGGCCGTCGCGGCCCCAAGCGCGGCGTGGGCTAAAGTGTGTCCAAGCGATCCGTCGCCTCCGAGTGCTTTTGTCGCATCCCCAATGTAGGCAGCTCCAACAGATGCGAACGTGTTGATGCCAATATCACGAAGTTTGACTGTGCCTTTGTTCATAACAGCACTCGACGCGACACTACCAAGGAAACTATTCGCTACGCGCTCGCCGAAGCTAATTTCATGTTTTCCATATTGATTGTTCTTTTCATCAAAATTCGCCATATTGAAACTTTGGCTGACCGCGTTACCAACACCCGCAGTTACGGCCGAAGCAGCCACTTGTCTCCAGCTAAAGTGTCCCTGCACAATTTGCGAAACTGCGCTGCGCATCGCACCATTGACAGCGGCGATACCTAAATTTTGCCAACTGAAAGAACCAGCCGTTTGAGAAACCGAACTAATACCCGCGACTTGTGAGAAGCCTGCCGCCAATGCGCCGCCGATGAAGCCTTGTCCCACTGCCTTCCAACTGAAGCCATCTTGAGCCCCAATTGCGATTCCGACGCCTTGAGAAATGATGCTTGTTGCTGCTCCAGTGAGTGCGCCTGCGACGACGGTTGCAGCTAAACCTGATGCTCCCATCGCCTGTGCCAGCAACATCATTTGTGGCCCAAGGAAGCAGGATGCGACTACCGCCACAATGATAACGACTAGTGTTAAGCACCCGTCCTTTTCTGGCGGCGGTGGTGGTGGTAAATCTGGTGCCGTGCCACCTATTAATTTTCCATTGTTATACGCCAAACTACTGTCCGTTTTACTGATAACCGACGGGACAAGTAGACTTTGTCCGCCGCTTAGCACCTGATTTACGCCGAGCTTGTTTGCGTCCGCTAAGTGATACCAAGCGTCAGCATCACCATAGACACGCAAAGCGACGGATCGCAAAGTTTCACCGTCGTAGGCTACGATAACTTTGCCACTGTTTTGCGGCGCACCGTTTGGCTGCAACGGAACATTGGTTAAAGGCGTTTGCGATGCGTCTTTGTTGATTCCATCTTCGTAAGCACTGGCTTGCTTTGCGTCACCATCGAAATAGCCGCTTGTTGCGGTATAGCGCAGTTGCAATTCTCCATTAACGATCACTTCACGTTGTACGATGGTTTTCGCTTTCAGATCGTTTTCTATGCTTTGCAAAATGCGCCCTTGCGCGTCGTAGAAAATTTGCTTGGAAGTGGGACTACCTGCATTAGTATTACTGAACGTTTGAAACTGAAGCGCACTCAGATTTCCGCTCGCATCGTAGATCGATGTGCTGGTGGAATTAGCACCGTCCTTGCCCGCCAATTGTCCCGCATTCATATGCAAATGTCCGGTCGTCGACATGAGCTGTCGACCGGAGATACCGTTCGCATAGTAGTTATCGTAAATACTGCTGGCGCTATCGCCAACAAAACTATCGGTAACGTAATGCAGTGTGTTACCTAAAGCATCGATGCTGCTATTAAATTGGTGATATTTGACGCTTCCATTATCTTGGAAGCCTTGGTCATGTACCATCTGCCCACTTTGATTATAGGAATGCAAGTGACGTTCAAAACCTCCAGACGTGCTCGCTTGTGTGTTCACCCGCCGTGCGAAGTCGTCTTGATCTTCGTAGTTTTGGACATCGTCATGGTACTTCTGTTGACCCGCATTATATTTAGCTAAATCGAGAACATATTGCGCCTGTTGCTGGTTGTATTGATCAATAACAGCTTGAGTACTTCCCGCTGGTGGCACGGTCGGCGCGATTGGCTCGACTAGGGCTGGATCCACAGGACGATCAATTCCCGCATGTGCGGTCGGAAGGTCTTTTACTTGCACCCATTCGTCAACAACGCGTCCTGCTGCATCGTAATGGATGGCGTAGTAATGTCCATTTACGCTTGTCGCAATTCGACGGTTCATATCGTCATAGTCGTAGATTTCAACTGTGCCAGCACCCATCGTTTTACTTCTAACGTTACCCGCGGTGTCGTATTGATAGTTGATGGTTGCCGCCCCTACTGTACCCGCCGCGTCTATCGCACCACTGCGTATGATCCGATTGAGCGCGTCATAGAAGAAGTAGCCGTTTTGGTTGCGCCCTTCTTGGCTGCCTGGCGATTGGGCATAGAAGTGCGTCCGATTTCCAAAGCCGTCGTACTCGTAGCCAATAATTTGATCACCTTGTTCGCTATCGTGTGCAACCACATAAGTTAAACGATGTTGTGCATCATAGGTGAGCGTATTGTCTTGGAAACGTCTGCCATTTTGTTCGGTGACTTCTTGGGTGCGGTTGCCGACCGTATCGTAAGCATATGTGGTGTTTTTGATGCCGTTGACTTGCCCTGAACTTGGTGCGACATCATTGATGTTTGTCAATTGTCCTATCGCGTCATAAGTATTGGTGACGGTGTGATTTTGCGATGCGTTCCTTGTTTGTGTTAATTGCCCTGCATTGTCATAGGTATAGAGTGTTTGGGTGCCATTGTAGCCAGTGGTACTGGCGATCCGACCCGCACTATCGTAATGCCAATCGATGGTCACGTTTAATGCGTCTGTGGTACTGAGTTTGTGTCCGTTTTTATCCCAGACATTGACGGTGACGTGTGCCATCGGGTCAATTGTTTTAGTCAGGTTGCCTTGCGCATCGTGAACGTATTGAGTCACTTCGTTTGCGGGATTGGTCATCTTGGTGAGATGTCCCAATTCGTCGTATTCGAATTTACTTTCTAAGCGCATACGCACTGCGTTCGACAAACTGAGTGTACCTCCGCCATAGCTATCAACTTGATAGACATCGACCGGTGCATGCAGTTCGCTAATGACATGCCCCAAATTATCATAGCTATAGTTGGTCACCGTGTTGTCTTTGATGATGTCAACAATCAACTGTCCAAACAAATCATACTGATGCCGTTCTGTCGTTATTCCACCTACGACGGTTGATACGAGCTTGCCGCTTTGGTTGTAGCGATCCGTTGTGACGCGGTAGCGCGCATGCAAAACATCATTGTCGTTGAGGCTGGTGACGTTTGCTGATTCGCGATCGATGGTTTGACGCGTCAGGACTGCATCAAAATCACCTGTGGTGTAGCTGTATTCACGGACTCGGCCGCCGTCGCTGCCATCTGCGCGGGGGTCGCTTTGTGTCAGTACGCGATTTTGTTCGTCATAGGTATAATGGGTGACCGCATCTTGGGCTTCGGAATTACTTGGATCGCTCTTGGTGAGTAAATTGCCCCAACGATCCATCGTTTGTTTGACGACAGGACGACGACCATTCCGTTCAGCCAGTATTTGCGCTGTGGTGTTGCCGTTTGCGTCGTAACGGGTATCGGTGCGACGCACATCGCTCGCTTGCGCAACTTCGTCCACGCTCGATACAAGTTTGAGATCACGATCCCCATTTCCTTGACCTGCACTGGTGATGCTTGCTGCGATCTTTCCTTCCATGTTGTAGAGGTAAATTTGAACTACACCACCTTGATCCGTGCGCCACATACGTCCAGCCTGATCAAATTCAAAATGGGTAATGGTGGTACCCAAAGTTTGGGTGGTAATTTCGCCGAATGCATTGTAGACGTTGATTTGATCATTGCTACTATCGTTGATGAGACGACCCACAACATCGTATTGCTTGTTAACTAGGGCGACTACATTTCCCGCTTTACTCATTTGCCACTGACGGACTACTAATCCACGGTTATCGTATTCCGTGTAGTGTTCGTACCCCGCTGGATCAAGCACACGTATCGCACGTCCAAAATGATCGTAATCAATGTGGGTGGTACGATCAGCTGGACTGGAATCAACTTGGATCGGCATGGTGTCGCTCACAGCGCCATGCGCGTAGAACGTGGATTGAGTCATATTCCCTAAGGCATCGTAGGTATAGAATTCAAGCGGATTGACCCCCTCGTTGTTATGAGCGCCATCAATCACTGCGACCACGCGGCCTAAGGCATCATAGAATTTACGTATCGCCAAGCTAGCACCACTGGCACCAACACCCCAAGCGCGTTGCGCCACAAGGTTGCCGATATTGTCGTACTCCATTGTCGTCACGTGCTGCGCATTGGCTACATTAAGGTGGGCTTGATCGGAAAGCGTCTGTTTGATCAAGCGGTTATCTTGGTCATAGCCAAAACTAGTGTAGCGATCTTGGGCGGAAACTTGCGCAAGCGGTACTTCTTGGTGAGCAGCATTGCCATCCCAATTTGCGATTGCTTGCGCAGTTTCGACCATCGCGACCGTGTTACCTTGAGTGTCATAGGTGTAGCGGGTGAGGTAACCCAAGGCGTCGACCGTCGCAATACGTTGACCATGTTTATCGTAAAAATGATTCACGCTAATCCATGTACTCGTTGCAGCATTTTCCAAAGTAGAGACACGAACCAAATCACCAAACGGATTATAGGTATTACGCGTGATTTTGCCCGCTGTGAAGTACTGGTTTTCTGCACTGGCATTCGCGTCATAGGTGTAGACGGCCGCTTCTTGCACTTCTAGGACGCGGCCAAGCTTGTCATAGTGAGTCGTGAGTGCGCGGTCTTGCGATGGGAGTGTTTGTAAGCCTTGTTCTACGTCGCTGATACCCAGCGCGGTAACACCTGCTGCGAGGCTGATGGCATGGGCATAACGTTTTGTAGTAGTAGCTTCGCCAAATGCATCACGTTCGTAGCCCGTCACATTTCCAAGACTGTCGACTTCGTACTTAATTTGACCTTGCAAATCATAGACTTTATAGCTGCGATTTCCGCCACCATCCACGGTCGATACAATCTGACCTAACGAGTTGTAAACGCTAGTCGTGGTGAAGGTATTTCCAGCCTGATAGTAAGTCGAATTTCCACTGACGGTATAGTTATTACGTTCAGGGAAGACCACTGATGTTTGATGCCCTTGTCCATCAAACACAAACGAGGTCTTGCGTTGCTCTGGTCGACCGTAGGCTTCAATGCTCTCAATGAGTTGACCTAGGCCATCATATTTCATCCGCGTCACTGGACGGTATTGACCTGAAAGATCGCGTATCGTTGGGCCGGTTTCTTCTGTGAGATGACCTGCCGCATCATAGTCGTAGTTCCAAGTTGCGCCGTTTTTATCGGTGAAACTCTTCTTCTGTCCCGCGATGTTGTAGGTCGATTGTTCAGCGTGGCCCATCGCATCGGTTTTCGCGATCAGGTTTCCATTGAAGTCGTAGTCCATAAATTCGATGCGGTCAGGCACTTGTTTCGGACCGGCAAAATCAAATATGGCATCCAAGCTCGCTACGGTGTAGTCATTAAAGTCGCTTGAGAGGCGATTTAAGGCCGATTCCGAGAACGATATTTTCATCGTTATATGGCCTAAGGCATCGTACACGTTTTTATGCACGCTACCTGCAGCATCGATGCTATAGATGAGACGGTTTCCACTGTCATAGACTAAATGATTGCTACGATCTCTGGATTGATCACCAGCCGTGATTGGCGATTCGAGCATCGTTTGCTGAATCACGTTTCCAAAACTGTCGTAACGGAGAATGCTCATATTCCATTCGGCATCGACTTTTCGAACCATCTGATTAGCATGATCGTAGTACATCAATTCGACGCGGTCTCGAGTGCCATCGGCGATGACGGACATGAGGTCATCGTTGATGCCAATTAGATTGGCGTAACTAACCTTCAAACTCACATTACCAAAAGCATCGTAGACATTACGTGTCACCGCACCTTTGCCGTCAGCACTGAAGCTAATACGGTTTTCAGAATCGTAGATGTTACGAATTCGAATATCGCGGCTCGCATCTTCAATTAAAGCAATTTGCGCGCCGACATTTGCGGCTGTCATCGTTGTGTTCGGTGGTATCGCTTTCGCATAGGCGGTACGCTCAATGAGATTGCCCTTACCATCGTACTTGTAAGCGACCACATCACCTGCGCCATCGACCGTATAAATCGGACGGTTAACACTATCGTAAACGACGCGCTCAATATGATCGTGGCCCGAATTGTCTGAAACTGTAGGAGGTGTGCCTGGTGTCCATCCGTTCAAGTTGATGCGATTGGCGTATACAAACCGTTCAGTGAGATTACCGAAGCTGTCATATTTGAAGTGGGTAACTGCGCCGCTTCCATCTATCGTCCAGACGACTCGATTATCCGCATCATACATTTGAGTTTGCTGCGTTTCCGGAGTTAATCCAGAGACTAAGGCAGACATCAGTTGCAAATCACGCGTCGCGGCCGCACCTGCTACCCGTGCGAAAGAGCGGGTACGCACTTGGTTACCTACACTATCGTAGCTATACGCTGTGAGGTTTTCATTTGCGTCGACACTCCATAACAAGCGTTGATTTTGGTCATATAAGAATTCTGTCTTAATGTCCTTACTTGCATCCGCAATCAAACTCACCGCAGCGGCTACGTCAACCGATTTCGCCGGGGTCGAACGCGGAATTGCATGAGCATAAATCACGCGTGAAGTCAGGTTTCCGATTGCGTCAAAACTTTGTTCTGTCACGACACCTAAGGAATCGATGCGATACCGTTCATGTCCCGCCGTGTCAAACACACTGCGCTGAACCAAGTCTTTTTCACTATCAACGAGCATAATACTGGCCAGTATTACTTCGCTCATTGGCATATCGCTCGCAGTAGGTAGCGCGATTTGATGCGCGTATTTCACCACACGAATTACATTTCCCGTCGCATCGTAACTTGTTTGTGTAACCCTACCTTGTGGATCAACCACGTAACTTAGGCGACCATCATTGTCATAGGTCATGAGGGTCACTTGATCGTCAACACTTGTATTTACCATGTTTGGCTGAACAGCCAAAGCGATCGTTTGACCATAGCGAATCTGCTTCACCACATTGCCACGACCGTCATAGGTATAGCCGGTGACATGTCCATCACCATCGACTTGGAAGCTGACGTGATTGCTACCATCGTACTGCGCTCTAGTGTGGGTATCGCGAGCGACATCTGCAACTAAAGCCAAGGCTGCAGCAACTGCCTCGATTGTCGCCGGCGTGTTTGGCGCGATCCTATTTGCGTACTCAATATGGTCGCTCGCATGTCCTTGACCATCGTAGCGTTGCTCAACAACACCTCCACTCGCGTCGATGCGATACACTTCATGCCCCGCCGCATCAAACACGCTACGCGTAATCTGGTCGTTAATAACATCGACGACCATAATGCCTTGTAGGGTCCCGAATGTGTAAGACGGTGTTCGTGCGGTTGGTGCTGTTATCGGTTTCGCGTAGTGAATAACCGAGGTAATTTGGCCAATACCATCGTAATTATTTTGCGTCACTTCGCCTAACGGTCCAATTTGAACCACAAGTCGATTATACGCATCGTAGGACATGATGCTTGTGCGATCGACCGCATCATTGATACTGACAGTATCTAATGCCGCATTGGCCGCAACTGGCGTTCCGTAGTGTGTTTCCCTAGTGAGCTTTCCGAAGCTATTATAGGTGTAGCCTGTTACATATCCTAAACTATCGGCCTGGTAGATAATCCGTTGAGCCCAATCGTAGACATACCGACTACGACTATCAATCGCCGCATCGCGACTCAAGGCAAGTGCATCACGCACTGCTGCCTCCGTGATCGCAACATTCGCTGGAATCGCTTTGGCGTAAGCGATGCGATCAATCATATTATTATTGAGATCGTACTTAAACTCGACCACAACACCCTGATTGTCAACATTAAAGATCACACGGTTAAGCGCATCGTAAATTGCATAAGTCGTGTGATCGCGTGAGGCATCCGCTTGCACATCAGGGTTTGTACCAAGCACCCAGTTCGACAGGGAAATACGATTGGCGAAATTTGTTTTGGATACGAGGTTGCCGTGTGCATCGTAATGATATTGGGCGACAGCGCCTGTCGCATCAATTTCAAAACTGAGATGATTCGCACTATCGTAGAGGCGGTAACTATGCGCATCGCGCACTGAGTTCGCGACAATACTTGGTTCACTACGCTTATCCCAAGTACTCAAGTCAAGATGATTCGCGTAAATTATTTGCTCAGACTGATTACCAAAGGCATCGTAGATAAATTTAGTGACCGCACCCTGTGCATCCACATGCCAATTTAGGCGATCGGCTTTGTCATAAATTTGGTAAACAATTCCATCGCCTGCATCAGAATTTGGCGCGCCAACATTCCCCGCCAATGGCGTCAATGCGGTTACCAAACTACGTTGAGTCGATACTACACGACAGGCTAATTCACCTAGCGCATTGTAAGTGTAGGTCGTAACATCGCCGACAGCATCCACACTCGCTACCAATTGAGCATTTGCATTGTATTGATAACGCATGTGTTGATCACGGCTTGAATCTGCGATCAAACTGAGCGCTGTCGCAACCGCTGCCAGAGTTGGCTGAGTCGAAGTCGGAATCAAGTTCGCATATGAGATGCTCTCAATAACATTTCCAGTAGCGTCATATTGACTTTCGCGTACCGAACCATCACTCGCAATTTTATAAACTTCCCGACCGGCTGCGTCATAGACATGGTTTTCCACATGATCATAGCTAATGTGAGTAATGTAGCGACTCAAAGCATCGACATCTAATGGGTTATAGCCAATGTATTGCTTCAAGAATAAATAATAATAGTCAGTCGATTTTACGACCTGTCCATTGCTATCGTAATTAAATTCCAGCAAATGATTATTCGCTTCAATTTGGTAGACCAGTCGATTGTCGTGATCGTATGAACGTAAAATGATTTGATCTTGATTATTGTCGGCAATCACGGCGCTAGGATTAACATCTTGCGCAACCGTATTTTGATAACGCACTTCTTTAACCACGTTACCAAAAGCGTCGTAGAAATATCCTGTCACATGGCCATAACTATCTGCAACATACGTCAAACGCATGTCGGCATTGTAGGCATATCGCACACGGGTGTCGCGCTGGGCATCGGCGATTTGTTCTACCGCCGTTTGCATCGCCTCAACTGTCGCTGCGGTGCTTGTGGCGATTCTTT
>JAHFQV010000118.1 GCA_023259175.1 Oxalobacteraceae bacterium | reverse complement strand
AATTCATCGGGGTCAGTGTTTTCGAAATAAGCAGATAAAAACGCTTCTTGGCGACTCGAATAAATCGGCGCTTGCGTCCGTGCATAGTCCAAAAGTTCGGCGAAGTGCGATGAAGTCATACAGATTCCCACCCTTTCCAAGTTAACAAATGCATGATTTGTTGTACCTGTGCAAGTATCCTCCATTCACTTCCCAAGCACAAACAGATGTACCGCAGATGCGACGAAAGGGCGGATTTATTTTGACAGTTTCAAATACAGGGAAAGGATAAAGCAAACCGCGCAAACGCTATTGTTTTCCAGAACTAGGGAAGCGCCGAATGGTGCATACTACTTCCCTTCATTCCACGTACATCAATAAGCCTAATTTTAAAAATAGTAAGCCTTTCTATTGCGAAGTGTTTTATAATTTTAGCTTAATAAAGAAATCTCTTAGATGCCTTTTTGATCTTGTAAGCGAAATGAAACGGAGTCATTGAAATGAAGAATAAACTGAGTAGTTCTAATCTATTTTTATGGTGCGTGATCATATTGATGACTGCGATTGCAGTGATCGCAAATATTGAAGCGCTATCTAGTTTCGGACGTGGTTTTGTAAAGGGCTTTTTCGCTCTTTAATGCGCAATAGTTTTGCTCGATCTTATTTGCTGCGGACGCGATGCTATGGGTCGAAACAGCAGCATCTAAGGACTCCACGGTTTGATATCGATTACTTGTGTCTGCTAACGTTGCGCGCATCCTTTTCTTGATCGTTAAGCGAACAAGATTAATGGGTGTTTTTGGCTCACTACACGCCTTCCCTCCACGTGCTCCGCAAATGGCTGTTGGTCACTATCAGTCAGGTTTGGTATTCTTTGATCGCGTAGGATCATCGCACCGTTCCGCTCACGATAGCGCAGTACTTTGTATGGCCTTCCTCTTCACCCAACAGCGTCAGCATCCTAAAGGGAGGATTTCGCGGCTCTATGGCTCGTCTGCCACTTTCCCCTGTCAACGCTACGCCTGCCACCTTATGGTGACCCACGCATGTCTCGGGGCCAGAGTGATTCGCTAATTCTTCTCTGTATCGAACTTTCATCGAATATCTTTCACCGGCTTTGCAGCAGCACAGGGGTCTTTTATTTTGTGCAATTTTGCGAATGGTCGTGTAGCATGGAAGAATGCAATTGGGCGAACTTTGAAAGAGACTCAAGAGACACTCAATGCGGTGTAAATAACTATGGACCGCGCCCCCCTTCTAATTCCGCATCAACTCAATACAAAAGTTATTCGTCGCACCATCAATAATCGCACCGCTGGGCCACATGCCCGTTCTTTGTCGGGTGGCACGTAAGTCGCGTAGATGCTCGCGGTCACCAATCAAATTATAGGTAAAGACGGCGATGCCTAGATCTTTGGCATCTTTGAGTAAAGTCATATTAGCGTCTAGGGTATTGGTATCAATATGAATGCCCACGGGCAGTGATACTTCGCGCACAAGGCCTTGTAACCATGCGCGATCGATTCTTGGTGTGGCTAACTTGTCTGCCTGTCTGGCCGTGCGCGGATCTTGTCGCGCCAAAGCTTGCTGATCTAACACAATCAGGCCTAAATACCCTTCTGGATCGACTTGGCGGGCACAACGTAGGTGGTTACGTTCGATACTGGTTAAAAACCAATTTCCATTTGGGCGTGCTTTATTGAATTCAGCCACAGCACTATTCGCAAGCTCACAGCCCCAAGAAGCTTGTTTGATTTCGGCATTGATGATTTTTTCAGGATACTCGTCGGCCTTGGCCAATACGTCTCTAAGGAAAGGCGCAGCTTCTTTTGTCACATTACCCTTGCGATCTTTGAGACGAACTTCCTTCCACGTTGGACTATCAAGGTCTTGCACCCGCCTAAGTGCCAGACTCGTAGTGCGCCCTAAGACAGCATCATGCTGTATGACCCATGCACGGTCTTGTAATTGTTGGATGTCGATTTCCACTCCGTCCCAATTACCCTGCAAGCCACTTTCGATCGCACGATTAGAATTTTCAGGGAGGTTTGGGTCACCACGATGGGCATGCAAAACGATGCCTTTACAATCAGCCAACACGTTTGCACTCAAGAGCAAGGAGCAACCAAGGCTGATACAGGCGCAGCGTAATTTTGGCAGCCATTGTTGATTCATGTTAACGCCCTTTTTTCCTTGCATCGATCGTTGCATTGCTTTCTTCCTTCGCTGTGTCTGTGGGGTGATAGCCATAGCTGATGCCACCCAGTACATTGGTTCGAATATATTCATTAATCGGATAGCCATAGGCCTGACCGATCGCCACCACATGCAGTGCATTACCGAGCACCTTACGCAAGAGTGGATCGGTGTCTTTCTCTTGTTTCGTTTGCGCCTGCTTCACCATATAAACATACAAGCGGCTTTGCGTGACATCATTTTCTAAATTGCTCAAGATCGCCCAGTTCACGGCCAATAAGCACAACGGCAGCAGCCATAGATATTTTTGTCGCTCGCGCAACGCGGGAATTAATTGAAAAATCGCCTTAGCTATAAGAAAAATCAATTTGGCAAAGTGCCCGATAGCGCCTAACAAAGAGAAAAACAAGGCCATTGGTGGCACCAGGGCGGCGCGTGCGGCGCTGAGCCCCAGCGCAGCTTGCTTACCTCCGAGGCCAAATTCGGAAACCGAGCTATCGTAACGAACGAACTCTTGCTTGGCATATTTGTCGCGTACGAGAGAGAACAATTCCCGATCAAAGGCTGCGCCATTTTTATAGCTGGCCGCTACCACCACACCATCAGGCAATTTGAGCTGCTTGCGCAATTCGGCCTGCACTTCCGAGTGCGCAACAAAAGCATGGTAATCCAAGCCTAGCGGGATATTTTTGGCACCGGATTTGGCAGCCCCCACACGACGCTTAAATTGCACCTCAACAGCTTCACGAAACCGCACTTCATCATCGGGCAACCAATTGTGTGGTACGGGAATACGTTGACGCACTGTCGCCGCCACTTTACCGCGTGCATAAGCTGGTACGGTGGTCGGTGTCCATCCGCGCTTACCCAAATCGACGAGGTAATCTGACCACGCTTTATCTTGCTGCTCTTCTAAATTTTGCGCAGTATCGACATTGCCATGTGTGCGGTACTTTTGCCATTGTGCTTGTGTTTCGTTCATGGCTTGCACGTAATGCTTGTAATACCCTTGTACGCCGCCCATTTCTTGTCCTGTGCGTTGCACTAGCAGTTGGAATTTTGCTGAGTGAATCTTGTCTTCCAAGCGATCAACGGAAATCGCCAAAACAGGAAACAGTGCAAGAAAGGCTTTGCCCTCCGGCGTTCCGAACAAGTGCGGCTTATCGACCAAACCATCAAGCTCCACCTGACCATCGATCAAGGCACGCTGCACCAGCACGATGCTGGTACTGGCTTTGCGAAATTCCGGTGATCTCGATTCCACAACCGAGTTTACCAAAGACTGCAAAGCAATGTACGTGAGGACTGCAGCGATACCGCAAAAAACGAAAATCTTGGTGTTGCTGGGTCCAGCAACACCAAGCTTGGTACGGCGCGACAGCATGATCTGCAACACTACCAAAGCCACAGCGATACCCGACAAGCTTCGACCAAATATTTCGATGTGATGCAACTCATCCGCGTCAGCCATTCCGCCAACCACATCCAACAGACGTGCGTTAAACGCCAACTCAAAACAGAGATAGAGTGAGGTAAGAAGAATCAGGGTGCTAATCTGTTTTATTCGCATTATCAGAAACCTAAACGAAACGTAAAAATCGCTGTACTTGCATTCGCGCTGCCTTAGTGCACAGCCTGCTTAATCATGTCCGAAATTGATGGCTGCTCTTTGTTGCAGACGCCGTTCTCTATTTATCCAAAACGATGCGCACTGGCTTTTGCTCCGTCATTGGAAAATCCATTCTCGTCGGCAAAGTAGGTGGTGTAGGGCTGCCTGTTGCCACCGTATTGGTCTTTCTAGGCGACATGCTTTCTTTTGGCGTTTTGGTCTCTGCATTGCCATCTCCTCTCGCTTCAAGCTTGGCATCGACTGTATCTGCGCCCCTGCCTGCTAAGATGGGTAAAGGTGGGTGATAACGCGGGCGGCCAGGTGATGCGGCTGCGCTAGGACTATTCGCTGTATTGTTGGCACCATTGCCGGAATAGTTCGGATTATTGGGATTGTTGGGGTTATTCGTGCTACCGGAGTTGTTTGGCCTAGGTAAACTCGGCATTGCGGACATAGGGCTTGGGGCTGCCACGGCTCGGCTTAGCACCTCACCGCGCAACAAGCGCATATCGCGATAAACAAAACGAGGGTTGGAAAAGCGACCATAGAAATCGAGATACACGTTGTGTTCGTCCGCGCTAATTTGAGCTTGGGTGTTGCAATCACCAACATCCCAAGTCAAGACTTCATTCCCCAGAATACTAAACACCGTGTACCTGTAATTGCAGTAGCGCTCCCCTTTTTCCAAAATGACGACAGTACGGCCATCAATGTAATCCGTACGCAAAATTCGCGCTGTCATGACATTATCGATCGGAATAATCTTGGCATAACTATGCAACTTGACTGAAAAACGGCCATTCAACACGCGGAGACTACCTTCGCCACCATCGAGGGTCTTGAAAGTAGAGATCTTGCGGCCAAAGATCTCGGCGTCATCAAGTCCAACTTTCAACTGACCATTCGGTCCGGTTTGCACAGCACAGGCCGTTACACCAAACAACACGGCCAACAAAGAAACACTCAGCGCACCAGAGCAGCAAGCCGACAACCAAGTTAAAAGCTTCATAGGGGAAAAAGTAGAGAATCTAGGAAATAGCCTGCGACAAAAGGAATAAATTAACATAAACCAATTACGATTGTACAGGCCAATTTCAATTCAACATAGCGAAATTGGTTGTGTATGCGAGCATTGCGGGACACTAACAACAGTTGTTTCATCGTTACTCAAATCGAGGATGCGCAAAGGTGAGAGATCGGCTATTCCAAACGCGATGACACATGCGCTCGGGTAAGCCGGTCGATTACCATTTGGTTCATCAACCACTTATCTGCACATGCTTTTATCGAAAAAGGGTGGCTTGAAATTTTCCTTTTCAAGCAAAGCTTTCAAGCGAACTCTTGCTGCACTTGACGGCATCGTGTCGACCTGTTTGATCACATCGCATTTACGCTGTAGTGCAGAGCCTAAACAGTTTGCATGAAAATTGAGAATGCCATATTCGGTTTCGAAAAATTTGCGGTGCTTTTCTTTTTTTTCACCAGCAGGTAGCTGACTAAAAGTTTGCCACGCCTTCTTGCATTCACCGCTATCAATCAGTAGAGGTGTGTTACTCAAGGACGGTCTTGGCGCCGCCAATGCCACCCACAAGTAATCCGGAATCTGCGATGTCAACCACGGCGAGCTTTCGATGAGGTTGTAGGCCTGCTTGCCAACTTGACTCTCTATATCACTCTTGATATTTCCTTCCCATCGGGGAGCGAAATCGAAGCGCGCGCCCAGACCATATGGAACCAAAAAGATTGTAGCCTGTAGGTAAAGCCCTATCACTTTCGAAAGGGGTTCCCAATTTCGCGGACGTTGACGATAGGGCGCGGGCACAGATTGCCGCTCCACAGCACTGTGAATGGCACTGAAGAGCCATGCGAATGGCGATATGAACAGCAACAAGATCATGCCAGTAAAAAAGGCCCCAAATATTGAGGCTGTGCCGTCCCAAAAACTACCTCGACTGAACTCAGCAGCGTTTTCAATCGATAGCATCAGATAGATTAATGGCATGAACATGACGAGTATCCAAGACCATTTGGAATAGGCAGGAGAAACCCTGTCCAACAAGTCGGCCATACATTTGCCGAGATCACTCGCTGCGCTCTGAGAAATATATCCCTTGCAAGCATTCGAGACAGAACCACCTGGTGACTTACGATCCGCCGCGGAGAGCTTAGCAACCGCTTGCAAGGCGCGATCTAGAACCGGCTGACCACAATACGTCTTAAAGAAATGTAAGGCCTGATCCTTGTTAATACCAGTCTTAGTTGACTTGCTATAAATTGCATGTAGATCGTGTAGCTCTTCTTTGAAAATCTCATCGAATAAATGTGGGCGAACGAATGGAACAACGCTAGGGCCAACCGCCGCAGCCAAATAGTCTTTTTGGCGCAAACTAAAGTGCTGTTCAACGAGCGTCGTCTGACAAACATACTGCACCACCCAACCGCTGTTGCTATTGTAATTTTGATGCAGTGAAAAGTCGAAAAACTGCGCCGCTTGGCTGTTGCCGATGGATGACATGTAATCAGCCAACTGCTGCGCCAGAAGCGATGCGTTAACACGATAATTAGTGCTGGGAATCGCTACAGCAGTTGTATGAATAATGTCGGTAAAAAAACCATGTCCCTTGCAATTGTCACACCGCAACTTCCCCGTTGCCAGACATTGATTGCATCGTAATTCGCAAGTACCTGCACATACGCTGCATGCTTGCTGATACGAATCTGAGACCACTTGCCCCGACCCTGTCGTACGCATACGAGTCTCCCAAGTCCACCCCATTCCCTGACAGTGATAACACATCTTTTTACCAGCACCATGGCAACTCCAACAGTCAACATCACCATGACCGTGACAAGTTCCGCAAGTGTGACTGTAGGAGTGATGCCCGAAATCCCAGACTTGTCTTTCTTGATGCGACCAAGACAAGGATGTGTTACTCGACAAAACACTTTCTTGGAAAGATCGGCGTATCTCAAGATTATGACTGGCTTGATGCTTGCGCAAATTAAATTCAGCGAAAAAGTCACTGCGACTATACCCACAATGCACGCGCGTGCCCGAAGCGCCGCCCGCAATTGTTTGCTCTGAATATCGCGCAACAAACCGCCAAGTCACGTCAATGGTAATGGCGCAATCGCAATGACGAAAATGTGATTCTTGAATTTCGTCTGCACGAACATGATTGCCATCGACAAGCTGACGTAAAGAAGCCAAATGTTGATCGCCAATTTGGCGAGCCAATCCAAACGCTCCCTCGGTTGTTTTCCCCATTTTATGTCTCTTTATTTTAATCTTTCTGATGTCGCTGCGAGCACATCACTGTCATTTGTGTTGCAATGCATAGTCCCCCATGTGTAACGCGTCATCAGTAAGTAGTGTTTTTCTTTACTGCAACGCATCACATTACATCATCTATCCACCACCAACGAATTACTGGCCACATGGTTGACAGCAAAAAAAATTCTAAGACACCCAAGAAAAATACCAACTAAAAAAACCGAACCTAAGCCCGCAGTTCTTTCCTCACCTTCGGTCAAAAATTTCCGAATTCCAATGCAAATCTACCGCAATCAAAATTAATTCAATCTCTAATTTCCTCCTGATTTTTAGTTAAAAAAGCCAACCCACGATCTCGTTTAGATCATCGATTCTGCCTTACTCAATTTCTTGCCCAATTTCGCTTAAATATCTACCCAGTATTCGAATGGGGCATAACTAGATTTACGCCGTGTACCCAACGCTTTTTCAGTGCGGCGGCTTAGGCTTTGCTTAAGTGCCGCATTCATGGCTGGACATGAGCAACAATGAGCAGACTCTAACAGACTCTAAGACACCCATACAAAAAACAGACCCTAACAGACTCTAAGACACCCATACAAAAAACAGACCCTAAAAAAATTCTAAGACACCCATCAAATAAATTCAAAGACAGACATCAAAAATACCTTCGATAAACTGCGGCTAATTCCCATCAAAAAAAAATCCACGACTACCTGCATCAACGATAGCGGCGATACATTTTCGACGTTTGGCGTGAATATTCGGACAGTCATTATCGAGTAAATCTTGTATGATGCGCTGTGCATGCATGATCTTTCCTTCGCAGTTTGGTCGCTACGAATGAAATATCAACGGGATCAATTTAAATTGATTTAAAATAAAAGAGAAAAATTGGATGCTCATGACCACAACGCTCCGTTAACTACACTCAGAAAAAACTCACTTAACACAACGCATCGCACTCAGTACTTTGCAGCGGCCATACGGGAGTAAGAGATCTAGGAAGGGTTCAATGTCAGCGTTTGACTGTGCGATAAAAACGAGGTGATAGCAGCCTTCGCCTGTGACTTTGTAGGCGCTCTCGACGCTGGCATGCCCTTTTAAAAGCGCTTCAAAACCGTTGGAATCGGTGCTCTCCATAAACACCGTGATGAAGTGTCTGGCGAGCTGATCTTGGCGGATGGTGTAGCCGCTGATCGTTCCTAGCTCTTCCATCTGCTGTACACGTACTGCCACCGCTTGGCCAGTTAAATGCACTTCTTTCCCTATCTGTTGCCAGGTTTTGCGGCTGTTTGATTTCAGTTGATTTAAGATCGCCTGATTCATTTTATCTCGTGTCATGAACATACTTTCATCTTGTAAGAAAAAAGGAGGAAACACCAGCATCCCTCAATTACCAGATCATAGCGCACTCTCTACAATGATGATTTTTAACAGTCACAAAAACGAGGTTAATATGAGCAAAGCATTACTGGTGATCGATCTACAAAATGATTATTTTCAGGGGGGATATTTCCCCTTATGGAATACCGACAACACGCTGACCAACATTGAAACGGCGATTGCATTGGCGACTGCGCAGGGCATTCCTGTGGTTCATATTCAGCATCTCGCTGATCCTGAAATTGGCTCGGCACCATTTCTCACTAAGGGTACCGAAGGTGCCGCGATTCATCCGCGCATACTTGCTGCGGCACCCGATGCGCTTATCGTGGTCAAGCAATATGCCGATAGCTTTTACCGCACCGATTTGGAAGCGGTGTTGACCGATTTGGGCGTGACCGAATTATGGGTCTGCGGGATGATGACGCAAAACTGCGTGACGCACACCGCAATTTCGAAATCTGCAGAAAAATACCAAGTCAGCATCTTGGCCGATTGCTGTACCACGGTCGATGCAATGATCCACAATATTGCCTTGCATGCGGTGTCGACCAGAATATCGCTTGTGCCTAGCAGTATCGCGTTTGGAAGTTAATTTTCCAACCCAGGCTTTCCATTCATGTATCAATCCAAGCAAAAGCCAAGCAAAGACACCCACCTAAGAAAAGCCAAGCAAAGACACCCACCTAAGCAAAAGCCAAGCAAAGACACCCACCAAAGAAAGAGCCAAGCAAAGACACCCACCAAAGAAAGCAAAAAAAACGTCACACACTATTTCTTAACCGTATTTAGTTGCTTTTTGAGTTGGCTGTCTTGTGTCTCGTTCCAAGTCGAATCAAAGAAAAATCAAAGACCCCGGCAACTGCCAAGCGAATTGCCGCCCAGTGTTAAGAACTTTTGATCGCAGAGTGTCAGCAGTACAATGTACGAGTGCCTAAGCTGGCAATTTTTCCAGCCAGTTCTCTACGTTAACGCCACGGATACGATCAAATTCGCGCGTATTATTCGTCACTATCAACAAAACTCTAAGACACCCATACAAAAAACAAACTATAAAGAAATTCTAAGACACGCATCAAAAATACCAAGTCAGCATCTTGGCCGATTGCTGTACCACGGTCGATGCAATGATCCACAATATTGCCTTGCATGCGGTGTCGACCAGAATATCGCTTGTGCCTAGCAGTATCGCGTTTGGAAGTTAATTTTTTTACCGAGACTTTCCATTCAGGTTGGAGATGATGGCTGTGGGTTTGCGGACACCACGCAAAAATCATCCTAGGCGCACCGTTTGGAAATTCTCGGCTTTATCCCTATTCGCACCCGTCCAATCGCCGTTTCTAGTTTGAGTCTTCGCCCTCTTTCGACGCAGGCGCTGCAGCAAAAAGTGCGTCCAGCTCTGCGGGTCTGGATTTGGATGTCACTGTAGCAGCGGCGCGTTTGCCGTGAAATTCTTCCTCAATCTGGTCGCGGTAAAAACTCCAGGGCGTCGCATGATTTGCAAAGCGCCGCCACAGTTCTTGACTTACGCCCGCATACTCAATCGCACGTCCGTCGTCTAACTCGACTCGTAGAAGCTTTGCGCGCACATCGTAGCCGATGGCGCGC
>JAHFQV010000117.1 GCA_023259175.1 Oxalobacteraceae bacterium | reverse complement strand
GGCAGCATCAATGCCCAACGCCAATCCGGAACTGATCGTCCAGCCTGCTTGACTCAAATGCTGGGCGAACTGCCTTGCATTTTGCTGTCCCTGCGCGCTGGCATTTCGACTACCCACGATTGCAATGCCGTTTTGCTGTAAAAACCGAGGCTGGCCTTTGACATACAAAAGTACCGGCGGATCGGGAATTTCCAGCAACTGCTTGGGATAACGCGCATCGGCCAAATGAATCAGATGATGATGTTCGTGTTCCAGCCAAGTTTGTGTGGCTTGCTGCAATTGGCGATCCTGTTCCGTCGTCGCTCGCAGTAGCGCCGAGGCAAGGCGTTCGCTCACCACTTCGCGCAATTGCGCTGCGGTCGCTGCGAAAATGCGCTCGGGCAGGCCAAACACTTTGAGCAAACGACGTGCCGTATCATTGCCGACACCGGAAGTTTGCATCAGGCGCAACCAATCCTGCCAGTCATCATCGCGCAGTTCGCTCAAAGCCATCCTCAAATTTTATTTTTCTGGCGCACGCACGATGTCGCCCACATTGACGGTATCGGTGACTTGCATGATCAAGCCGTAGGAAATATTTTTAAAGACTCGGAAAACAAAAAGCTGTCCATACATTTCATCCGGCATACGGATGGGCTTTTTATCATTCGTGCGATCTGCAAATACCTTACCGAAGCGCCCCAATTCCAGCACCGTGCCGACATCAATACCGTTGGAGCTTCCTCGGTTGATACTGATAATTTGATTTTGTCCCGCGACACTCACCCCGCCATAGATTGCCAGCACTCGCGCGCTCACATCTTTTTCTGGTCGGTGCGGCACATAATTAATAATTGGCGTGGGTGGTAAAGGTACTAGACGGTCGCCCACTCCCATTTCTTGCTTGGAACTGACCACTGCAAAGGTATCGACACCATCGGCAGTCTTCGTCTGTTTTTCTAATTTGACCGTGCCGATAAACACGGCTTCATAACCAATAATTTCACGTGTCTCGGGGTCTTTAAGTGCAATGCCCGGACGGAAAACCTGAAACGATGTCCCCCCTTTCAACTCCCCTCGCACATACACTTTATCGCCTTTGCCCATAAACACACGGCCCTCTTGAGCAGCAACAATGCGTGGTGTATTTTGAAACTCATCTTTATTGATAATGAGCGGCTGGGAAAGGTAGGGCTCAATTAGACTGTTTGGAATCGCAGAAATTGCATTAGCACTTCCATTGGGCATGCTACGGATTTGCGGCACCAGTTTGGAAGTACCAGTGGCAACACTGACCGAAGTTTCCATCGGCGTACCGAGACGCAAATGTCCAGTGGCACGGTCAAAGTACACAATCTGACCCGGATAAATCCAATGGGGATTTTGAATATCTTCTTTATTCATGCCCCACACTTCAGGCCAGCACCAGGGGTTTTGCAAAAACTGGCTGGAAATGCCCCACAGGGTATCGCCTTTGACCACAAGATGTTTATCCGGCGCGCTCGGTAAAAGCTTACATTTACTAATAACTTCACTCGATGTAGCTGAATTATTGGGCGTAACTTCCTGAGCCAACACTGAAAACGCCAATGGAAGCGTCAAAGTAAGGG
Source organism: Oxalobacteraceae bacterium (assembly GCA_023259175.1). Lineage (GTDB taxonomy): Bacteria > Pseudomonadota > Gammaproteobacteria > Burkholderiales > Burkholderiaceae_D > Undibacterium. The sequence goes on along the minus strand of JAHFQV010000117.1, from coordinate 8,491 downwards.
CTAATGTGCTAAACTTTTTCATGAATTTTTCCGATGTTTGTCACAGATTCTATCGTAAGCTAGTGAGGCAAAATGTCCGGCAAAAAAAGCCTTGTTGACTTCAAGCCGACCATTTCCAATGCAAGCTGCGAAGACGACGCTTGCCAAACTTACTAATTTGAATCAAATTCTGCCCATAAATCCTTGAACTAGCAAGAAAAACCGCAATCTGTTGTCTCTCGCTTGTTGTGAAATGTCTTATGTCCATACTCCATATTCTCCGCTATCCCGATCCCCGCTTACATAAAATTGCCACGCCTGTGCGGGTTTTTGATGAGCGCCTCAAACAATTAATCGCCGATATGGCCGAAACCATGTACGACGCACCTGGTGTCGGTTTGGCAGCCTCGCAAGTTGACGTACACGAGCAATTACTCATTATCGACACTTCCGAAGACAATAAAGAGTTACGTGTTTTCATCAATCCCGAAATTATCTGGGCCAGCGAAGAGCGCAAGATTTACGATGAAGGTTGTCTCTCGGTTCCCGGGGTGTACGACAACGTAGAGCGCCCTGCCGAAGTCAAAGTTAGAGCTCAGGATGCCGATGGCCAATTCTTCGAATTACACGCCGATGGCCTGCTCGCTGTGTGTATTCAACACGAAATGGATCACCTTCAAGGTAAGGTTTTCGTCGAATACCTTTCGCCTTTAAAGCGCAATCGCATCAAAACGAAAATGCTAAAAGAAGAACGCGATATCAAAAGTAGACAAAACAAAAGACGATGAAAATCATATTTGCAGGGACACCCGATTTTGCCGCGAGCGCGCTCGACGCGATACTACAAGCGGGCTTTGAAGTGCCGCTTGTTCTTACCCAACCCGACCGCCCTGCCGGTCGTGGCATGCATTTGCAAGCGTCCGCCGTTAAACAACTGGCCTTAAAACATCACATTCGAGTCGAACAACCGATCTCTTTACGCTTAGATGGCAAATACCCCGAGATCGCAGCATCGGCTCACCAAGTCTTACGCGAAACCGAACACGACATCATGGTGGTGGCGGCTTATGGCTTGATTTTGCCTTTATCCTGTTTAAAGATTCCACGTCTAGGCTGCATCAATATTCACGCTTCGTTGTTACCACGCTGGCGCGGTGCGGCACCGATACACCGTGCCATTGAAGCGGGCGATGCTGAAACCGGTATCACCATCATGCAAATGGAAGAAGGCCTAGATACTGGCCCCATGTTAGCCCGCCAAAGCATACTCATCGAGGCCAACGACAACACCGCCAGCCTGCACGACAAGCTAGCGAAATTGGGGGGGGAAATGATCGTAAAAACCCTGCAGCAACTCGCCATCGCGCCCATGACGGCGACAGTGCAAGCAGAACAGGGCGTGTGCTACGCCACGAAGATCAGCAAAGAAGAAGCCGCACTCGATTTTCGTCAAAGTGCACAGCAACTAGATCGGAAAATTCGCGCCTTAAATCCTTTCCCAGCCGCACACGCCAGCATCAACGGCACGACCATCAAATGCTGGGCTTCGCAAGTTGAGGATGATCCCGCGACTCAAGCCGTCAGCGGCGAAATTATCGCCGCCTCGGCAGCACAAGGCATACTCATCGCCTGTGACCAAGGCCAATCGGTACTACGGATAAGCGAGCTGCAAAAGCCTGGTGGGAAGCGTTTAAAAGTGCAGGAATTTTTGCAGGGTTTTCCGCTACAAAAAGGTCAGAAATTTACAATCGAAAAAACATAAAATCATGCTGGATTTTGCCTAAATTGTGCCTATTTACCTCGCGTTCAAAATCATCCACATCACTTGCGTCACACTCAGCCTCGTTCTATTTTGTATGCGATTTTGGCTGCGCTGGCATGGCCAAATTCAGCGCTTAAATCGCTTGCGAATACTGCCGCATTTAATTGATAGCTTACTCTTACTGAGCGCGCTTGTGATGCTATGGCAAGCAAGACTCAATCCCTTCTCACACGCCTGGTTAAGCACAAAATTAGTTTTACTCGCGCTCTACATCGCCCTAGGAAGCTATGCCTTAAAGCGCGCAAAAACAGCTAAAGGGCAGATCACAAGTCTTATTCTTGCCCTCGTTTGCATAAGTTTTATGATTGCCGTAGCATTGAGCAAGCAGGCATTTGTGTGGTTTTGACTTCTGTTCAAAACCGCCTAAGCCCACTTCTTTTCCTTCGCACAAAAAAATTTCAGGAGACTGGCATGCTGAGTTTGCGTCAAAAAAAATGGCCCTTCATCTTGGGCTCTTACGCGATGATCACTGGCTTATCAACGCCGACTGTGCAAGCACAAGACCTCACCGAACTCGCAAAGCAAATCCAAACTGGGCAAAACAGCGCAACCCAACTACTGCAAAACGTACAGCAACGCAGCGGGCAACTCAATCCCCGCTTGCATGCCGTCTCCGCACTCAACAGTGCAGCGATGGATGAAGCCAAGCGTAGTGACCAACAGCGCGACCCGAGTCTGCCCTTGCAAGGCATCAGCATCATGGTCAAAGACAATATCGCGGTCAAAGCCATGGCAACCACCGCCGGCTCCTTAGCATTGCTTGACAATATCGCAGAACACGATGCCTTCATCGTCGCTAAACTCAGAGCAGCAGGTCTAATCGTCGCAGGAAAAACCAATTTAAGCGAATGGGCGAATTTTCGCTCTACCCATTCCAGCAGCGGTTGGAGTAGTGTCGGCGGACAAACCCGCAATCCCTATGACTTACGCAAAAGCCCCTGCGGTTCGAGTTCCGGCTCTGGCGCGGCTGTCGCGGCGCGTCTGATTCCCGCTGCGATTGGCACCGAAACCGATGGTTCCATCGTCTGCCCCGCATCGGTCAATGGCTTGGTCGGCTTAAAGCCCACTTTAGGTTTGGTTAGTCGTAGCGGCATCATTCCTCTATCGCATAGCCAAGACACTGCAGGTCCCATGACGCTCACAGTGCGTGACGCAGCGCTACTACTAAATGTGATTGCGGGCAGTGATCCTGACGATAGCGCAAGCTTAGGCGCTGACCAAAACCGTAGCGCCGATTACACCGCAGGCTTAGACCCGCAAGCACTTAAGGGCAAGCGTTTAGGTGTCGTCAAAAATTTGAGTGAAGGCTACGATAGAGCAACGCGACTGCTATTTCGTCGCAGCATAGAGCTACTCAAAGCCCAAGGCGCAGAGGTTATCGAAGACCTCGCCATTCCCCATTTGGAAGCGCTGGAAAAAGACGAATTTCCAGTGCTGCTCTACGATTTCAAAGCCGATCTCAACACCTATTTGGCGCAGGCACCTGCTAAGCTGAAGTCGCGCAGCTTGGCAGATCTCATACAATTTAACCTGCAACACGCACCTCAAGTCATGCCTTATTTCAAGCAAGAATTGATGGAACAAGCCCAAGCAAAAGGCCCACTCACCGACGCCGAATATCTACAGCCCGCGGCGCGTGCCAAACAATTGGCTGGCCCCGATGGCATCGACGCACTCATGAAATCACATCACCTCGATGCCTTAATCGCGCCAACGACGGGCCCTGCTTGGGCCATTGATTACCGCAAAGGCGACATCATCGCCGGTAGCGCCAGCACGCCCGCTGCCATCGCAGGCTACCCGCACTTAAGCGTGCCCATGGGTTTAGTGCGCGGCCTTCCTGTCGGACTTTCCTTTTTTGCCGGTGCTTGGAGCGATGCCAGCTTACTCAATATGGGCTACGCATTTGAACAAGCCCGCGCACCATTACCCGCACCCAAAATGGAAGCCGACAAACCCGCAGCACGCCATGTCAAATCAAAGAAAAATCATTCATTGTGACTGTGATTGTTTTTACGCGGCGGTGGAAATGCGCGATCAAGCAGCGCTGCGTGAAAAACCTTTAGCCATCGGCGGAAAAGCAGATCAACGCGGCGTAATCGCCACTTGCAATTATCCTGCTCGCGCCTTCGGTGTGCGCTCGGCCATGCCCACTTCACAGGCAATCAAGCTGTGTCCCGACTTAATCGTCATGCCCCCAACAATGGAGAAATACCGCGTTGCCTCGCGCCATATCATGTCGATTTATCGCGACTATACCGAACTAGTCGAACCACTTTCCCTAGACGAAGCCTACCTCGATGTCAGCACCGCACCCCATGAAGCGGGCAGTGCCACGCGCATGGCACAAGCGATACGCGCACGGGTAGCACAAGAGGTCGGCATCACCGTTTCGGCGGGGGTCGCACCGAATAAATTTCTCGCCAAAATCGCCAGCGATTGGAACAAACCCGATGGCCTCTTCGTCATCCTACCGCGACAAGTTGATGCCTTTGTCGCCGAACTGCCGGTTGATCGTTTATTTGGCGTAGGTAAAGTCACAGCGCAAAAATTACACCAATTAGACATTAAAACCTGCCTCGATTTGCGCGCCTGGTCCAAGCTGGACTTGTGTAATCGTTTTGGAAAAATGGGCAGTAATTTATATGCGCTCAGTCGCGGCATAGACAACCGCTCGGTACAAGTTAATAGCGAAAGAAAGTCGCTCAGTGTAGAAGAAACTTATACCCACGACCTCGCCGATTTAGCCGCCTGCCTGGCCGAAATTCCCACGCTCTTTGCCGACTTACAAAAGCAAATACAGCGCACCGAACAAATGGCGAATATTCACAAACTGAACATCAAAATTCGGTTTCGGGATTTTAAGCAAACGACCGTCGAATGTATCGGCAAAGAATTAGATATCGACAGCTTCATCGCGCTCGTCAAACGCGGCTATGCGCGCCGACAAATGCCAGTGCGCTTACTCGGATTGGGAGTGGGAATACAAATCAAAAAAGAGAATTTACAATATGCGCTTTTTTGAATTGCGCTGTTCAGATTCAAATAAATAGCTAAAGAATCTCGCTTGTTTGGGCTTAATAAGTCAATCGCCGCGGACCGGCCTTGGGTACCGAAGGTCGACCACTTTGCGTCAAGGTGAAGTGGCTCATGGACTGAACCAAGACTTGCGATTGTTCTTGCATACTTTCTGCAGCGGCGGCAGATTCTTCCACCAGCGCTGCATTTTGTTGAGTCATTTCATCCATCTGACCGATGGCAGAATTAATTTCCTCGATTCTATGCGTTTGTTCACCCAGACTGCGTGCGATCTCTGACATCAAATCTGTCACCTGCCTGACGCTACCGACTATCTCACCCATCGCTACCCCAGCGCGCCCCGCCAACTGATTGCCCGCATCAATTTTATCGACACTGGTTCCAATCAGAATCTTGATTTCTTTAGCGGCGTTTGCCGAACGTTGTGCTAGGTTTCTGACCTCCGAGGCGACCACCGCAAAACCCCGACCTTGCTCACCTGCCCTAGCTGCTTCGACTGCCGCATTCAAAGCCAGAATATTGGTCTGAAACGCGATGCCGTCAATCACACTAATGATGTCCACAATTTGCCGAGAGCTCTCATTGATTTCACTCATGGTCTTCACCACGTCAGTGACCACAGCGCCGCCGCGTTCCGCGACACTAACGGTATTGCCGATCAGTTGATTGGCCTGACTCGCATTTTCCGCATTCCGTCTTACATTTGCCGTGAGTTCTTCGATCGACGCTGCGGTTTCCTCGATGCTCCCCGCTTGTCTTTCTACCCGTTCCGAAACATCCGTATTACCCGCAGCAATTTCCTTCGCACCATGATCGATAACATCGCTGGCGATACGTACATCGGTAATTCTTTGCGTCAAATGTTCGAGCATGTTACGCATAGAATTAAGTAATTGCCCCAGTTCGTCATCGGCATGCTGCTCTATCGTCACCGTTAAATCACCGCGCGCCATTTGATCTGCCACCGCACTGGCGATATCCAAAGGCTCGACGATACTGCGCCGTATCAAGTAAGCCAATGCTGCGCCCAAACCCAAAGCTAAAAGCGACAAACCGAGCAACATTTGCCATGCGCTTTTGTAAGCACTATTGGCTTGTTCAACCGCCAGATTTGCCGTTTTTTCCTGTACGCTCACCATCCTATCCAAAGACTTTACCCATTTATTCTCAACTTCTTTAATGGCACTGCGCCATAAAGCAGTGCCTTCGGCATTTCTTTGGTCCTTCGCCATCGCAAACAATTGCTGGTATAAAGGTCCAATCTTGCCACGAAGCTGAGACAAGTCATTCAGCAAGCTCAAACCCTCACCTTCATTTTTTAAAGTTGCCATTTCTTTGGCGGCTGCATCGTACTTCTTTTGCGCGAGTTGAGTGCGACTCTCTTCCACTTCCAGCGTGTTTTCATCGATCAACAATGCGGTATTGCGCACCGCGTCCGCGGCCTCCTTCACCCAATCACGCATCTCGCTGGCGAGCCGAATATTCACCATCGCGTTGCCCGCAATATCATCCAAATGGGTATGCAGTTGTTGCACCCGCGAGTAACCCAGGAGCGCAACGGCCGCCATTAAAAACAAAACCAAACCAAAGCCTAAGGCTAACCTTGCCCCGATCTTTAAATTAAAAAAGAAACTCATGGCTGACTCTCTCAATAAGAACAGCAATCAATCCGCGATTTTCATCAAGGATAAAGTTAGCCTACTTTTTTTGGATAATGATTAAGCTGATCGCGCCACCCAGATCACCCAATTTCGCGCCTTCTTTCAGACCGCCGCTAATATCGCGTTCGCCTTTAGGTTCGCCATGGCAATTGAGGCAGGTGGGGCCGTAATATTCGGGTGTGATGTAGCGGAAGTTATCCCCCACTGTTTGGCTATACGGTTTACCTTTCACGTAATCGGCGCTCTTAAATTGCTGCTCGATCGCAGCATGCTCCCACTCGTCAGGGCGATTGGTACGGTTACGTATCAAGCTCTTGGGAGCGGTGAGTTTAACGATGACTTGGCCTTCCAATTTTGCTGAAACGCCTTCAGCTACTTGGCGCGCAAAAACTGCAGGCAAGAATCCTTTATAGCCTTTCCCTTTTTCGTTGATTAAAGCCTGATTGCGACTCATCACCTCAGTGATTGTGGTCAGCATCGCTTTTTGCGCCTTTTCCGCTAAACTGCCCGCGGGATGGCTAGGCAAAGGCTTTCCAGCGGCCTTCTTAAAATTTTCTTTTGCTTGGGCGATGACCTTATCCGCGCTCAAACCTTTGTCGCCGATCGCAGGATCATTAATCAAAGCCTGATTTTCGGACATCACGGCACGCGCTGATCGCATCAAGGTCGTTAGTTCAGAGGCCAGCACCTCATTGTCGTTGTCTGCCGCCCGCGATTCAAAAAGACCGACACAGAATAGAAAAAAAGCCGTCGAGATCCAAAATATCCCACGACTCCACTTGACCGACCGAACTACCCTAGAATCTGAACTCATGTTACTTTCCTTTCAAGATAACTTACATGGGGAAAAGCAGGTGCAATACCAAAGCAGAAAAATGCTTCAAATAGAACGGAAACGAGCTGGGAAAAAAGACGGCAAGAAAAAAACACCTAAGCTAAAGAATAGCTTGCAGGTAATATTTGTCAAGAACTCTTAGCTTCGATCTGTCGTCAATCGGTGACAAGGCGAGCGAAGCAACAAGGACCTTGTCGCAAGAAAAAACAAGCTTTGGTGCGCCAGACACGATTCGAACGTGCGACCCCAGCCTTCGGAGGGCTGTACTCTATCCATCTGAGCTACTGGCGCTTGGGGAATTTGCAAAAAGCAGGCGCGTATTTTAACCCAAATCCAAGCGTGCCACTGAGACAATTCTGTAGCAAAGTACAAAAATTCCCCGAAAATGGGCTTTGTAGCTGCACCACAAGCCTGATTTTCGATTCCAAAACACAAGCTTTAGCTCTATAATTCAATGTTTTACGCCAGTTAAAAATTTTATTGACTGGCACACCTACTATTTTTGCATTGAGGAAATCATGAGCGACTCCCACGACCAACACGAATCAGCGATTAAAACGCCGAAACAACTGATACTCGCGATTGTCGCTGGTTTCTTGGTGCCCATTATCATTATCGTTTTACTGGTGAAATTTGTAGCGACCGATAATAAAGTCGGCGTGGGCTCAGATAGTCAAAAAGGCGAAGCAGTCGCGGCTCGTATCAGTCCCGTGGCCGACCAAGGCTACACCATCATTGATGTCAATGCGCCCAAAGTTTTGCAAACGGGCGAAGCGGTTTATAAAGCCTCCTGCCTTGCTTGTCACGGCGCTGGTGCTGCGGGCTCACCGAAATTTGGCGATGCTGCCGCTTGGGGGCCTCGGATTGCGCAAGGCTATGACACGGTGCTTAAACACGCTTTGGAAGGCTTACGCGCCATGCCTCCTAAAGGCGGCAATGCCGACTTGGATAATGTAGAAGTTGCGCGCGCCATGGTGTATATGGCCAACGCAGGTGGCGCAAAATTTAAAGAGCCCGAAGTAAAAGCAGCTGCTGCGTCAGCGGAAGCTTCTGCAAAATAGTCGCTCAATTCAGCAGCATCAAAAAAAGCCAGTCTGTGACTGGCTTTTTTTACGACTAGGGAGACACGAATTTATTCAAAATTGCGCGTTCGAC
>JAHFQV010000029.1 GCA_023259175.1 Oxalobacteraceae bacterium | reverse complement strand
TTTCTCGACCCAGCCGTTGCGTTTAAAGTCGAAGCCCATCGCTCGGAGCTTGGGAAAATAGAAGTGAATTTTCAGATTGCGGAGGCTTATTATCTTTATCGTGAACGTATCAAAATAGAGCCGATCGGTGCGCAGTTAGGCAGTTGGACTTTGCCAGCGGGACAGGTGAAGTACGACGAAAATTTCGAGAAAAATGTTGAGACTTATCACCACCAGTTACAGGTCAAGATTCCAGTGCAGGGTAACGCAGCGCTTCAATTAAAAATCACCCTGCAAGGTTGTGCAGAAGCGGGACTTTGCTATCCACCGATGACGCTAACGCGAACCGTTGCCGCTTTCGCTGCTGGCGATTTAACTTCGACACCAAGCAGCAGCGCACAAAATCTATCAAAAAAAGCCGCCCCCTCTGCCATCAATCAAGTCGATCAAGCGAAGCAGTCTCCCCAAGCAAGTTTGCAGGCTACGCCCCAGCCTATTGCTGTTACAGCGTCATTGCCAGCACAGGAAGGCAGCGCTGCAACGAGCGCTGAGCAGCTCGGGTCGCTGGACACTATCCTTGCGCCCAAATCCGAAGACGCGCAAGTGGCGCAGGCACTTAAGAGCGGAAAACTATTTTTACTCGTGTCTGTTTTTTTGATCTCTGGCATTCTGCTGGCGCTAACGCCCTGTGTCTTACCCATGTTCCCGATTCTTTCCTTCATCATAGTCGGTGAAGGCCCTGGGGTGACGCGGGCGCGCAGCTTCGTGCTTTCGCTCGCTTACGTGATGGGTATGGCGAGCGTTTATACGCTCTTAGGAATGCTCGCAGGCATCCTTGGACAAGGTCTAGCCGCCGAATTGCAACGCCCTAGTATCTTGATTGCCTTCGCGCTTTTGATGGCTGCGTTTGCGTTGGCGATGTTTGATGTTTTTCAATTTCAGATGCCGATCGCAATACAAACGCGCTTAAGTGGATTTTCTCAGAAACAGCGTAAGGGCAAACTATTCGGTGTCTTTCTAATGGGTGCAATTTCTTCTTTGGTTGTCGGTCCTTGCGTCGCTGCGCCGATGGCCGGTGCTTTGGCCTATATTTTTCAGAGCCGTGATTTGTTAGTTGGCGGACTCGCTCTATTTTCTTTGGCCATCGGGATGGGTTTACCCTTGATACTATTTGGCGTATCGGCCGGAAGTTTATTGCCGAAAGCGGGTGCGTGGATGGAGGAGGTTAAACGCTTTTTGGGTGTCCTGATGCTGGGCTTGGGGCTATGGATGATCACGCCACTCTTGACGCTTTCCACTCAGATGTTGGCTTGGGGTGGTTTTTTGATGATCGCGGGGATTGCCTATATTTTTCGCCGTCAGGCGCAACTGCTTGGCAAAGTTTTGGGCCTCGTATTTGTATTGATTGGATTGGTTCAACTGATTGGTTTCGGGACAGGCGGACGTGATATTTTTGCTCCATTAGCGCATCTCCAGTCGCATACCGAAAACAAGATCCAATTCATTCGTATTAAAAGCGTGGAAGCGCTTGATCAGGTGTTAAAGAAAAATGTAGGACGTCGGGTGATGCTCGATTTTTATGCTGACTGGTGTGTGTCATGTAAAGAGATGGAAAAATTGACGTTTACGATCCCGTCCATTCGCGCCCAACTCGATCAACTCATTTTATTGCAGATCGATGTGACGGCCAATAACGAGGACGACAAGAAAATGCTAAAACGATTTGGCTTATTTGGTCCACCGGGCATTTTGTTTTTTAATGAGCAGGGTCGGGAATTAAGCGACCGACGCGTGATTGGTTTTCAAAATGCAGATCGCTTTTCGCGCAGTTTAGCGCGCTTGAGCACACCTTAATCCGACTAGCGTATCGGAACGATCATTTCCGCATAGTCGTAAAGCGCGTCCAAAATGGCGCCTTCGGCCTCATCGGCATTCTCTGAAAGCGCATCGATTTGTCCGAAAAATGCATCCACATTACGCGCGCAATGTGCGCCTTCAATCAAACGGGCAATGCGGTGATCTTGCCACTGCTGCGCTTCCTCGGCACTTAAGTTGCTAGGGAAATTGCGTGCACGATAGCGGAAAACAAGTTCTGCAAGGCGATCATCTTGAAAATGTGCGTCACGTTTGGCTAATTTTTCCACGCTTAAAGAGCGGAGTTCATTGAGGACGCGCCTATCAGCGCTGCTGACAAATCCACCGTATAAATCTTCATCAACATCCAAGATTCCTAAGGGTTTACGCGCATAGAGTGCAGCCCAAAATTGCGCGTTTAAGCTGCCAGCGTTTCCGATTTCCCGTGCAATCGTAAGATGTTTCTCGATCCGCGCTAAATCGATATTCCAGCGCTCCGCATTGGCCGATGTCAGTGTCTTGAGATTGGAAATGACGATGGGTGATTTATTGATGTGTATCGATTTAAGTGCCAGTCTTTGCATCCCTTCCGGGAGTGCATCGCGTTTGCTAAATAAACGTGTTTGCAGTGTCGTTAGGTCTTGGCTTGTGAGTTCGCTCGGGTCTTCGCTCAAGTCCCATGCGATCACTTCATTTTTATTGTTTGGATGAAGAGCGAGTGGCCACATAATCGCGAGGCAGCCGCGTTCGGTGCCGAACATCCCGGACACGTGTAAGAAGGCTTGCGATAAAAATGGCATGCCGAGTTCTTGCGCGACGCGATCTTTTTTGTGTAGCGCAAGGCAGAAATCAAATAATTTGGGTTGCTGGGTTTTGATTAAGCGCGCCAGCGCAATCGTCGCACGCACGTCCGATAGTGCATCGTGGGCATGATCGTGGGTGATGCCATTGGCGGCAGTTAAATGTTCCAACCTAAAACTAGGTTTGCCCTCGTTATTTTTCGGCCACTGTAGGCCTTCTGGGCGTAGTGCATAGCAGGTACGGACCATGTCCATGATATCCCAGCGCCCACATTGGTTTTGCCACTCGCGTGCATATGGATCGATTAAGTTACGCCAAAACAAAAAACGCGTCACTTCGTCATCAAAACGTATCGTGTTGTAGCCTACCCCTATGGTGCCTGTTGCGGCCAGTTCGCGTTCGATTCGGGCAGCAAATTCGTGTTCTGGAATGCCTCGTTCTAAGCAAGTTTGCGGCGTAATATGGGTAATGAGGCAGGACTGCGGGTCGGGTAAAAAATCATTGGCGGGCTTGCAGTAGATATTGATCGCTTCCCCGATTTCTTCCAAATCAGCGTTGGTGCGTATCGCCGCAAATTGGGCTGGACGATCACTGCGCGGCACGGTGCCAAAGGTTTCGTAATCGTGCCAGAGAAAAGTAGTCGTCGAATTTGAATTCATAGTTGTTCTAATCGAGTCTGCCTTTGGTTCGGCGATCGAAGTAATTTTGACTGCGGAAAATCAGCACCAAAAACAAAACAATAAGTGCCATGATGCCGATGGCGACCCAAAAGCCGTAGGCGTGGGAGATCAAAGGCATGCTAACAAAATTCATCCCGAAAACGCCGGTCAATAAAGTCAGCGGCATGAAGAGGGCCGTAATGACCGTCAATAAGCGCATGATCTCGCTAGTGCGATGCGCCATCGCCGCGAAGTGAATTTGAACCGACGATTCTAATGAAGCTTCTAGCCGCCGTGCATGATTGAGTACGCGGTTAATATGTTCCATCACGTCGTTGGTGCGTACCAAGAGTAAATCTTTCGCACGTCCTTCGGTGTCGTGCAGACTGTCATAGCTATCGACGAAATGATCGCGTAATTCTTGTAGCGCATCATACTGCTCCTCGCATAGGTGATCGAGGCGACGCAGCTCTATCCGAGAGTCGAGTAAGGCGACCCAGTTGTTAAATGGACGACGAGGATCGAGTAATGCATGTTGCCAGCGGTCGAGTTGTTGAGTCAGCGGTTGCCGCAAATCGAGGTATTGATCCACCATCGCATTGAGTAAGCGCAGCATCAAATCTTCCGGTGAAACAGGCAACCGACTTGCGTGGCTAATGCCCTCGGTCTTGTGGCGATACTGCAGCAGACGATGACGGGTACTTTCTATGGTACGACTCTGTTGTGCACGTACTGTCACCAGTGCGGTTCCCAACAATAAAAAAGAAACTGGTTGGGTTTGTAATTGATGTAGAGCCGCGGGTATTTTCTTTGCTTCGTTTACTGACTTGAGTGATTTTTCTGCGCTTTGAGCTTCGCTACTTTCCCGATTAAAAGCCAACTTTTGAAAAACCACCAATTCATAGTCATGGGTGGAGTCAAAATAGGAAGGGTGGGTCAAATTGAGCACGTCTTTGAGATGCAGATCGTAAATGCGTATGCCCGTAAGACGTTCAATCTCATCGCGCCATTTTTCTTGATCTTGTGCGACTTCATCGTGGGTTACATCTATCCACATAAAGCGGCGTTGGGTTGCCTGCTCGAACGGTGAGCGTAGGCTATCTGGCGCATGGGCATCGCTTAGGCTATTAAGCGTAACGCATGACTCGCTGATATAAAAAATATCCATGATGAATCAATAGACGATCGTTGGTTAAAAGTGTGACGGTTTATTTTTTTAAGAGACGTGCAATGTCGCGTGCGAAGTAGGTCAAGACACCATCGGCACCCGCACGTTTGAAAGCGAGCATGGCTTCCATCATGGTTTTGTCGTGGTCTAGCCAACCGTTTTGCGCGGCCGCTTTGATCATCGCATATTCGCCACTCACTTGGTAAGCAAAGGTGGGAACCGAGAATTCGTCTTTCACGCGGCGCACAATGTCCAGATAAGGCATGCCGGGTTTGACCATCACCATGTCCGCACCTTCCGCTAGATCGAGGGCGACTTCGCGCAGTGCTTCATTGCTATTGGCTGGATCCATTTGATAATTGGCCTTATTGCTTTTGCCTAGATTGCTGCTGGAGCCAACGGCATCGCGAAATGGGCCGTAGAAGGCGGAAGCATATTTGGCAGAATATGCCATGATGCGGGTATGGATGAAACCCGCATGTTCTAAGCCCTGGCGGATTGCGCCTATGCGCCCATCCATCATATCGCTAGGGGCGACGATGTCAGCGCCCGCACGCGCATGGCACAAAGCTTGTTGCACCAATATGGCGGTGGTTTGGTCGTTCAGCACATAGCCATCGGCATCAATCACACCATCTTGTCCGTGGCTAGTGTAAGGATCAAGTGCGATGTCGGTCAGTACGCCCAATTCGGGGCACGCGGCTTTGAGCGCAGCAATCGCACGCGGAATCAAACCATCGGGATTACATGCCTCACGACCATCTTCGGTTTTGAGTGCAGCATCAATGGCAGGGAAAAGTGCCATGACGGGGATGCCCAAAGCCACGCACTCTTGCGCCACCAGCAGCAAACGATCTATCGTCAAACGTTCTACCCCAGGCATAGAAAGAACAGGCTCCACGCGATCTATTCCATCGATGAGAAACACGGGGTAAATCAAATCGGAGGCGCTGATGTGATTTTCGCGCATTAAGTTGCGTGAGAATGCATCTTTACGCATGCGGCGCATACGAACTTGGGGAAAGCTAGAATTAAAATTTTTCATGATTAAAAAAATGCTTGCGATAAATTGTGAGGACTTGTTGGGTAGGCGCTCTATTTGCATAAGCCCCAAAGAGGAAAACCAGTAAAAAATGTCAAACTAGCTGAAACTTTTTGCCAGAACGACGCTCTTAGTGTTAGGCAATTTGCTTACCGCTGTTCCTCCCTAAGCGGGGCGCCTCTTGTTCCCATTCGATAGGCGTTTTTCTTCGCCCCAGCGCTTTACGGTGCTGGGGATTTTTTTCCCTGTTCTGTGTGTGCGCTCAAGTCCTTGTCTTGTTCACTCACATCGCTTTCGATAATTTGATCCAAGCCGGTCAGCTCGCGTATCTTGGCATCTGCTTCCTCGATACCTATTCGTTTTAGTGCTGAAAATAATTGCATGGAAAACGGGAATTTGAGACCCATCTGTGCTTCGTATTCCGTCAAAACTTTTTTCGCCTCGCGCAGTGCGTTGGTTTGTTCATTGCGATTAAGTTTGTCCGCTTTGGTCAGTACGCAATGAATCGGGCGGCCAGTTGGCGCATACCACGCCAACATCTGTTTGTCTAAATCGGTAAAGGGGCGGCGCGCGTCCATAATCAGAATTAATGCACTGAGTTGCTCGCGCTTTTGTACATAGGCACCCAAGAGTTGGTTCCAATGATTTTTCGCTGCACCAGGGACTTCAGCGTAACCATAGCCGGGCAAATCGACGAGTAGGGCGCGAATTTCATCTTGCCGAGTCTCGTCTTTGCGATGCTGTCCAACGTGAGCACCCCCTATCGAAAAAAAGTTGATATGCTGGGTGCGCCCCGGTGTTTTGGAGGCGAAGCATAACTTTTTCTGATTACATAAAATGTTGATGGCGGTTGATTTGCCTGCGTTTGAGCGACCTGCAAACGCAACTTCAGGAACCGCTAACTCAGGGAGATTGCGTAAATGATTGACTGTCGTAAGAAAACGCGCTTGCCAAAGAATAGACATAGATGAGAGCCAATATTGAGAAAATCGGTGTGAAAAAAAGCGGAAAATGAAACAAAATCGTCTCATTTTTACCTGAAATGTGAGGTTTTCCTGTGCTGTGAAACTTGGAATTACTCAACATTTCCACTAAAGCTATTGTACAATAAGGGGTTACTTGCGTGGGTTTCATCCTCACGCACCGCGATATGCTTAAGCTACAATATTTTGCATTGCGCCGACCTTTTTCCAATTTTAGTCTCAGGGTGTTTGAATGAATCGTGTATTTTTGTCACTTTCCAAGTCCTTCAGCGTGGTCGCATTGGCGACTGCCGCGATGGTTTCCGTTGCTTCTGCCAATGATGCGGCAGCACCGGCTAAAGCGGATCCACTGAAAGGTGCCGCACTTTACAAAGACGGCGATGCCGCACGTAATATCACCGCTTGTGCGTCCTGTCATGGTGAAGCAGGCGCGTCTACCTCTGGCATGTATCCCAAATTAGCGGCACAGCATGCCGGCTATGTTGCCAAACAGTTGAACGACTTCACAACGCCAGCGCGTAACAACGCCATTATGTCGGGTTTTGCAAAGGCGATGACGGAAAAAGACATGCGCGATGTTGCGGCGTATTTGTCCTTGCAAAAATCAAAAGCGGGCGCGGCCAAGAACAAAGATACTGCTGAGTTAGGTAAGAGTATCTATCGTGCAGGTATCGCGGAAAAAAATGTACCCGCCTGTGCTGGTTGCCACAGCCCTAACGGCGCGGGTATTCCTGCACAATTTCCACGTTTAGCGGGTCAACATCAAGATTACACGCTTGCGCAATTGACTGCCTTCGGTAAAGGCGACCGTAAAAACAGCGTGCAAATGACCACCATCTCAAAACGTATGTCTGAAGATGAAATGAAGGCGGTTTCTGATTACATCGCCGGTTTGAAGTAAGTCGCGGCCGTGCGATGTCAGTGTCAGCGATATTTCAAAATCAGTTTTAGTCTCAGTTTTAAAATTCAATAAATAATAATTAAAGGAGGGGGTGGCATAGGCCATCCCCTTTTGTTTTGGATATTCATGGACAAGCCATCTCAAGCGAATAATCTCGGTCTGCAGAAAACCACTAAGCCTTGGGCTGAGGCTTTGGAATTAATCTCGTCGATGCGGTTTGCAATAGCCTTGCTGTGCATGATCGCAATTAGTTCGGTCATTGGCACGATTTTGAAACAGAACGAGCCCATGCCTAATTACCTCAATCAATTCGGACCTTTTTGGTTTGAAGTATTTGAGCGTATCGGCTTGTATTCCGTGTATTCGGCGTGGTGGTTCTTGAGCGCCTTTTTTCTACTCCTAGTTTCGACGACACTCTGCGTGATTCGGAATGCGCCGAAAATGCTGGAAGACATGCGTAGTTGGCGGGAAAACGTGCGTGAACAATCCCTTCGTAATTTTCATCACCATGCCGAATGGTCTAGCGACAAAAATGTCGCGCAGTTGACGCAAGAAATCGTTCAACAAATTACTGCCTTGGGATATCAAGTTAAAGTGCTGGCGCGTGAGTCGGCTCATGGTGCCGCACACTTAATCTCCGCCAAGCGCGGTACCGCCAATAAGCTAGGCTATATTTTCGCGCATACCGGCATGATCGTCATCCTATTGGGGGCGACCCTGGATTCGGATTTGGCTATCCATATGCAAACTTGGTTTATGGGTAAAGTGCCGTATAAGGGCGGCGGTGGCTTGATCTCCACCATTCCTGCACAACATCGATTAGCAAATGGCACGCCAACCTATCGCGGTAATATCTCGATTCCTGAGGGGCAAATGGCGAACACCGCGATTATCCAGCAGACCCAAGGTGTATATTTGCAGGGACTCCCTTTTTCTATTGAGCTGAATAATTTTAACGTCGACTTTTATTCGACGGGTATGCCAAAATTATTTGAGAGTAATGTGACGATACATGACTCCGAAACAGGGCGAAGTTTTCCAGCGAATATTCGTGTGAATCATCCCTTGGTTTATAAGGGCATTGCGATTTACCAATCGAGTTTTGATGACGGAGGAAGTCAGCTTAAGGTGAAAGTGCATCCCTTATCCGGAACCAGTACCAAGAGCTTGGATTTGCAAGCGACCGTGGGCGGGACGAGCGACCTCGTTTCCAAGAATGAGCAGAAAGAGACTTATCGTATCGAGTGGACTGGATTTCGCGCGATTAATGTTGAAAATATGGCGCGCAATGGACAAGATTTGCGCGCCGTAAATCAAAATGCTGATTTAATGACCCGTCTTGGCGAGAGTTTTGATAAGCATACTGGGTCTGCAGGGAAGAACGCCAATAACAAAGACTTACTCAATGTGGGTGCAAGTTTTCAATTTAAACTGCGCGATAAAAATGGTCAGGCACGCGAATTTAGTAACTACGCAAACGCAGTTAAAATTGATGGCATGGCGATGTTTTTGAGCGGGACACGCAGCTCACCGAATGAAGAGTTTCGGTATTTGCGTATTCCTGCCGACGAAAATAATAGTCTTATCGAATGGATGCGTTTGCGGGCAGCTTTGCTTGATCCCGAATTGCGTAAGCTTGCTTCCGAACGCTTCTCGAAGTTGGCTGTCAGCGATGTGCGCGCGACAGAAAAACGTAGTCAATTGGCCTTGTCTGCGGAAAAAGGTTTGCGGATTTTTGCAGGAGAACTGAATCAGGAAAACCTAGCAGGTTATACCGCGGTGGCTGCCTTCATGAAGAATATCCCGATTGAAGCGCAAGAAAACGCGGCCAACGTGTTTATGAAAATTCTGCAAGGATCGATGATAGAGCTATGGCAGGTCGCGCGCGAAAGAGACAAATTACCTGCGTTGGAAATGACTCAAGCACGGCAGGAATTTCTGGAGGCGGCGCTCTCGGCATTGTCCGACGCTTCCATCTATGGCGCGCCGGTCTATTTGGAATTAATGGAATCGAAAGAAATAAAAGCCTCGGTGTTTCAGGTGGCGCGCGCTCCAGGACAGGGCGTGGTTTATTTCGGATGTTTGTTGTTGGTACTCGGCGTGTTTGCGATGTTCTATGTAAGGGAACGGCGTTTATGGGTATGGGTTAAAACGGAAGGCGAAGCTGCACATGCGCTGATGGCGATGAGTTCTCAACGCAAGACTTTGGATTTTGAAAATGAGTTTATCGCGCTTAAGACTTTGTTTGGAATTTCGGTAGCCTAGCTGTGATTGTTCCGAGCAATTTCGACTCTATTTGAGCGCGCGCGGTCAAACACAAGACACAATATTCGGTGAGGTAGTGAGATGGAAAATACGATACGCATACAAGATTTTTTTAAACGACTCAATGCACTTGATTGGCTTTTTGCCGCGAGTTTGTGTACCGGGTCTTGGTTCGCGCTGAGTCGTTTTGGTAGCTATATGGATGGCTATGAAAAAGCAATTTTGCTACTGGTGACCTTGGGATTTTCCTTCCTGGGTTGGAACTGGAAACCGCTACGGGTATTGATGTGGGCGGCATTTGGTTTAGCTTTTTTCGCGGTGGGTCGCTATCAAGGAAATTTGGATTGGGCGAATACCAATTTCTTCTTGAAGTATTTATTCTCCAGCCAGTCGGCGATTTTGTGGATGTGTACTTTCTTTTTTCTGTCCACTTTATTTTATTGGATAGGCTTGATCGCGCGTTCCGATTTCGGCGCTTCGGTCGGTTCGGGATTGTGCTGGGCGGCCGTGGTCATGGGCTTGGTGGGTATGCTGGTGCGCTGGTATGAATCTTACTTAATTGGCGCGGATGTTGGGCATATACCAGTTTCGAATTTGTACGAAGTCTTTGTTTTATTCTCCTTGATTACCGCTTTGTTTTATCTCTACTACGAACAGCATTACAAGACACGGCAATTGGGCGCATTTGTTTTATTGGTGATTTCCGCTGCGATTGCCTTTCTCTTGTGGTACACCGTCAGTCGCGACGCTGCGGATATTAAGTCTTTGCTGCCAGCGCTGCAAAGTTGGTGGATGAAGATTCATGTGCCCGCTAATTTCATTGGCTATGGAACGTTTTCCCTAGCGGCGATGGTGGCTTGGGCCTATTTATTGCGACATGAAACTAAGCAGAATTTGTGGTTCGGTCTCGTTATTATCCCGGGCTTTCTCTTGGGCTTGGCATGGTTGATTGCCCTGCTGCTTGGGAGTGGCGATGTTGTTTTGAGCGGCTTAGTCAAGTCGAGCAAAATACTCGCCGTCTTGCTGACTATATTCTCGCTTACGGTTGTGTACCGAGAGGCCATTGCCGAACGCTTACCACCCTCCGCCGTGATCGACGATTTGATGTATAAATCGATTTCTGTCGGCTTTGTTTTCTTTACGATTGCAACCATTTTGGGGGCATTGTGGGCGGCCGACGCTTGGGGTGGCTATTGGTCTTGGGATCCGAAGGAAACTTGGGCCTTGGTGGTTTGGCTTAACTATGCGGCTTGGTTACATTTTCGCTTAATGAAGGGACTACGTGGACAGGTTTCCGCGTGGTGGTCATTGGCGGGCTTAGTCATCACCAGTTTTGCGTTTTTGGGTGTGAACATGTTCCTTTCAGGTTTGCATTCCTACGGAGCGCTTTAGATATTTTATGTTTGTAAGGATTTTGCTGGAGTTTCGACCAATCGCATGTAAATCATGGATAACTGGAGCTTGGTATGCTGATCAAAACAAAACAGGGCGGTTCAGATTTGATTTTGCCTTCTGATATTACACCGCGTGCCGTATTTGAAACGCGTCGTGAATTTATTCAAAAATTGGCAGTCGGTAGCATCGCGAGCGCAAGCTTGCTTGAAATGGTGCAGCGGGAAGCCTTTGCGCAAACCAATTCTGCGAATAAATTGGCCGCCACCAGCAACCCGGCTTACCAAGCGCTGGACAAGAAAACTGCCTACAAAGATGCCACTACTTATAATAATTTTTATGAGTTTGGCACCGATAAAGCCGATCCCGCGCAAACCGCAGCGAGTTTAAAAACGCGACCTTGGACCCTAAGTATTGAAGGTGAAGTCAAGAAGCCGCTAGTGCTGGACTTGGACGCTCTACTGAAATTGGCCCCGATTGAGGAGCGCGTGTATCGTTTGCGTTGCGTGGAAGGCTGGTCGATGGTGATTCCGTGGATGGGTTATTCCCTGTCACAGCTCCTTAAAAAAGTCGAGCTGACTTCGAATGCAAAATACGTAGAATTTATCAGCCTCAATGATGCACGTCAGATGCCGGGCCTAGGCAGTCGTGTTTTGCAATGGCCCTATACCGAAGGCTTGCGTTTGGACGAGGCCATGCATCCTTTGTGTTTGCTGACGCTGGGGATGTACGGCGAGGTTTTGCCGAATCAAAATGGCGCACCGGTACGGATTACGGTACCTTGGAAATATGGATTTAAATCGGCCAAATCAATCGTTAAAATTCGACTCACGAAAGATCAGCCACGTACTTCGTGGAATGTCGCTAATCCTAGCGAATACGGTTTTTATTCGAACGTCAATCCGGATGTTGATCATCCACGCTGGTCGCAAGGCTCAGAGCGCCGTATCGGTGAGGATGGCTTCTTCACCCGCAAACGAAAAACTTTGATGTTCAATGGCTATAGCGAAGTGGCGAGTCTTTACGCTGGCATGGATTTGAAGCGATATTTTTGATGATAAATTTGAAGACGCTCAGCCCCAAGCAAATTGGTTTTCTTAAACTGATAGGATTTCTGCTCGCCTGTTTGCCTTTTGTGCGCTTGATTGTCGCTGCCGTTCTAGATCAATTAGGTGCCAATCCTTTAGAATTTGTGACGCGCAGTACGGGCGATTGGACCCTGTATTTTTTGTGTATTACCCTCGCCGTCACACCTCTACGAAAATTATTGCAATGGCCTTGGATGTTGCGTTTGCGCCGTATGTTGGGACTGTTTTGTTTTTTCTATGCCTGCTGCCATTTCTTGAGTTTTTTGTGGTTCGATCATTTTTTCGATCTCGAAGAAATGTGGCGTGATGGTCTCAAGCGCCCCTTCATTGCCGTAGGCATGATTGCCTTCGCTTTATTATTACCCATGGCGATGACGAGTACTAATCGCATGATTCAACGCTTGGGCGGAAAGCGCTGGGCGCGTTTGCATCAATCGATTTATTTGGTGGCGCTGTTGGCGCTGCTGCACTTTTTTTGGATGAAGGCAGCCAAGCATAATTTTGCACAGCCAATTTTGTTCGCGGGGATTGTGAGCCTACTGTTGGGCTTGCGCATATACTGGAAGCTGAGCGGAAAGCTGAGCGGAAAACCGCGTGCTAATTTGGAGATTTAATCTCTGCGCTTTGAGTGGCTGCTTTTGGTGCTTTTGGTGCTTGAGGCGTTTGCTGCGGCGTCGATATAGGTTTTTTTTCGGGTAAAAAGAGTGGGCCTTTTTGTCCGCAAGCGCCGAGGATGATGCTGAGCATCAGTGCGAGAGAAATGGTTTTGAGTTGATGTGAGAATCGCATTAGCGTGTAAAATTGAGGTCGAAGCAGCGCGTCGTCGATGCGCAAACCGGAAGTGTACCATGACAGAATCAGAATTTTTGCAAATGGCCGATCGCTGCTTGCAGCAGACGCAGGACATGTTTGAACTCGCCTTCGAGCGCGACGAGTGGGATGTCGATTGTAAGCGTAGCGGTAACGTCTTAGAGATTGAGTTCGTCGCTAACGGCTCGAAAGTGATCATTAACAGCCAAGCGCCTATGCAAGAAATGTGGGTTGCGGCGCGCGCTGGCGGCTTTCATTATCGGCATGATGGACAAGTTTGGCGCAATACGCGTGACGGCTCAGAAATGTTTGAGAGCCTAAGAACGATCGCCACAGCGCAGAACGCATAAGCATTTTATTCGACCACGGCTTCGGTTTCGGTACTGAGATTACGGATGGCGGAACCGGGTGGATTTTCGATGTAGAAGTAATCACCATCCGCCTGAATAATGCCATTTGGCACAGGGCGTTCCATGATGGGAATATCTTTCAAGGCTTTCTGCATATAGCCTATCCAGATCGGCAGTGCTAATCCGCCACCCGTTTCGCGATTGCCCAAGTTTCTTGGCTGGTCGTAGCCTATCCACGCAATCCCGACAATTTTGGCTTGATAACCCGCGAACCAAGCATCGATGGAATCATTGGTGGTGCCTGTTTTACCCGCGATGTCAGGGCGTTTTAAGACCAGTGCCTTGGTCGCTGTGCCAAAGCGCACCACATCTCTGAGCATGCTATCCATTAAAAAAGCATTGCGCTCGTCGATCACCCGATTGTTCTCGTCCTCGGCCGTATCCGGCTTGGCCAGCGCGATGACTTTTCCATCGGCATCGGTGACTTTTGCGATCAAGTAGGGATTGATTTTGTAGCCGCCATTCGCGAACACGGCATAGGCTCCCGCCATTTGAAATGGTGTCACCGCACCTGCTCCGAGCGCTAGCGTTAAATAGGGTGGATTTTTCTCGGGCAGAAAGCCAAAGCGACTGGTGTATTCTTGCCCGTACTTGGCACCCACGCGTTGTAAGATGCGGATGGAAATCATATTTTTTGATTTGGTCAGGCCTTTGCGCATGGTCATCGGACCTTCGTATTTACCGTCATAATTCTTCGGCTCCCAAGCTTGACCGCCAGTTTGTCCGGCGTCAAAACTAATCGGTGCATCGTTAATGATGGTCGTCGGCGATAAACCTTTTTCGAGCGAGCTTGAATAGATGAAGGGCTTGAAGCTGGAGCCAGGTTGTCGCCAGGCTTGTGTGACGTGGTTAAATTTATTGAGGTTGTAGTCAAAGCCGCCGACCAGCGCACGGATTGCACCATCATGGGTGTTGGCAGCGATAAAAGCAGACTGTACTTCCGGCATTTGTATGACCGACCAATTTTTTCCGTCTAACATGACGCGAATGACCGCACCTTTTTGTATTCGTTTGTTGGCCGGTGCATTCGGCGTTAAACCGGCTGCAGCAAAGCTTAAGCCCGGCCCTGTGATTTGAATTTCTTCGCCCGAGGCCAAGACCGCTTTGATGAGTTTGGGATTGGCTTCGATCACCATGGCCGCCAAAAGGTCATCACTGTCGGGATGATCGGCGAGTTCTTTTTCGATGGCTTCATCGAAAGCCTCTTTGCTATTGGGGAGCTCAATAATCGCTTCGGGTCCGCGATAACCGTGTCTACGTTCATAGTCCATCACTCCTTTACGCAGGGAGAGGTAGGCGGCATCCTGCTCAGCTTTGGTGATGGTGGTGTAGACATTCAGGCCGCGGGTGTAAGTTTCTTCCTTAAACTG
This sequence comes from Oxalobacteraceae bacterium, assembly GCA_023259175.1. Taxonomy (GTDB): domain Bacteria; phylum Pseudomonadota; class Gammaproteobacteria; order Burkholderiales; family Burkholderiaceae_D; genus Undibacterium. The sequence continues at coordinate 25,229 of JAHFQV010000029.1, read as the reverse complement.
CTCGTACACCAATTGTCTGGCCATTTCCGCGATGTATTCGGCGTGGATACCAAATTCTGCGCTATTGGTTTTGATGTGTAATTTTTCCGTTTTGGCAGTCTCAAATTGGGCTTCTGTGATGTAGCCTAATTGCTTCATCCTTTGTAAAATATATTGCTGGCGAACGGTGGCGCGCTTGGGATTGGCAACGGGGTTGTAGGCCGACGGTGCCTTTGGTAAGCCTGCGAGCATGGCCGCTTCGGCGACCGTAATATCTTTTAAGCTCTTACCAAAATAAATTTGCGCTGCAGATGAAAAACCATAGGCACGTTGACCCAAATAAATTTGATTCATATACACTTCGAGTATCTGGTTTTTACTCAGATTTTTTTCGATTTTCCAAGCCAGTAAGACTTCATACACTTTGCGTTTGAGGGTTTGTTCTGTCGATAGAAAAAAATTGCGGGCGACCTGTTGAGTAATCGTTGAGGCACCCTGTTTTGCGCCGTTGGTCAGATTATTGATAGCGGCCCGGGTAATGCCAATATAATCGACCCCGCCATGTTCGTAGAAGCGATCATCTTCAATGGCAAGTACCGCTTTTTTCATCACATCCGGAATTTCCTCGAAGCGGACAACATTACGTCGCTCCTCACCAAATTCAGCGATCAACATATTGTCGGCTGAAAATACACGCAGAGGCATTTTCGGACGATAGCTGGTGATCGCGTCGAGTTCAGGTAAATTCGGCAGTGCCATGGTAAGTGCAAAGAGCAATACTAAAACGCCTGTTAAGCCTAAACCAAATAGGACGATGGCGACCTGCGAAAAAATCCGCATGGCACGACTACGTTTTTTGGGGGCTGGCTGGGTTTCTTCTGGACTGGACTCGGGGATGGTGGTGGTTGGCATAAAGCGTCAATAGGAAGGAGTGACCTTGGTTCGTCGGCAATGATTACAAAAGCCAGCGCTGAGCAAACATGGTTGCATGGTTGAATAGTCTCGCATTATAGCCTTCTCAGGCTCTTCGCAAAACTTGCATTTCTTGCTTTTTGTCGCAGAAGTGGAGAATTGACAACGTAAAATGGGCATTCTGCTCGGAAAGTTCTTTACACGGGACTAGCCTTATTGCTAGGATTTAACGTAAGCTAGTATGAGTGTCGTCTAAATCGCGGTTTTTAAAAGAAAAAATGCGATTAGTGATGCGCTTTTTAGTAGGCTTCGGGGAAATGCGCTACGGTGGTGACTGCATTTTTTGAAATTGTTTTTCATTGAGGGGATGTCCTTGGGTTTAGAACTTACATCATTGTTCGGAAAAAAGAATTCGCCCATGATAGGCTTGGATATCAGCACTTCCGACATTAAACTGGTGGAGCTCTCACGTTCAGGCGAGAAAGGTTTTAAACTCGAGCGCTGCGCGACAGAACCTTTGCCAAAGGGAGCAGTCATCGATGGAAACATCGAAAACCTAGAGCAGGTGACCGATGCCATTAATCGTGTTTTAAAGCGCAGCGGAAGCGGCACTCGTAATGTGGCCATCGCCATGCCGGCTTCTTCAGTGATTACCAAAAAAATGTTAATGCCGGGAAGCTTGAACGAGCAGGCGTTGGAATTTCAAGTCGAATCCGAAGCCAGTCAGTACATTCCTTTTGCAATGGATGAGGTCAGCATCGATTTTTGCGTAATTGGCCCTGCGGCCAATTCCAGCGAAGATGTAGATGTGCTCCTAGCCGCATCAAAAAAAGAAAAAATTGAAGACCGAGTCGCAGCGGTCGAGTCCGCTGGCTTAACTGCAAAAGTGATGGACATCGAATCCTTCGCAGCCCGCGCCGCAGTGGCACGATTGATCGAACAACAAGCCAATGGCGGGCAAGACCAAATTTATGCGCTGTTTCAGATCGGTGCGAAAGTGACCTATATCTCCATCATGCTCAACGGTGAAGTGGTCTATGAGCGCGATCAACAATTTGGCGGCAATCAATTGACCCAAGACATCGTGCGTAACTACGGTTTGTCATTTGATGAAGCCGAACTCAAGAAACGCCAGAGCGAACTGCCAGACAGTTATGAAATGGAGTTGCTTGAACCCTTTCTCGAAAGCGCCGCCTTGGAAGTCACGCGCGCAATTCAATTTTTCTTTACTTCGACCCCGTTTACGCGCATCGACCAAATTTTCCTCGCGGGCGGCTGTGCAATGCTCCCCAATATGGTGGACCTGGTCGCAGAACGCACAAAACTATCCACTTCCGTGATTAGCCCATTTAAAGGTATGGACTTGGCTTCGAATATCAATGAAAAGTCCCTACGAACAGACGCGCCTTCCTATTTGATTGCCTGCGGCTTAGCAATGCGGAGGTTTGACGTATGATCAGAATTAATCTTTTGCCTCATCGCGAGGCGCGTCGGAAAGAACTCAAAAATCAATTCCTCTCTATGATGTTGTTGTCCGCGGTTTTGGCTGCGGGGGTAATTGTGGTTGGCGGCCTGTATTTTTCTTGGCAAGTGTCGGCGCAAGAAAGTCGTAACACCATACTAAAAAATGAGAATGAGAAGTTGGATTTGAAGATTAAAGATGTTGCTGCGCTTAAGCAAGAAATCGATGCCCTTAAAGCGCGTCAACAAGCGGTTGAAGATTTGCAAGCAGATCGAAATCAGCCTGTGTTTATGATGAATGAGTTGATCAGGCTCGCCCCGGAAGGACTTTATCTGACCGTCATCAAGCAGGAAGGGCAGCACATTGCCATCAAGGGCTACGCGCAATCTCACCAGCTTGTGGGTGATTTTAACAAAGCATTGAATGCATCGATATGGATGAGTCATGCAGAAATTGTTCAGTCTAAAGCGATTCTGCTGGAGCACGGACGTGAAAGTAGGCGAGCGATGGAATTTGATTTAGATGTTGGTATTCGACGACCGCGGGAAGTTGAAGCGGAGACCGAGAATGGAAAAGCCGATACGAATAAAGACCAAGCCCTAACTCCGCCAGCAGCGGTCAAATAATTTAGAGAAGCTTATGGCAAATATAAATGACTTGTTTGAAGATCTAGGAAGCCAGTTTCGAGACATCAACGGGGTGCACCCGGGCTTGTGGCCCATACTTCCTCGCTTGGTGGCGGCCTTGCTACTCTTCTTGGGTGTGTGTGGCTTGGGCTGGTATTTTTACTGGGATGATCAGACCATTGCTATCGATAAAGGACAACAAGAAGAGCAGAAATTAAAGGACATCTATAAAAATAAAATGATCAAGTCGATCAATCTTGACGAATTGAAACGTCAACACGACTTGGTTCAGCAGTACGTAAAAAAAATGGAAGGGCAATTGCCAAGTACAGCGGACTACGGCGATTTACTTGCCTTCATCAATCGTGCAGCGGATGGGCATGGATTAATGCTGGAATTATTTAAGCCTGGTGTTGTTTCTGTAAAAGATTATTACGCTGAGTTGCCGGTGGAGCTACAGATCATTGCAAACTACCAGGACATGGGGAAATTTGTCAGTGAGATCGCAAAAATGCCTCGCATTGTGACTCTGAACAATCTCACACTTACAGTGAGTAAGGATGCGAAGAAGCCCGGCATCTCATTAGTGGGAGTGGCCAAGACTTACCGCTACCTTGACCAAGAAGAAATCGCCTTACAGGCGGCAGAGAAGAAAAAGAATAAGGATGGGAAAAAATGAGACTTCATTCTCTTTTATTGCTGATAGTTTCGTCAGTGAGCTTAATGGCCTGCTCGAACAATGAAGAGGTCGAGCTTAACGCTTGGATGGCGCAAGTCAAAAAGGAGACACCGGTGCGGGTGCAAGCGCTTGCAGCCCCAAAAGTGTTTGTACCTGTTGCGTTTCAAGGTGGTGACCTGAGCGATCCTTTTGACCCTATGAAGCTTTCGGTGGTGTTTGCACGTTTGAAGGCGCAAAACGATAATGGATTAAAGCCCGATTTTGATCGGCCGCGCGAAGTATTGGAAGCATTTCCTCTTGATGAAATGAAGATGGTAGGCACTTTCGATAATCGGAAAAATTTAATTGGATTGGTACAAGTTGGAAAGCTGATTTATCAGGCGAAGGTGGGTAATTACCTTGGTCAGAATTACGGAAAAATTTCTAGCGTGAGTCAAGAGCGAATGGATTTTGTAGAGGTCGTGCAAGACACTAATGGCGAATGGACAGAACGGAAAGCAAGCTTAGAATTGCAAGAGGCGAAAAAATGAGAGCATCAATTTTAAAAAGTTTAAGGAGCGCCACGCGCATGAAGTATCTTCTTTTGGGTTTGCTCTTTTTGAGTCAACTGAGTCAACAGGTATTTGCGCAAAGCCCTAATACGATAGAAAGCATTACGGCGAATCAGCAAGGCGCAAACGTCGTCGTCAAGATTGCATTTAAAGAAGCCTTGGAAAAAATCCCCCCTTCGTTTTCGATTGCGAGTCCAGCGCGAATTTCTATGGATTTCGCAAACACCAATAATTCAATTGGAAAAAATTCGCTTGATATTGGCTTAGGCGAATTGCGTAGTTTAAATGTGGTCGAGGTGCCTGGGCGTTCGCGCTTGGTTTTTAACTTAAACCGCACACTTAATTATGCGAGTTTTATCGAAGGAAATTTGCTGATAGTGACGATAGATGGGTCGGGTGGTATTGCGACTGCAGTCAATTCTGTTGGGGTGCCAGCTTCAATTAAGCCAGTTGCAAGTTCCTTACCGCGCCAGAATTTAAAGGATATCGATTTTAGGCGCGGTACTGCCGGTGAGGGCAAGGTCGTCATCGACCTGCCAAACAATCAAGTCGCATTTAATCCGACCTTGCAAGGCCAAAACATCGTCATTGAATTTTCCCATGTTGGACTACCGGAGATTTTACGACGCAATCAAGATGTCTCCGATTTTGGCTCGCCGATCCAAAAGGTGAGTACTGAGCGTCGTGGCGATAACGTGAGAATGGTGATCGAATCGAAAGGGATTTGGGAGCACAGCATTTACCAAAGTGATAGCCAAATCGTAGTTGAAGTAAAACCAATCAAAGAAGACCCGAATAAATTAACCCAAGGCACACAAGGGTATAAAGGGGAGCGCTTCTCAATGGATTTTCAAAATATTGATGTGCGGTCTGTACTGCAGTTGATCGCGGAACAAGGTAGTGTCAATATCATCGTGAGCGACACAGTGGTAGGCAATGTGACTTTACGCTTGGTCGAGACACCTTGGGATCAGGCGCTCGAGATTGTGATGCAAATGCGAAATTTGGATATGCGTAAGAATGGCAGTGTCATTATGATAGGGCCGAAAGATGAGTTATTGGGAAAAGAGCGTGCCGAGTTAGAACAGCGAGCCGCGATTGCCGAGCTTGAACCTTTACGCACGGAATATTTTCAGTTGAAGTATCAAAAAGCCGAAGTATTTCAAAAACTTTTTGTAACCGAAGGGGACTCGCAAAGTCGCCTATTGACCAAACGTGGCAGTATTCTGGTCGAGCCCCGTACCAATCAATTAATCGTGACCGACATCGCATCTAGAGTGGATGAAGTGAGACGCATGATACAGAACACGGATATTGCCACCAAGCAGGTTGTTATTGAAGCTAGGATTGTTGAAGCTGATAATAAATTTAGTAAAAATCTTGGCGCGAAGTTGGGTTTTGCTGACTTTAGGGGTTTGCGTGGCGGTGATGTCGGTTATCAAGTTTCTGGAAATCAACGTGTGGCAGTGACTGGAAATTATTTGGGACTGGGCGAACAGACTGGGCAAGCAAAGATTACCGAAAAAAGCTTTATCCCTAATACCCAATTTGTGAACTTGCCTGCAGCGGGTATTGGTGGTTTGGATGCGGGAAGCATGGCGATTAGCTTATTTTCTGCCGCCGCAAACCGGATGTTGAACTTAGAGATTTCAGCGTTGGAAGCGGATGGTGAAGGGAAAATAATTTCTAGCCCACGAGTGGTCACTGCTGACCAAATGCCCGCGCATATTGAGCAAGGTCAGGAAATCCCCTACCAGGTGGCAACTCTTAATGGATCAACTTCAATCATGTTTAAGCACGCGGTACTCAGTCTTGACGTCACTCCACAGATCACGCCCGACGGTACCGTTATTCTCAATGTGGATGTACATAAAGACAGTAAGGGCGAAGAGACTCGCGGTGGTCCAGTTATTAATACGAAACAAGTTAAAACCAATGTGCTGGTCGAAAACGGAGGTACCGTTGTTCTAGGCGGTATCTACACCCAAGAGGAGCGTAATGATGTGACCAAGGTGCCGTTCTTAGGGGATTTGCCTTTATTTGGAAATTTGTTTAAGACTACTGGGAAAACAAATAACAAGACTGAATTGTTGATTTTCATTACACCTAAAGTACAATTGACGGGAAGTTTTGCGAATCAATGAGGTCGAGTCCTCATTAAGCGTTAGGAATGATTTGTTGCTCGATTTTTATTGGTCGGGATCTACATGTTTTTTTATTTGAATAGGTGTTACATGACGAAGTTTATCCGTGCTTTAACCGCTTTGACGGTGCTCGCTTTAATGTCGGCTTGCGGTGGAGGTGGTGGCTCAGCGGGAAATACCAATGGCGTTGCCTTATTTACCTCGGCATCCGATGCTGTTACTGTGGCTCCAGGTTCTTCGCTCACCTTTAACGTAGGTGGCGGAGTGCCAGGATATTCCGCTACGTCCAGCAACGGTGCGGCGAGCGCGAGTGTGAGCGGGAAGACACTCACCATTAGTGGAAATGCGGGTGGGAAAAGCGAGGTGGTGGTTCTTGACGCAGCTGGCAGCAAGGTCAAAATTGCAGTCACCGTCGGAACTGGTGTCGATTTTTACACAAATGCGCCAGATAAAATTACTATGGATATCGGTGCGGTATCGTCAACCTACAAAATGGGGGGCGGTAGTACGGTGTACAGCGTCGTCAGCGGAAATCAACAAGTGGCGAGAGTCACCCAAAACGGCTCCGATTTTTATATCACTGGTTTGTCCGCGGGTGTGACAACGATAGTCATGACAGACTCTTTAGGCGCAAGTAAGAAATCAGACTTGACCATTGGTTCTGGCATCGCACTGTTTAGTACCGCGCCAAGTTCAGTCACCATTTCTATTGGTACAAGTTCGGCTGTTTATTCGATAGGGGGCGGGAGTCAAATCTATACTGTCTCCAGCAGTAATAATGCCGTAGCCAGCGTAGGACAGTCTAGCAATAAAGACTTCGTGATTACAGGTCGGGCGGGTGGAAATGCGATAGTCACAGTAAAGGATAATTCCGGTGCGCTGGTTAATGTAAATGTTGTCGTCGGAACCAATGACGCACTATTTTCCACTGCAGCTGCCGCCGTCAATCTCACCCCAGGTGGCAGCAATACCTATAAAGTCGGCGGTGGAATTCCGGTCTACAGTGTCGGGAGTAGTAATAATTCTGTTGCGACAGCAACGATCGTAGGTAACGATCTGACCATCGTCGGCGTAGGCAGCGGCACATCGAGTGTGGTCGTCCATGACGCTACGAATGGCAGCTTGACCATTACTGTGACTGTGAGCGGTACTGTCCCGGTCGCTCTATTTACAACTGCAGCCAGTGACATAATCGTCGCTCCAAGCACGAGTCCGAGTTTTACTGTGGGCGGTGGTTTGGCACCTTATACGGTTTCCACCAGTGATGCGAGTGTGAGCACTGCAAGTATTAGCGCAGCGAGTTTAACCATCAACGGGCTCAAGTTAGGTAGTGCAAAGATCACCGTGAAAGATGCGGCTGGAGCAAGCATAACGATCAACGTAACGGTCAGTGCTGGTGCGGTAATACCTCTCTTCACAACTTCACCTGCCGCTGTGACCTTGATTACAGGCACCACTGCCGCTTACACAATAGGCGGTGGTACTTCACCTTACACGGTCACAAGCAGCAATACTTCCATCGTGACCGTATCAGCGGCCGGTTCGTCCTACGCCATTACTGGCGGAAATGCGGGTAATGCGCAAGTCGTGATCCGTGATGTGCTTGGTACGAGTGTGACTGTTGCCGTGACGATTACAGCTGTAGCGCAAACACCGGTAGATGTGCTTCCAGGGGATTCGACAGGTGCAGTGGGCGATACCCTGAGCTTCAAAATAACTGGTGGAACCGCGCCCTTTACGATCAATAACAATAACCCAAGTATTACGACAGTCACACAATCGGGAGCAACATTTACCGCCAAACTCCTAAATGTCGGTGTCACGCCGGTCAGTGTGCAAGATGCGCAAGGCCAAATTAAGACTATTAACGTGACCGCAACAGCCGCTAACTCAACACTGCGTATTTCTCCAGCAGTTATGACGATAGGTGAAGATAGTAACGCGTCCATAGACCTTGCAATTTATGGTGGCACAGCACCTTATCGTGCCTTTACTAGCGATCTCGTCTTATCGTCGGTGACGGTAACCGGATCGACATTAACGGTTGGATTAGGCTCTAAAGGTGATCGCTGTGTCGTTGTGAAAGACTCGTCCGGTACGACAATATTGGGTGGCTCCTATGTGATTACGCTTACGGTTATTGACAGCTTAGGTGCTTCTGCAACCGCAACATTCAACATCAAAGATAACTTCAAAGGCGGAGCAAATTGTAGTTAAACTCTCTTTAATTGAAGTTGATAAGGCAATGGCGTGACAAGTAATATTTTTTTGGTTGGCCTGATGGGCTCTGGCAAGACTACGGTTGGCAGAGCCCTGGCGAAGAAACTCAATAAGCGATTTATTGATTCGGATCATGAGATCGAAGCGCGTACTGGTGTGGCGATCTCGGTGATTTTTGATATCGAAGGTGAGGCCAGCTTTCGCCAGCGCGAGGCCGATGTCATACGTGAACTTTGTCAGCAGCAAGACATCGTTCTGGCAACGGGTGGTGGTGCAATACTGAATGCCGAAAGTCGTCGCCTACTCCAAGAAAGTGGTACGGTGGTGTATCTCAAAGCGGGTATCCATAGTATCTTGCATCGCACCCGTCACGATAAAAAGCGGCCTTTGCTCCGAACTGCCGATCCCAAAAAAAAGCTAGAAGAACTCGAAGCGCAGCGTGACCCACTGTATCGTGAGGTCGCGCACATGATCATCGAAACCGGACAACCGCAATTACAAACCCTGGTGGGTAGTATTGTCGAAAAACTTCCCTTGAGTCTCAAGACTTCGGGTGAGGATACTCAAATCAAAGCCAGTTGTGCCGACGTGCAGCTGACGCTTCCCCAAGAAAAAAATAGTATGGATCAATTGATGCCCGCCGTGCGCACCTTGCATGTCGATTTGGGGGAGCGCAGCTATCCCATTTTGATCGCTTCCTCACTGCTACAAAACCACGCGGTTTTACGCTCGCAGATTGTCGGTAGTCGGGTCGTCATCATTACCAATACGGTGGTGGCGCCGCTATATTTACAAACTTTGAGCGATAGTCTGCATGCGATAGGAAAGCAGATCGATCATGTTATTTTGCCCGATGGCGAAGCGGCAAAAACATGGGAAAACTTGATGTTGATTTTCGATGCGCTGCTGGAAAAAAAATGTGATCGCAAAACGACTTTGATTGCACTGGGCGGTGGTGTTATCGGTGATATGACGGGGTTTGCTGCTTCTGCCTATATGCGGGGCATCCCTTTTGTGCAGATACCGACGACCCTGTTAGCGCAAGTCGATTCCTCCGTCGGCGGCAAGACGGGCATTAACCATCCGCTAGGCAAGAATATGATAGGCGCGTTCTATCAACCGCAAGCGGTGTTAGCCGATACCGCGACCTTAAATACTTTGCCTGAGCGTGAATTGTCTGCCGGTTTGGCGGAAATTATCAAGCATGGCGCGATTGCGGATACCGCGTTTTTTAGCTGGTTAGAAGCGAATATGGATGCACTGCGGGCGCGCGATGAACAAGCCTTGACTTACGCTGTGTTACGCTCTTGTGAGATCAAAGCCAAGGTTGTGGCAGAAGACGAGCGCGAAGCAGGATTACGGGCGACACTTAATTTCGGTCATACTTTTGGCCACGCAATCGAAGCTGGCATGGGTTACGGAAACTGGCTGCATGGCGAAGCGGTGGGTTGTGGTATGGTGATGGCGGCGGAGCTTTCTTATCGCCTCGGGTATATCGATTTTGTGACGAAAACACGACTTAGACAATTAGTCGCTCGGGCGGGTTTGCCTATTGTGCCGCCGCATTTGGGCGAAGCTCAGTGGTTAGAACTGATGCAGGTGGATAAGAAGAATGAAGACGGGCAAATCAAATTTATTCTGCTCAAACCTTTAGGAAAATGTGTGATTACCAGAGTGGCAGAGGATGCCTTGTTAGCGACATTGAAAACAGAGCAAATAGCTTAGGCATCACACGAGAGCATCGGTAGCGACGTAAAAATTGTAGGGGTTCTACAACGAGTTAAGGCGAAAGGACATTATGCATAGTCAGTCGCATCTAGCAGCGTATGCCGCACACACCGAACACTCGAAAGGCCGACGATTTTCTGAGGCTGCGCCCACTGCTCGTTCCGAATTTCAACGTGACCGTGATCGTATCATTCATTGCACGGCATTTCGTCGCCTGGAATATAAAACCCAAGTTTTCGTTAATCATGAAGGCGATTTGTTTCGTACCCGTTTAACGCACAGCATAGAAGTGGCGCAAATCGCGCGTTCGATCGCTAGAAATCTGCGTTTAAATGAGGATTTAGTCGAGGCGATTTCACTCGCTCATGATTTAGGTCACACCCCCTTCGGTCATGCGGGGCAAGATGCCCTGAATGCTTGTATGCGCGACTATGGTGGCTTTGAACATAATCTACAAAGCCTGCGAGTCGTTGATCAATTGGAAGAGCGCTACGCCAGTTTTGAGGGTCTTAATCTCACGTTTGAAACGCGTGAAGGCATACTCAAACACTGCTCGCAAAACAATGCGCGACAATTGGGCGAATTGGGACAGCGCTTTATCGACAAAAAACAAGCTAGCCTAGAGGCGCAATTGTGCAATTTGGCCGATGAAATTGCCTACAATAATCACGACATCGATGATGGTTTGCGGTCGGGTTTGTTGACCGAAACCTTGCTGATGGAGGTGCCTTGTTATGCGCGTTTTCGACATGAGGTTGAGGCGAGTTATCCAGGCGTGTCGGCAAAACGCGCCGTGTCAGAAACCATACGCCGCATGGTCAATATGTTGATTACGGATTTAATTGAAAATTCCAATCTTCGTATCGCCGCGAGTCGGCCCCAAAACATTTCCGACGTGAGAAATGGGCCGCCCATGATTGCGTTTTCCGATGCGATGGCACAAGAAGCGCGCACTTTAAAACAATTTTTGCACGAGCATTTGTATCGCCATTACCTAGTCAATCGCATGAGCAATAAAGCGAAACAGACGGTCAGGGAATTGTTCAATATCATGATGGAAGACCCCTCGATACTTCCGCCGGATTATCGGGTAATTCCTTTTGTTACAGCTGAGGACATTCAGCGGCAAGCTAGACGAATCGCCGACTACATCGCAGGTATGACCGATCGTTATGCCATGCGTGAATATCGGCGTCTATTTTTGATTGAAGAATTAGTTTGATCGAAGAATCGGTTTGATCAAAAGCGAACAAAGCGAAAATGTTGAGTCCAAAAATTAGCCAAGCTGTGCCAAAGGATGGGCATAGTCAGGCCATACTTCAGCAAAAAATTGCGCCACCATTTCGGGCGATACCTCTTCAATATTGGCTGGATTCCAAGCAGGCGTATTGTCTTTATCGACGACCAAGGCACGCACGCCTTCAAGTACTTCACCATGCTTGAAACAATGACGAACCATGGTGCGTTCGATGCGCAAACAGTCCGCGACCGACTTCGTTTTACATAGACGTAATTGCTGTAAAGTGACTGCCATGAGTAGCGGTGAACGTTTGCGCATGCTTGCCAAAGTTTGTTGCGCGAATGTACGCTCATCCTGTTGAAGCGAATCGACGATGCTGGCTAAATCATGATGTCCAAAGTGATGGGCTATCGCCGTTTGGTTTTGCGCTAGGGAGCACTCTGAAACTGAAATCTCATGGACAAACGCCTGCGCAAATGCACGAATCTCCGTCGGTAAATCTGAGCTTGTAGTTTGGTGAACTAGGGACATCAAATCGGCTGAGGCGCGGGTGGGAATGTAGATGTCCGCGAGATCGGCAAAAATCGCATCGGCCGCGCTAATAATGTCGCCAGTTAAACCCAAATAAGCCCCTGTTTCTCCCGGTGTTTGATTGAGAAAATAACCCCCGCCCACATCGGGAAATAGGCCGATATTCACTTCGGGCATCGCCATTTTGGTGCGCTCAGTGACGATACGAAGTCGACTCGCCGGTCCCGATTGTGCGATACCCATACCGCCGCCCATGATGACACCATTGAGTAAGGCAATATACGGTTTTGGATAAAAATGGATGAGGTGATTGAGTGCGTATTCCTCAGTAAAAAAATCTTCAAGCAAGGCACTATCGCCCATCGGTGTTTGGGTGCCTGCATCATAAAAAAATCGAATATCGCCACCAGCGCAGAAGGCTTTTTCGCTGGTGCTATGAATAAACACGGCTTTAACATCGTCATTCTCACGCCATGAACGTAAAGTCGCAGTTAGACTGCGTACCATCGTCAGCGAGAGTGAATTTAAGGCTTTCGGGCGATCTAAACTAATAATGCCGACTTGATTTTCGATGGCAGTTAAAACAAATGGACTCATGATGTACACCTCAAAATGACGATAGGCGGCATTTTACCTAGAAAATCTCGGTTCAAGAAAACAAAAAGGGCGATCCTCGTCGCCCCGTGTGTCTTGCTAATGGAAAAAGAATTTACGCCGATGCTGGATCAGGAATATGTTTGATCGCATCGTGTTGATGATCTTGAATTTTGCCTTTATGTTTGATCACTTGACGGTCCAGTTTATCCATGAGCGTGTCGATGGCTGCATAGAGGTCGTGGGCGAGGCTTTCGACATGGATGTCCTTTCCACTGAGATGAAGATTGATGTCGACCTTGTGTCGTTTGTCCTTTTCCCGGAGCTTATCAACCGTCAGGATGACGGCGATATCAATGACTTGATCGAAGTGTCGCCGCACGCGTTCTAATTTGCTTTGCACATAGTCACGAATGGCAGGAGTTACTTCGACGTGATGTCCACTGATGGTGAGATTCATACTGCGCTCCTATGGTGATGTTGCTTTTGTTTTACTCTTAAATGAAGCTACACGATACGCTCTTACAAGATGTTTTTGCTTGAGCTAAATCACATATAACACTCAAAAGTAATTAATCAAGAACCGGTTTAAAAAGATTTTCGCAGACTAACGGGGGGAATCTTGAGCGCCTCGCGATATTTTGCAACGGTGCGTCTAGCAATGACCATGCCCTGTTCTCCCAGAATGTCGGCGATTTTGCTATCCGAGAGGGGTTTTTTCGAGTCTTCTTCTCCTATGAGTTGTTTGATCAACGCCCTGATCGCGGTGGAAGAGGCTTCACCGCCCGTTTCCGTCGCTACATGGCTACCAAAAAAATATTTCAACTCGAACATACCGTGCGGGGTGAGCATAAATTTTTGGGTTGTTACCCGAGAGATTGTGCTCTCGTGTAGTCCCAGTGTATCAGCTATTTCGCGCAAAACAAGAGGGCGCATGGCAACTGCGCCGTGGCTAAAAAAATTGTATTGTCTTTCGACTATTGCTTGTGAAACACGCAAGATGGTATCAAAGCGTTGCCGCATGTTTTTGATCAGCCAACGTGCTTCTTGCATCTGTGAGCCTAGTTGCCCGTCACCTTTTTGTTGGCGTATCAGGCTGGCGTAAAGTTGATTGACACGCAAGCGTGGCATCACGTCCTGGTTGAGCATCACTTGCCACTCATCCCCTATTTTTTTTACCACGACATCAGGCACCACGTAGTCGGAACGGGCTGGGGCAAATGCTAAGCCCGGTTTGGGATTGCATAGCCGGATGACGACTTGCGCTTCCCTTAAGTCTTCATCGTCGCACTCAAGGCACTTGCGTAGTTTGGTGAAATCACGTTGTGCAAACAGGCTCAAATGTTCCTGCACAATACGCAGTGCCATTCGTCGGGTGACGAAGGCGATCTTCGGTAAACGTTGGATTTGTAGGCTCAAGCATTCCGCGATATTGCGTGCACCTACACCATAGGGCTCAAAGCTTTGTACCAAGTTGAGGGCAAATTGTAGTTCTTCCGGCTCGACACAAAGATCAATCGGTAAGCTTTCGTGGATTTGCTCTAAGCTCTCACACAAATAGCCATTTTCATCAATAGCATCGATGATCAGCTCGACCAGCGCGCGGTCGCGAATTTCGCGCACGGTCACGCGCATTTGCGCTTGTAGGTGCTCGCGCAATGAGATTTGCGCCGCTTCTAATTGGGGCCGTCCGTCCTCCTCATCGGATTCGCGTTTCGCTCCCATCGGCGCATCGTCGAAACTCCAATTATCGTCCAACGTGGGGCTGGTATCGGCCTCTTGCGCCGATTCCTGATTGTTCACCGCTTCGTTGGAATCGCTCTCTTTATTTCTATTTTCTGCAGGAGCAAACTCAGTTTCTTGTGTGCTGACAGTGGTGTTGATCGCGCCGTCGGCTAATAGGCGTACTGCGCTATCTAATGGATCATCGACCCGTTCCAACATAGGGTTATCGATCAGTAGGGTTTCAAGTTCTTGATGTAATTCTAGCGTCGATAACTGCAATAGCCGTATGGATTGTTGTAGCTGCGGTGTCAGCGCTAAATGTTGCGAGGTTCTAAGCTGTAAGCTTTGCTTCATTGGGTCTCAGCGCCTTTGTACTTACATGCGGAAATGTTCGCCCAAATAGACGCGGCGTACCGTTTCATTGGTGACGATTTCTTCGGGACGACCAGAGGCTAAGACTTCGCCTTGGTTGATGATGGTCGCATGATCACAAATACCTAAAGTTTCGCGCACATTATGGTCGGTGATGAGCACTCCAATATCACGCTCTTTTAAAAACCGCACGATCCTCTGAATTTCAATCACCGCAATCGGGTCCACACCGGCAAACGGTTCATCGAGCAAAACAAAGCGCGGGTTAGTCGCCAAGGCGCGTGCGATCTCAACGCGGCGGCGCTCACCACCGGATAGGGCGCGGGCAGGACTATCCCGTAAATCCTGCACTTGCAGGTCTTCGAGTAAATTATCTAAGCGCGTGTCGATTTCCTTTTTTGTTAAGGCTTGACCATGGGCATCAAGCTGTAACTCCAAAACCGCGCGCACGTTTTCTTCCACCGTTAATTTTCGAAACACCGAAGCTTCTTGCGGTAGATACGATAGGCCTAGCCTAGCTCTTTTGTGTATCGGCAAATGGGAAATATTCACTCCATCGATTTCAATTTTCCCTGCATCAGATGGCACTAAACCGACGATCATATAAAAGGAGGTGGTTTTGCCTGCCCCATTGGGGCCGAGC
Source organism: Oxalobacteraceae bacterium (assembly GCA_023259175.1). Classification (GTDB taxonomy): domain Bacteria; phylum Pseudomonadota; class Gammaproteobacteria; order Burkholderiales; family Burkholderiaceae_D; genus Undibacterium. Next base: position 9,823 of record JAHFQV010000029.1, on the reverse strand, counting down.
AAACCAACGACTTCGCCACTGCGTACCTGCAGCGACACATTGCGCACCACTTGGCGCATGCCATAACGTTTTTGTAGACCTTGAATTTCTAAAGTGCTCGTCATAATGGAGTGGGGGTGTGGGTCTGGGGGTGAAATTATGGCTTAACTGCTTTGTTTTCGTTTTTCGGTTTGACCGCATCCAAGGTAATCGTGACACGACCGCCATCTTGTATACTTTTTCCTGAACTCGTGTTGGCCATGTTGAAAAAATCTTTTGGACTATCATAGGAAAAATACTCGCCCTCGAGTTTGCGCGGTTCTTTACCTTGATCTAAGAAGCGGATCACCGCTTTGCCGCTAAATACAACCACTTCCGTAGCCTTGTTATATTCGACTTTCTGCGCGCTACCCTCTATCCATAAATTGGCGCCACCATCACGCTTTTGTTTGAAGAAGACTGGATTGCTAGGTGTGCCAATAAACACGGTGCTGCCGCCGCCTTCGGGAAATTCTTTATTCGGCTGGATGGTAATATCCGTCCCTTTTTCTGCGCGAATATAAAGCGTACCGCGAGTAAGCTCAATTTTGTCGAATATTACTTTGCTTTCGCCGGAATCGATATCTTGCGCACTTCCCCCGATACCGGAAACCATAGTCGGTTTAAATTTATCTGCTTTTTCTGCGTGCGCTAAATTTGAAAGTGCAAATAGGCTCGCCAAACAGCTGATTATGAGTGAGTCAGGAATGAATCGAGTAATGAATTGAGTAATGAATCGAGAACGCATGACGGTTATCCTAAATTGGTGATTCAGTTGTGATTTGATTTGTTCAGGGAAGGCCGAACCGTATTGTCTACGGTGACACGCAACTGATGTAAGAACTTAATTGTTTGCGTAGCGTTGTCTGCTTCCAATCCCAGCGCCGTAATCGTACTCCTTGGCGTTTGAATCGTGATGGATTCAGCAGTCTCCATACGCTCGCTGTTGGGGTAAAGCGTGAGCGCCTGCGTGCTCAGTTTGCTGGTAATGCCGCTTTGGGGATTGCTTCGTTTAACTTCGACCTTGTCGAGTAAATGAATTTCGTCTTCGAGCCCATTGCCCTCACTAGCTTCTTGTCCCTGTCTTTTTTGTTTGACGATAGCACGTTCAGCACGAAGACTCATGGGCGTTTTTTCCTGATCTACGCCAATGATCAGCGGTTGCGTGATTTCATATTCGTCCTGCTCTGGGTAATGGGTCAACTTGTCACCGGTGATCCGATAATTGGTTTGCCCCGATTGCGATAAGCGCACAAAATTAAAATGCTCGACAAAATAATCCGGTTCGGTCCTTTGTTTGGTGTTCGTGGAATGGCTGTCATGCTCGCGGCGCATCACTTCGACCAACCAAAAACTACCCAACATCAGGATACCTAAGAGGCTCACCATGAACCAGATACGAATACGATCTGCGCTCATCATCGTACTGCCGCATCCATCGTTAAAAAGGGCGCGAGGCTTTGCTCGTAGCGGTTTTGCGCGCGCAAAATGAGATCGCAGACTTCACGCACCGCGCCTTTTCCGCCCTGCGCTTGGCTTACATAATCGACGCGTGAACGCACTTCCTGATGTCCATTGGGCACACTCGCGCTGAAACCCACGCGTAATAAAACCGGTAGATCGATCACATCATCGCCGATGAAACCACATTGTTCTGGTGTGAGCTTGAGCACATCAAGCAGCTGCAAAAAAGCGGTCTTCTTATCGTGCACCCCTTGCAAAACATGGCTGATGGCTAAATCGCTAGCGCGCTTTAAAACGATAGGGGATTGCCGTGCGCTGATAATGGCTGTGGCAATTCCTGCCGCTTGCAAAAATTTAATCCCCTGACCGTCAAGCACATTAAAAGTTTTTAGGGCTTCGCCCTCGGCGCTGAAATGCAAACTGCCATCGGTGAGTATGCCATCAACGTCAAAAATCATTAAGCGCACCTGCGCCGCTTTGCTCAAAACGCGCTGATCATGGACAAGTGATGTAGTTGAAGCAGCAGATAAGCTCATATCACTTTCGCCCGAGTCAGATCATGGATGTGTAAAGCGCCGACCAGACGATGGTCTTGATCTGCCACCAAGAGTTGATTGATACGATGGGTTTCCATCATTTCGACGGCTTCGACTGCGAGTTGTTCTGGGCGAATACTGCGCGGATTTTTGCGCATGACATCGGCGATTTTTAAGGTGGAAAAGTGACTTTCCTGTTCCATCAAGCGGCGTAAATCGCCATCGGTAAATACGCCCAGTATCGTTTGCCGCTCATCGACCACGGCGGTCATTGCCATGCCTTTGCGCGTAATTTCCAATAAGGCCGATTTTAATTGCGTATCGGGACCCACTTGCGGTATCGCATCACCGGTCCGCATCACGTCTTTGACATGGGTGAGCAAACGGCGACCTAAAGCGCCGCCCGGATGTGAGCGTGCAAAATCTTCTTCCTTAAAGCCACGTGCATCGAGCACGGCCACGGCCAGTGCATCGCCTAGCGCCAAAGTGACCGTGGTACTGGCGGTCGGGGCGAGATTCAAAGTGCAGGCCTCTTTATCGACTTGTACGCTCAAATGTACATCGGCTAATTGGGCGAGCGTTGATTGGGCATTGCCTGTCATGGCAATTAATTTCACACCAAAGCGTTTGACGATCGGCAAAATGGCAAGGAGTTCGCCCGCTTCACCGGAATAGGAAATCGCAATCAGCACATCTTGCGGTGTGACCATGCCCAAATCGCCATGGGCGGCTTCGGCAGGGTGGACAAAAAATGAAGGCGTGCCGGTGGAGGCAAAGGTCGCGGCAATTTTGCGCGCAATATGCCCCGACTTGCCGATGCCCGAGACAACGACGCGACCATGACATCCCAAGATAAGATCCATCGCCTGCGTGAATCCAAGCGCATCGGCTTGGGCAAGGCGAGTTCGTAAATTTAAGATGGCATCGCTTTCGATTTGTAAGGTTTCAAGCGCCAAGTTCAGCGCATGACTGGTCGTCGCCTCAGCACTGAGCCGTGTAGCCGTGTCGGCGACATCATGGAGAAGATTGAATGTGTTCATGCACGGAGTATAAACTAAATACCGACAAGCAAGAACCCTGCCAGTGGAAACTTAAGTTTGATATTTTTGTTCTAGCGGTTTCATTTTCTGTTAAAGAATGCAATCATGGGAATGCATCATGAAAAACCGCTTATTAGGTATTTAAGTATTCCGTCCACCAAGTCATGAAAGTAAAAATAAAATGAATCCATATGCAACAGAACCAGGGCAGTCTAATTCACTCCCTCCGAGTGAACGTTTAGAACAAAGTGACAATGAAATTTTTAATCCTGATGCCAATAGCGTCTCCTTAGGCAGCGCATTTACTTGGTATTCGAAAGGCTTTGATCAATTTAAAGCTTCGCCAGGTATTTGGATAGGTTTGGTAGTGCTTTTTATTGTGATCACTCTAGTAGTCGGTATGATCCCTTTTTTGGGCTCCATCATAAATATCTTTTTGGGGCCAATATTTTTTGCCGGATTGATGCTCGCTTGTGAGGCACAGCGGCGAGGGCAAGCAGTCGGTATTGACCATTTATTCCAAGGTTTTGGAAAAAACGGGGGCGCTCTGGCTTTATTTGGTTTGCTTTCGCTAGCGTTTTATATTGTCATTGGCATTGTCGTTTTAATCGTCGTGGCAATGTCTGTCGGAGGTGCCGCAATTTCCGGTATGTTTGCAGGTGGACATCCTTCCGCTGCATTGTTGGGAATGGGAATAGGCACGATGGCCCTGTGTTTTTTGATCGCCATGTTGGCCTTCGTGCCCATTATGATGGCGATGTGGTTCGGCCCTACTTTGATCGTATTGCATGACGTCGCCCCTTTTGATGCATTGAAAATGGGATTGCGCGGTGCGTTTAAAAATTGGTTTGTATTTATCTTATACATGCTGCTCTATATGATATTTGCGATTTTTGCGACGATTCCTATCTTTTTGGGCTGGTTTGTTTTGGGGCCAGTTTTGATCGGTGCCTTCTACGCCGCCTATCGCGAAATTTACATCACCCAATAATTCGCTTTCACACTCGCCACGACGTTTGCGTTAATCGCAAACGCCGTGTTTGTCTCTAAGTCCTCAAAACATTTTGCACACACGTAATTTTCGAGATCAAAATCGGTAATAATGGTGTACATGAATGCGCTCGATACAACCCTCCTCTTATTAAGTTCCGCTGTCCTTGGCGTGGTGGCTATTCGTTTTTTGAATTTGCCGCCTATGCTAGGTTATCTCGCGGTCGGCATCGTGATCGGCCCTTATGGTATGGGCTGGGCGAAGGAAAGTGCTAGTACCCAGCAACTCGCCGAATTAGGCGTGGTTTTTTTGATGTTTTCAATTGGCCTTGAATTCTCTTTGCAAAAATTACTCTCCATGCGCAAGGCCGTGTTCGGCCTGGGTTTTGTCCAGGTTGCGGCCACGATCGTTTTGGCGATGTTGGGTATTCAATTGGCCGCTTGGGTCTTGCCCCAATATTTTGCGATGGATTGGCGTGCATCCTTGGCCTTAGGTGGGGCCTTGGCGATGTCGTCTACCGCCATCGTTTCAAAAATGTTGTCCGAAAAATTGGAGCTCGAGAGTGCGCATGGACGGCAGATCATTAGCGTACTTTTATTCCAGGATTTAGCGGTTGTGCCGCTCTTGATTTTGGTGCCTGCTTTTGCATCGAATTCAGATCACCTCGGTCAAGCTTTGGCAGTTGCGGGGGGTAAAGCGATTTTGATGTTGAGTCTCTTGTTTGTGCTTGGAAAACGCTTTGTCAGAATGTGGTTCGCAATGGTGGTGAAGCGCCGTTCGCAAGAACTTTTCATGCTCAATCTTTTGTTGTTTACTTTGGGTGCTGCGTGGCTAACTGAGAAAGCGGGCTTGTCCTTAGCCTTGGGCGCTTTTGTAGCGGGCATGTTAATTTCCGAGACTGAGTATAAGCATCAAGTGGAAGAGGATATTAAATCTTTTCGTGATGTTTTGTTGGGCCTGTTTTTTGTGAGCATAGGTATGCTGCTCAATGTCGGTTTGCTCCTTGAGTTTGGCTGGCTTATTGTTTTGCTGTTGATCGTACCTGTGCTGGTGAAGTTTGCCTTGATATTTGGCTTGGCACGATTGTTTTCTTGTCCGACAGGTGTTGCATTGCGTACGGGTTTGGGCTTGGCGCAGGCCGGTGAGTTCGGCTTTGTTTTGCTCAATCAAGCGGGTGCATTGAACATGATCGATCCGCTTTTGTTGCAACTCATATTGGCATCGATGGTTTTATCGATGCTGGCCTCACCGTTTATCTTGGCAAAATCCGATGCCATTGCTTTGCAGTTTTCTTCGACTGAATGGATGTTGCAATCTCTGGCGTTGACCCAAATAGCCGCCCGCACCATGCAAACCAAGCGCCATGTCATCATTGCTGGTTTTGGTCGTAGTGGACAAAATTTAGCACACCTTTTATCGGAAGAAAAAATTGATTATCACGCGCTCGATCTCGACCCAGATCGGATACGCGAAGCCCAGATTGCGGGCGCAAATGTGTCTTACGGCGATGCAGGTCGGCGCGAGAGTCTAACCGCCGTCGGCATCCATCGTGCAGCGGCGTTGGTGATCACCTATAACAACACGCCATCTGCGCTTAAGATTTTGCGTTTGGCGCATGAGCTTAACCCTAGCTTGCCGGTGATTGTTAGAAGTCATGACGATAGTGATTTGGAGCGTTTGCGCGCCGCTGGCGCGACTGAAGTCGTGCCCGATTTAATGGAAGGCAGCTTGATGCTCGCCTCGCATGCACTGGTCATGTTGGGCGTGCCTTTGCGGCGCGTGCTGCATACGGTACAGACGGCGCGGGATGCGCGTTACTCGGCATTGCGCGGATTTTTTCATGGCGTGAGTGATGCGGTCGATAACACGGAGCATTTACAAATTCGTTTGCATTCGGTCGTGATTGAAGAAGGGGTTTCAGTGGTGGAGCAGACTTTGGAATCAATAGAATTGAGTCAATTCGAGGTCGATGTTTCGTCGCTTCGACGTGGTAAAAATCGACTCGATCCAGTGGCAACTTTGATTATTCAAGTGGGAGATGTGATCGTGCTACGCGGTACGGCCGAAGGTGTCGCTCGCGCTGAATCACGTTTGCATCAACGTTAATCCAAGATATTGAGGAAATCAACTATGCGCAACGTGAGCGACTATATGAAACTGCATATACGCACGGTACCCGATTGGCCGCACGCTGGGGTGCAGTTTCGTGACATTACGCCCTTACTGCAAAACCCTAAAACCTTTCGAGTTTTGATGGATGTGTTTGTGCATCGCTATATGGATGCAAAATTAGATTTGGTGGCGGGGATCGATGCGCGTGGCTTTATCGTCGGCTCGGTTCTGGCGTATGAATTGAATTTAGGTTTTGTTCCTATACGCAAAAAGGGCAAATTACCCTTTGCGACTGTGTCAGAACCATACGAGTTGGAATATGGTAGCGCGACCGTTGAAATGCATACCGACGCTTGCAAAAAGGGCGATCGGGTTTTATTGGTCGATGATTTAATCGCCACCGGTGGGACAATGATGGCGGGTAAAAAATTGCTAGAGCGCTTAGGCGCGACGGTGGTGGAAGGCGCTGTGATTGTGGATTTACCGGAGTTGGGCGGCTCGCGTTTGGTCGAAGCGACAGGCCTACCAATTTTTAAAGTTTGCCAATTTGACGGACTTTAAAAAAATGAGCGAGGCTCCTTATGGGCAGCGATTTGAAAAGAGCGATTTCGCTTTTTTGATTTTTTTGCGCTATACTGCAAAGTCTCCAAGGAGCGCTGCGACGGGAATATTAGGAAATACACTTTTCTGCCAGGCTTGGATTTCGCGAGTCACCGATTAATTTTTCGGTGTACTTACCGCAACTGCGCTCACGTTACTTTTTTCATACGAAAGGAGGGCGTGAGAACGCCACGATCATGACATCCCATACTAGCAACCCAGACTACCTCGTCGCTGACATCAGCTTAGCCGGGTGGGGACGCAAAGAAATTCAAATTGCAGAAACAGAAATGCCAGGTTTGATGGCCATACGCGAAGAATTTGCGGCCAGTCAACCATTGAAAGGCGCACGCATTACCGGGTCTCTGCACATGACCATACAAACGGCCGTGCTGATTGAAACCTTAAATGCACTCGGCGCACAAGTTCGCTGGGCTTCTTGCAATATCTATTCCACGCAAGACCATGCGGCGGCAGCGATCGCAGCTGGGGGCACACCCGTTTTCGCTTTTAAAGGCGAAAATTTAGATGAATACTGGGATTTCACGCACCGAATTTTTGAATGGAAAGACGGCGGCTATTCCAATATGATTTTAGATGATGGTGGCGATGCTACTTTGCTTTTGCATTTAGGCACGCGCGCTGAAAAAGATCGCTCTGTTTTGAATAATCCAGGTTCTGAAGAAGAAACCTGCCTCTATAACGCGATTAAAAAACATTTAGAAGTTGAAGCTGATTGGTATTCCAAACGTTTAGCCGCCATTAAAGGCGTGACCGAAGAAACCACCACGGGCGTACATCGTCTCTATCAAATGCATAAAGAAGGCAAGCTCGCTTTCCCTGCAATCAATGTCAATGACTCCGTGACCAAGTCCAAGTTCGACAATTTGTACGGCTGTCGCGAATCTTTAGTCGATGGTATTAAGCGCGCAACCGATGTCATGATCGCAGGTAAAGTTGCGGTGATTGCGGGTTATGGCGATGTTGGTAAAGGCTGCTCGCAAGCGATGCGCGCCTTATCCGCACAAGTGTGGGTGACCGAGATTGATCCTATTTGCGCACTGCAAGCGGCGATGGAAGGTTTTCGCGTCGTTACGATGGATTATGCCAGCGAGCACGGTGACATTTTTGTGACGACCACGGGCAATTATCACGTCATCAGCCACGAGCATATGCTCAAGATGAAAGATCAGGCTATCGTGTGCAATATCGGTCATTTCGATAATGAAATCGATGTCGCTTCGATCAAGCAGTATCAGTGGGATAATATTAAACCACAAGTGGATCATGTGATTTTCCCGAGCGGTCGTCGGATTATTTTATTGGCTGAAGGTCGCTTAGTGAATTTGGGTTGCGGTACCGGGCATCCTTCCTATGTGATGAGTTCTTCGTTCGCCAATCAAACCATTGCGCAGATCGAATTGTTCGTCAATACCAGTCAGTATCCGGTCGGCGTGTATACCTTGCCTAAGCACTTAGACGAAAAAGTCGCGCGTTTGCAATTGAAAAAACTCAATGCGCAATTAAGCGTTTTGACAGACGAGCAGGCCAATTATATTGGCGTGAAAAAAGAAGGACCGTACAAGCCTGAGCATTACAGATATTGATGTTTCGATGGGCGAAGAAAGTTGTAAGCACTTTCTTCGTCCACGTTGCATCTGTCCCGGTGTATTGACCGTCTCATTTTTTTTGGAAATTTCATGCGCTTACTTGCGACTTGGTTGATCAATGCAACGGCCTTGTTAGCCTTGCCTTATTTGCTCAATTCCATCAGCATTGATCGTTTTACGACGGCCTTGTGGGTGGCTTTGGTTTTGGGTTTTGTGAATACGATTATTCGCCCTATCGTGATTTTGCTCACTTTGCCAGCGACGGTATTGAGCTTGGGATTTTTTATTTTACTCATTAATGGACTGATGTTTTGGATGGTTGCAAACATGGTGCAAGGCTTTCATGTAGCAGGATTTTGGTCTTCGGTTTTAGGGGCGATTTTGTATAGCATCATTTCATGGACGCTCTCTACTTTACTTCTGAAAAAAAATGAATCTACCTAATTTCAGCATTGAATTTTTCCCGCCAAAAACGGCAGAAGGTGTGGAGAAATTGCGCGTGGTGCGCGCAAAATTGGCTGTGTTACAGCCCAAGTATTTTTCAGTAACCTTTGGCGCTGGCGGCACAACGCAGCAAGGTACGCTTGATACCATCGTCGAAATTCGTAAAGAAGGTTTCGATGCTGCACCCCATCTGTCCTGTGTCGGTGGAACGCGTGATTCGATACGTCAAATTTTAAAGACTTACCAGGATCACGATATTCGTCGTTTGGTTGCTTTACGTGGCGATTTGCCAAGTGGCTATGGGATGGGCGGTGAATTTCGCTATGCCAATGAGCTCGTTGAATTTATACGCGCAGAAACTGGTGACTGGTTCCATATCGAAGTGGCGGCGTATCCCGAAATGCATCCGCAAGCGCGTTCACCACAAGACGATTTACAGAGTTTTGTACGCAAGATGAAAGCAGGGGCGAACGCAGCGATCACGCAGTATTTTTATAATGCGGATGCTTACTTTCAGTTTGTCGAGTTGGCGCAAAAAGCGGGTGTCGATGCGCCGATAGTTGCAGGCATTATGCCCATTACCAATAGCAGTCAACTGATGCGCTTCTCGGAAATGTGCGGCGCAGAAATCCCGCGTTGGCTACGATTGAAACTTCAAAGTTTTGGGGACGATAGCGCCTCTATCAAAGCCTTTGGCCTCGATGTGGTCACCGCGATGTGCGAACGTTTGCTCGCCGGTGGTGCGCCAGGTTTGCATTTTTATTCGCTCAATCAAGCTGCTGCGACAACAGCGATTTGGCAGCGTTTGGTGTAGCGTATCGTGTCGCGTATTGTGCTCATTGAAAGCCGCGTTTCAGCGGCTTTTTTGCTTGTGCGGTTTTGCGCGTAATTTATCCTCCAGATTTGAGTCAATATGAATCGAAAACAAAAGCAATTGCTCTTGATTGCAGCCTTGTGTGCCGTGCTTTTTCTGGCAGTCTATTTGCTTTTTGGTCGGGAAGATACGGG
>JAHFQV010000216.1 GCA_023259175.1 Oxalobacteraceae bacterium | reverse complement strand
CATCCTCAAGCAAATTGACATTTACATGTAAAATACATTACCATTGCATGTAAGCTTAATCTCAATCAAAGAGGAGACTGGCAAAACACCGCTTCGAGTTTGACCTGATAGACCAATCTCCAAAAGGTGTACCACACCCAGGCAAAAAAACATCCCAAGGTGGCACAAATTTTGCTGGATTTGCAATCTATAACACGCACGACAAGCTATGAAGCTCGCCCGCACCACGCGGCAACGCCTGCAAAAACTAATTCCAGTTGCAGAGCAAGGCCCGCAGCGGCTGGTGTTTTGTTTCTATTTTCCTAGTCAGATTAATTCTTTGAGAAATCACTATCGTCATGAACTTAATTAACCAATTTCTTAGCACCACACCTAACCTCCTCATTGCGTTTACCTTCGCCTTACTCGCTGCCGCCTTAAGCATTGTCATGGCAAAATTGGGGCGTCGTATAATGCCGCTCAAATTGGATACTGAAAGCCACGAGATCGCGACCAATATTCAAAAAAGCTTGATCGCTTTCGCCGTACTCTTGCTCGCCTTTGCGATCGGAGAAGCACGGCAGAATCTTGCCAATGCCAATGAAGCGGTCAACGTTGAAGCGCTTAAGATCAAGCAATTTGATCACCATCTTGCACTTCAAAATAGCGACGAAATTCAAGCTGCACGCCGTGCTTTGGCCAACTATACCTTCAGCCTTATCCATAAAGAATGGCCCGCCCTAGCTTCGCAAAACATCTCAGATCTGCAAGTAACCCGGGACCAACTCGAAGTGCTCGCCAACGAACTCGACAAAATAGCTACTTTTTCCAAGGACAAGTCAGAACAATTTCAGCTACTCAAACATGATTTCGACGCTTTAGAAAAAGCGCATGACACAATTATTGAGAAGGCACAACACGCAATTCCCAGCCTATTTTGGAGCATGATGCTGTCCTTAGTGATGGTCAGTATGCTCTTCAACGCCCGCTACCAAGCCACCCTTACCAACCATGTGTTAATCGGCTCACATATGGCAGTGATCGGTGCTTCTATCGCTTTTTTGGCCATGCTAGACGCACCGTTTCGCGGTGAAACCAGTGTACGGCCACAGGCCATAGAACAGGTATGCGTCAAACTGATCGTACCGTGTAAATGACTACGCAAAGTACGCAGTGGCTCGACCTGGCTCAGCCTGCGCCAGCAGGGGTGCAATAGCGCAGCGTATTGCACCGTCCAACGATATGATAAAAACGGCGATGCAATTTATTATTTGTTGAGCGAATCTGATCATAATGCGGCGCAAGCCACCTACTGCGATTGGTGTCTGACGAAAATTACACTTTACTACCTTGTTTTCGAAGCAGTGAACACGTCTTCAAGACGCACGTATGACACGTGGTGAATAGAGAAAAGGAGTGTTTGCCCTACAAGGGTCTGTCATATAAACTTAGTTCACTGAACTTGACTTACTTGTGGCGCCTATGAAAACCTACGACATACACGATGCTAAAACGCAGCTTTCAAAATTGCTTGAAATGGCGGCCAAGGGCGAGTCCTTCGTGATCGCCAAAGCGGGCAAGCCTATGGTAAAAGTTACCGCACTCGATACCCCACCATCGTCACAAATGAAGCGATTTGGATTCATGGCGGGTCAGATTAAAGTGCCAGACGACTTTAACACGATGGGTGCAGGTAAAATTCAAACCATGTTCGAGGGTGACGTGTGAAGTTATTGCTCGATACCCATCTATTAATTTGGGCGGCGGACGGTATCGAACGTTTACCTCCAAGCGCCCGTGCCCTGATGGCGAATCCAGAAAATGAACTGCTTTTTAGCGTAGCAAGCCTATGGGAAATTGCCATCAAACATGGACTAAATCGTCCTGATTTTCAGGGCTATGCACGCCTACTGCGCCGCGGCTTGATTGACAATGGATATCGCGAACTCCCTATACTCAGCGAACATGTGCTGGCAATAAGTGACTTGCCCCAGCTCCACAAAGACCCATTTGATATATTGTTGATTGCCCAAGCCATGGTGGAGGGAATCACATTGGTCAGCAATGATACGACCGTGGCACAGTATCACGCCTCGATAAGATTGGCTTAAACTTAGGAGGCTAGGGTCACCCATTAGCCGAACCATGTCGAGTTACGGTGCAAGAGCCTCGCACCTACCGCGATAATTCTTACCGCTTCCACCATCACAGCATTTTTGCACCGTCCGACCTCACTATAAGAATGGCAGCGCGAATCATTTGATAGTGAAGCGACTTTGGAGAAATGATTTTCAGTTCTAATTTGCGAGAGTTGTACTGAACTTCTTTCAACCTCGACTCTTCTCCCGTGTGGGGGAGAAGAGGTTTATTTGGAACTGATGTGCGGAATGATCTCAAATAAACGCACGAACGTTCAAAGCCTCCAATCTAAATATGCAAAGCATGTCCCAAGGCCCGCAATGCAGCTTCTTGTACGGCTTCGCCCAGCGTGGGGTGGGAATGGATGGTGCCTGCGACATCTTCTAAAGTCGCCCCCATTTCCAGCGATAAGCCGAATGCTGCGCTGAGTTCTGAGACGCCTTTGCCGACCGCTTGCCAGCCTAAAATGCGATGATTGTCTTTGCGGGCGACCACGCGGACAAATCCTTCATTGGCTTCTAGACTCATGGCACGGCCGTTGGCGGCGAAGGGGAAGCTTGCCGTGATGATCTCGATGCCTGATGCTTGCGCGGCTTGTGCTGCTTGTGCTTCTAGTGGACTGCTGCCGACCACGACTAATTCGGGGTCGGTAAAGCAGACTGCGGGAATTGCAGCGGGCATGAAATGGCGCCGTTTGCCGGAGATGATTTCGGCCACCATTTCGCCTTGCGCCATGGCGCGATGGGCTAACATAGGTTCGCCCGTTAAGTCGCCGATGGCCCACACATTGCGCATGGAAGTCTTGCATTGGTCGTCGATTTTGACTGCGCGGCCTTGCATGTCGAGCTTGAGCATTTCCAAGCCATAGCCTTCGGTGTGTGGACGACGGCCGACCGCGACTAAGACTCTGTCGGCGGCCAATTCGGATTCTTCGCCGGCGCTATTGCGTATTCTGACCGCATCTTGCGCTGAATTCATGCCTAAGACGGCGCTACCCAAGTGGAGTTGCAGGCCTTGTT
>JAHFQV010000215.1 GCA_023259175.1 Oxalobacteraceae bacterium | reverse complement strand
GAATTCATCGCCATCGACACCGCCCTCGCAACACTCAAGGACGGCGACTTATGTTTAATCCTAATCGACCAAGTAGAAGAAGCCCTAGCGCACATCGCCAAGAGAATCGCAGAGGCTTGAATTTGGCCAGAGCCCCCATTTGTGACGACTCTACGTGTGGGAGTCGGTAAGTTTTCTGACAAACGGGGGGAACCCAACTTGGTGCTCTATCGAAGAAGAAAAAGGATGACAGTTTACTTCAGAGGCCTACAAAATGGTGTTCTTGGCACACCCGCATTGCTTAGATAAACCTAGCGGAATATCATACCATCACCTCCCCCAATTTCCGTCGAGCGACTATGCCCCTACAGCGTGTTTTTATTTTTGCCGCTTTTCTATTTTTAGTGCTTGTTGCGTTTCCCACTCAGGCAGCAAACGATACTGCTACTCAAAGCGCATTCGATGCACTTCTCTCCCTACCGCAATCCAAACCCGAAGAGGGAGAGTGGGGTCACGTTGCGCCCAAAGGATTTGAAAGCGAAGACGAAGATGGACTCATTCTTTGGCTGGTGCGCCAGAAAAAAGCAGGTGCGGATTTCAACCAAACACAACACCAAGGAACCCTGCTGCATCATGCGATCCGCAGCGGACTCGAGGCAACCGCACGCTGGCTGATCACTCACGGTGCTGATCCTCTGAAATCACTCGACGGTGGCCCCGATCAACCAGATTCACTCGCTTTGGCAATTCAATATCAACGTTGGTCTGTCATTGATACCTTACTCAAATTGCCTAAAGTCACAGCGCCAGAACGCGCGCCACAACTACTCATAGCATGGGGCGCACTAAAAGGAAAGGATGAGAAGCGCGCAGTCGCAAAATTACTATCCCTTAGAATGCCGTTACCGAAAGGAAAATTTGGCGAGCGCTTGCTTGCGATTGCACTAGAACGTAACTCAACGGAGCTTGTATTAGCCTTGATTGAGCAAGGAATTACCACGGTGCCGGCTAGCAGTGACAGTCCTAGATTCGCTGCTGAAATCAGAAGAAGCGGAGTGGCCCGCGCTGATATCGAGTTTGCTGATACACGCCTGAGCAACCCTATTTTCCCTTACCTGATTGAACATCTCACAAATCTGAGTGATGTTGATTCTTTATTCAAGCTTCATATCCGCCATCCATTTAATGATGTGGCGTTTAGCCGCGCGGTAGTTTTACGAACTATCTTGTCCAAATCTCCGGTATCGGTTAAACGCGCCGTACTAGCACATATCCCGATCCCCAGCTTAAAGGCGGCACTCGAAGAAAAAGAAGTCATCACAGCATTGGTACGCTGGTCAAAAGAGCTAACTCCCGCTGATGGTGACTGGGCCATAAAAATGCTTGGAGACCTGCCAATTCGGAAGCCCGACATCCTATTGGGAGGGATGTTGATGAATGCAGGTTGGTACGATGAATATACCAAAGTTTCTAATCTAGCCGCTAGTTGGGGGCGCGTACTCGCACACTTACGAGCGCCCTTGCCGAAATCTTTCGATGGAAAACTGTGGATGTTTGTACCGCAACAGCATCGATTAAGCCTGTTACAGTTAGGCTACCGACCCAGTGCTGAGGAGTTATCTGGCTGGCTTGATCGTAGCAATAAAGATGTAATTCGCGAATTTTGGCCGCATTTGAAATCCTCTTTACCCCAACTTGTTGGAAAAATTCACGAAAGTCTGCTAGAACCTTACTCGCGTGACACTGAAAATAATAGCTGTAGTTGGGGAAATGTAGACCAGAAAATTCTAGAAAAAGCACTCATCCTACTCGACGGCGGTGCCAAGCCATCGAGACCAGTAATTCTTGATGCCGGTTGCTGGGAACAAGATAAAGTTGCTGTTTTGCAGCCACTCATAACTGCTGGCATGATCGAACCAAAACCAACTAACCCGTCACGACACTTTGTGCTTGAGCAAGCCACCTGTCACTTTCAAGCAAATGAAGTTTGGCGCCAGGCACTCATCAAAAACACAATGGGTGAGAAAACAATTGATGGCGTTCAACCCATAACGCTTCCTGGTGAAAAGGAATGCGCTTTACTAGTGTGGGGTGGCGACACTGGAGGTCGCCATGATTTTTATGAAGACAGCTTCACAGGAATGCAGCATTTTGCACCATGCACCGAAGGACAGTCGATGAGTGAACTCTGGAAAGTGATTGGCGGTATCTTACAGAAATCAGATTTTGGTGAAACCAAAAATCAGGGCGGCGAACTCTTACTCGACACCCAAACTCATCAGCATTTTCTTTTGGTTGGCGGTATTGGACAAGGTACGTGCGGGATGACACCCTTCCAATTACTTACATTCGAAAATACGCCTGTGACGGGCACAATACTCAATAAGCTACCTCGAAAAAGTGATCCAATGCAGGAGCTATTATCGCAGTGCGGATTACAAGGTCTATGGAAATGTTTTGGCGAAACCGAAGTAAACGATCACCGCGAAAACACACTCAACGCCTTTATTGACCAACATTGGGCATCGGAACGCAACTCTTACATTGAAGCGGTACTTGCTCTTCACGACGAAGCTTTAAAGATAAGCACAAAAACCGGTATATTTCCACATTGGACATCGCAAGCGATCGATGCAGTGAGCAAAGCCGATTTACCATTGGAAGACAAGCGCCGTCGCACCGCATGGTTATTTCGCCACTCACCAAAAGTGGTTTTAAGTCAGCTGTCCATCGATACACTCTATGCCCTTATAGGATGGTTGCCCGGTGAGGACTGGATACCGATAATCAAGGCAAATCGAGAGAATTCATGGCTCTTGCACGATTTATACACTCAAGCCGAGCGTCAAGGAAAACATGTGCTTGCCTGTCGTTTCTTGGCTACTTTAAAACGCACCTGCCCTAGAGTTGCAGAGAATAGTGAACTCTCACAAGGTTTTTAAGGTGACTTTGATGTGCATGCAAATCAAAGTCAATACCCAACCTAAAACAAACGTAAGTTAAATCGGCAAAATAGAACCAACCCTTCTCCCATCCGATGAAGAAGGGGTAGCTAAACACGGAAAGAGTCATCGCTATACCCAAGTCTGACTGAGCTTTTCCAATAAGGTTTGCAATGATAGGGAATGAGTTTGCGGGCAGCGCTCAAAAAACACCAAAGCTGCG
>JAHFQV010000214.1 GCA_023259175.1 Oxalobacteraceae bacterium | reverse complement strand
AAGATGTTGTGTGCTTTTGTAAGCTTACAGCCCCTTGTCGCTAATTGTCATTGTCACCTTCTTTTTACGCTCACTTATTGCCATGCCCGCCTATATTCGCCCCCACCTGAACGACACCACGTTGATTCACGATCAAGCTTTCATCGCACATCGCTGGATAGAAGTTGATGAGCGCTTTGCTGTTTTCAATCCTGCTACCGGCGCTTTAATCGCCGAGGTCAGCAATCTCACTACTAGCCATACGCACGAAGCTATCGCGGCGGCACAAGATGCCTTACTCGCTTGGTCGGGGTTAACCGGTAAAGAACGCGCCACAATTTTGCGTCGTTGGTTTGATTTGATCATTGCGCATGCCGATGATCTGGCTGCCATCATGACAGCCGAACAGGGTAAGCCTTTGGCAGAAGCGAAGGGTGAGGTTTTGTACGGTGCGAGTTTTGTGGAGTGGTTTGCGGAAGAAGCGAAGCGGGTGTCGGGTGATGTGTTGGCATCGACTTGGCTTGACAAGCGCACACTGGTGTTGAAGCAGCCTATCGGTGTTTGCGCCGCGATTACGCCTTGGAATTTTCCACTGGCGATGATTACCCGTAAAGTGGCTCCGGCTTTGGCGGCTGGCTGTACCATCGTGATTAAACCCGCGGAACAAACGCCTTTGTGTGCTTTGGCATTAGCTGATTTGGCGCACCGCGCAGGTTTGCCGGCGGGTGTTTTGAATGTGGTAACGGGGGACGCAGAGAATTCTATTGCGATTGGTCAGGCGCTATGCAGTAGTCAAATCGTGCGGCATTTGTCTTTTACCGGTTCTACACCAGTGGGTCGACTCTTGATGCAGCAGTGCGCGCCTAGTTTGAAAAAAATCGCTTTGGAATTGGGCGGTCATGCGCCTTTTATCGTGTTTGAAGATGCGGATTTGGATGCGGCAGTTGAAGGCGCATTACAATCGAAATTTAGAAATGCTGGGCAAACCTGTGTTTGCACAAATCGTTTTTATGTGCACGAGAATTTATATGAGATTTTCTTGGAAAAATTTGCACTGGCCTTGCGAAAAGTGAAAGTGGGCGAGGGGACTGAAGTCGGTGTGAGGCAAGGCCCGATGATTGATCAGCAGGCGATTGATAAAGTGCAATTGCATGTGCGTGATGCGCTCGAGCACGGCGGACGCTTGATTGCAGGCGGGCACTTGCACGAAAAGGGGGGATTGTTTTTTGAACCTACGATTATTGCCGATGTCAATCATGCGATGTTGGTGATGCGTGAAGAAACTTTCGGACCCTTGGCCGCTGTTACGAGCTTCAAAACGGAAGGGGAAGTGATTGCCGCCGCTAATGATACTGATTTTGGTTTGGCTGCTTATTTCTATGCGCGTGACATCGGGCGAATTTGGCGCGTGGCCGAAAAATTGGAATACGGGATGGTCGGTGTGAATACGGGTTTGATTGCGAATGAAGTCAGCCCTTTTGGCGGCGTTAAACAATCGGGTTTAGGCCGTGAAGGTTCAAAGTACGGGATGGACGAGTATCTGGAAATGAAATACGTTTGCCTTGGTTTGTAAGTTTTTCTCTCAGTTTTTGAAGGTCTTCTATGCGTTCCAAAATTAAACTCAGTAACGCCGGGCTCGCGACTTTGCTCGCTGCGCTGTCGATGCTGGGGCCTTTTTCCATCGACACTTATTTGCCTGCTTTTGCCTCGATACAGACGAGTTTGAATGCATCTTCAATTGAGGTGCAGCAAACTTTGACGGCGTATTTATTGTCGTTTGCATTTATGACTTTGTGGCACGGTGCTTTTTCCGATTCCTTTGGTCGGCGAAATGTTGTACTGGTCGCCTTGGTGATTTTTGCGGTCGCTTCGTTTGGTTGTGCGTCGGCGCATACGGTGCATTATTTGTGGGTATTTCGCATTATGCAGGGAGTCGCGGCGGGCGCGGGCATGGTGATCGGACGGGCGATTGTGCGCGATTTATATGAGGGCGCGCCAGCAGAGCGCTTGCTTTCTTTGGTATCGATGATTTTTTCGATTGCACCTGCGATAGCGCCAATTATCGGTGGTTGGGTGGTCGCACACTCGGATTGGCGGACGATTTTTTTACTGCTGTTTGTGTATACGGTTTTGCTTTTGATAGGATGCTACCGCTATTTGCCTGAGTCCTTGCCAGTCGAAAAACGGCAAGCCTTTAATGTCGATTTTTTGTGGCGTAGCTATCGTGATGTGTTTACTTCGCCGCGCTTTTATTTTAAAGCTGGAACGATCGCCTGTAATTTTGCGGGTTTGTTTTTGTATATTTCATCGGCACCTGCCTTTATAACCCAACATCTGCATTTGGATGCGCAGAGTTTTGGTTGGCAGTTCATACCGATGGTGAGCGGGATTTTTTTGGGCTCGTTTGTGGCCAATCGACTAGCGGGTAAAACCAGTATCGCGCAGCAAATCGCGTTGGGTTTTGTATTTCTACTGAGCGCTTCAGTGGTGAATGTGACTTTCCATTTCTTTTTGCCTGCGATGTTGCCGTGGTCGGTATTCCCTTTATTTTTTTATGCCTTTGGTATGTCGCTGGTGTTTCCGGGTGCAACCCTGATGGTGCTGGAATTGTTCTCACACATCCGTGGCGTGGTCGCCTCTTGCCAATCGGCTTCGGTGACCTTGGTGGCCGCTTTAGTGGCCGGTGTTATCGCTCCTGCGCTTGATTATTCGGTGCTCAGTTTGGCGCTTGGTCAAATGGTATTTGCGATTTTGGCTGTAATACTTTGGTATGCTGGACGGAGATATGCAAAAAATCAAAGTGGTTCAGCGTGACCTAAGGGACGCGGGCAATCAAATTTGATCATACGTCATTAAACTGTCATTTTTAGCGTTTATACTTCGCGCTGCTTTAGCTTCGTGGCATGTAAGCACTGCCGCAAAACATTTTAATTTTTGGAATTTAAACATGAAAAAAACAATTCTTGCCTTGGCTGTGTCAACGCTGTGTTTCGCTGCCTCTAATGCTGCGATGGCGCAGTCATCGGTGACAATCTACGGTATTTTGGATGCTGGCGTTGCTTATAAAGATGCTGGTGCAGGTAAAGTAACTTCATTAGACAGTGGTTTGAATTCAACTTCGCGTTTGGGTTTTAAAGGAAGTGAAAGCTTGGACGGTGGTTTGAA